>JAQGOY010000252.1 GCA_028293375.1 Verrucomicrobiales bacterium | reverse complement strand
CACCGCAAACCATATCCCCTGGATCATCTCGGTATTTCGTGATGATGATCCTCCCGACGATCCCAAACTGCCGAAAACCGAGGGGCAAAAAATATTCGAACTCAATTGTGCCCAGTGCCATGGCCTGAACCGCGTGGGTATCGGCACCGCTCCACCATTGCGGGGAATACGACACCGCATGGACGATGCCGGCATCACTACCATGGTTCGACTCGGAAAAAACAACATGCCCGCACGGCTTGACCTTTCAGAAAAGGATCTAAAATCGCTCATCGATTACCTGCTTCTGCGCGATCGTCCCACCACAATTCAACAGGTCAAAACCGAGCGGCCCCGTTACACTTTCAGTGGCTACACCAAATTCCTCGACCAGGATGGCTACCCAGGTACCAAACCGCCATGGGGAACATTGAATTGTATTGACCTGAATACTGGCAAAGTACTCTGGAAAGTTCCACTTGGCGAACACGAGGAATTAAAAGGGCAGGGGAAAACGGGGACTGAAAATTTCGGCGGGGCCATTGTGACCGCAGGCGGACTCGTTTTTTGCGCCGGGACCCGCGATTCCAAATTTCGCGCTTTCGACAGCCAGACCGGCGCCGAATTGTGGTCAGCAAAACTTCCCTGGGTCGGCTGCGCTCCCCCATCCACCTACCAGGTCAACGGACGCCAATACCTGGTGATAGCTGCGGCAGGCGGTGGAAAACTCGGAACCCCAACCGGGGATGCCTATGTGGCATTCGCCTTGCCTGAATCAAGACGACGATGAATTTGGGAGGGGCTTTCTTTACTCGATGGAGAAAGTTTGGAAGCGAAACATCAAAGCTTGAATTAATTAGTTTCAACAATAATGGCTTAATCAGTTCAAGCAAAAAGGCCAGGCATCGTTTGCCTGGCCTTGTTGCTAAAAACGTCAAATCAGAACTTCCAGGAAGTTCCAAACTGCGCGTGCACTGAACTGAACTTGTCCGAAACATCGGTATAAGCGCCAATCTTTAAGTAACCTGATTTTTTCTTGGCTCCCTTGCCTGCGAGGCGGTAACCCAATTCTGCGCCAAAGGTGGCATACTGGTCCACTGATGCAGTCTCAAGGAATTTGGTATGGATCCCGTAACCTTCCACCACAAAATGCTGGCCGAGTGGCACCGAGAGTTTTAAACCGTTTTTTATGATTTTTTGATCAATCCCTGGATCAAAAGTAATGTCACCCACATCCAGCGGCACCCCTTGCAACCAGCTGAAATGGTTTCCCATGGACAAGGTGCAGCAATTGAAATCATAGGAAAGCAGACTCGTCAGTCCCGCCTGCGCCATCAGTCCGCCGGACAGAAAGTCCTCGGAACCGGATGCATAGGCCCCACCATTTGGCGTCACTTGCCAAAACCAGGGGTTGTCTTTTTCCTTCTTGATCACTTTTATCGGGACGCCGATGGATAAACCTCCTCCAAAAATGTTTGCACCTTCAATCTTTGTCCAATTGATCGGCATGTTGAACGCCAGCCCAACACGGTCTGTCAATTTGAACTTGGCGAACAAGGGCAGGGTGTAAGTCGTTCCTTTGATCCCATTGGCATCGAAAGTTCCCACATCCGCCGTGAAACCAAGGGTGGTTCTGCTTTCAGAAGAGCCTGAAGTCTTTTCTTCCCGGGTTTGTCCATCCTCTTGTCCAAATTCCTGGTAGGCTTGCGTCACAAAAAGCGCTGTCGAGCTTTGCGGATTGCCATCCGTCACTGCCACGGTCGATTGTTGGCTCATCGCCTTCAGAAATTTCGAGTATTCGGCTGACCCGTCTTTCTTCAGGTAGTTTTCGATATTCTTGTCGAGTTCGTCATGCGTGGCTCCGGAAAATGACTTATTCAATCCTGTGCTGGGAATGCTCAGGTTGGCCCTGGGATTCGGACCAGAGTTATTCACTGTGAACACAATGGCATTTTGAACCCCTGCGTAATTGAGTACACCTCGATAATTCGAGCCGCTGAAGGGCGAGAATAAGCTATCGGCGTGGATGAATTTGTCTGTAAGGTCGAGCAGGCTGCTGCTGCCGAGCGTGACCGGTGACCCGCTGCTCACCGTGGGTGAAGTGGCGGTGATTTGGAATAGATCAGATGCAGTCGCCATTTGCAAGGCTGCTGCCAGGCCGAAGCCAGTGAGTATTCCCTTTTTAAGAGTGGATTGGGAGACCCGTGGGGGAGTCATAATTGTCTGCTAGGTTTGGTTGTTTGGCCTTCCACTTTTTATGTTGGAAGTTGGTTGTGCACGCTTTATCATTGAATCTGTTCTCCGTGTCAAAACTATTTGATCCATAATGAAAAATCTTTCCGGCCAGGCTGCTCGCTGCCTCTTTTCGATTACTCTCGCCTTTCCACTTCTCGCTTACTCCCAGGAAGCCGCTAAACCTGTCGCCACTCCCGCCGCGATAACCGCCACTGCTGTTGTCGCAGCCACCACTCAAAGTTCCTCTTTTGCCAGTATAAAAACTCTCGCGCTTGAGGTTTCGGTCATCCGTTACAAGCCCAACAAGCCCGAACGGGTCCTCGACGGCTTTCGTGACCTCGGCGGCAATCTGACCATGGTCATTGACAAACTCAAAGCCGATGGCGAGATCAGCATCCTCTATTATGGAACGCGTGAAATGCGTCTCGAAGACAAAAGCAAGGTCAAGTTTGATGCTCTTGAAACTCGTCCCGTGATGATTGTCGGCAAGCCCGGCACTCCTTTGCCACCTGTCACCTCTTATGGTTTGAATCTCGAAATCCTCGCCAAATCATTCGAAGGAGAACGGTTTGGTTTAAGTTGGGAGGGCAGCGTCATGTGGTCTCCCGAAATTGTCGATGGCAGAAAAGGGGAAAAATTTTTAAACTTTATTAGCGGCGCCGCGACCGTCGCCTCAAAAGCCGGCGCGTTGGCGGGTGATAACAAAATGGTTTCCAGCGCCTCAGACATCGGCCTGAATTT
Source organism: Verrucomicrobiales bacterium (assembly GCA_028293375.1). Classification (GTDB taxonomy): domain Bacteria; phylum Verrucomicrobiota; class Verrucomicrobiia; order Limisphaerales; family JAQGOY01; genus JAQGOY01. The sequence continues at coordinate 3,896 of JAQGOY010000252.1, read as the reverse complement.
CGCCCAGTTATTCAGCCCAAAAAGCGGTCCTGTCGACGCCCAAATTTATGAACTACCCGTAAATAAGACCGTCTCCTTCAGTAGCAGCAGAAATTGCAAGAGCGGCGAGTTGGTCGTCAACGCTACCACCGCTGAAATGGGCAGCAAGGAAGCCCAGACCATTTTGCTCCTCATCTGGCCCACTCTGATGCCGTAATTCTGACTCCCTCGACCCCTTATGCCAAACCGCACAACTACCAACTTCGCCTCCATGGTAGTTTTTTGCGTAGTCTCGCTGCTCATTGCTGTCGTTCGCTCCTCCTATGGTCAGGCTATCCTCGTCGATCCCGATTCCCTGGTGTCCACCAACATTCCCGGTCAAATAAATTCCGTCGAAGCGCTTCTTGGCGTTGTCCGCTTCATTCCCAAAGGAGCCCTTAAACCGTATCTTGATCAAAATCCAACCGATGCCGACTGTTCGCAACTCGTCAAACGCCTGTCGAAGGATGGCCAGGTAAATCTGCTTTACTCGGGCAATCGCTTTTTCGGTGGAGGGCAGGGGGACCATGCTTGTTTCACCTCTTTGGAAAAACGTCCGAATTTCACCCTGGGTGGCGCCGCCCCGGCAGCGGATAATGAATACGGCATCCATCTCGACCTTCTGGTGACGAACTCCGCTGAGAATGTTCCTGAAGTTCGCTGGCAGGGTGACTGTGTCTGGTCCACCGATTTAATCAACACCTGGGCTGGTGAAAAGTATCTTCTCTTCGGAATGAAGCTCGCCAAGATCCTGAAACCGGGAATGGTTTACACCACCACGGACCCCGGATCCGATGACGACGTCGATGAGGGCAACGGCATCAACATCGGTAAGTTTTTCAGGAAGAAAAAGCCTGAGAAGAAAGAGGAACCTCCTGCCGCAGACAAAAATCCGTCGTTCATTCCCGCCGACCGCCAGGTTCTGAAATGGGAAGGAAAAGGAAATCCAATTGTTCGTTCCACCCAAATCAAGGTCCTGCCCGGCGACGACAAAATCAAAGAATTGATTTTCGTGGTGTTGCAGTTTATTCCCGATCCGCGATAACTTGTTTTAGCGTCTCACTCGATTTCCTGTCACACCCGGCGGCTTTATTGCCACTAGCTGGTAATATGACAAACCTCGAAAATCAAAAATTACGCGCAAACATTCTGGATGACCCTGCTCTTGTAGCCAAAACCCTGGCGGGTGATCGCGAATCATTCGGGCTCATCGTCGAACGGTATCAAAATCTCGTATGCTCGGTCACCTACTCCCAAACCGGTAATCTGAGCCAAAGCGAAGACCTCGCCCAGGAGACTTTCCTCACCGCGTGGAAGCAACTCGCAGGTCTGAGAGAACCTGAAAAACTCAAATCCTGGCTCTGTGGCATTGCCCGCAATCTAACCAGAAATTGGCTTCGCAAAACCGAGCACGATCCCGAAACCGGCGCCGTGGAGCTGTTGGAAGACATTCCATGTGCTCCCTCTGCACTCTCGGACCACGTCATTCAAAAAGAGGAGGAAACCATTCTTTGGCAATCTCTCAAAGAAATTCCAGAATTATATCGCGAACCACTGGTTCTGTTCTATCGCGAGCATCAGTCCGTGGAGGCCGTCGCCACCTCGTTGGAGATTTCGGAAGAAGCCGTCCGCCAGCGACTCTTCCGCGGTCGCAGATTATTGCAGGATCGCGTCCTTTCCCTGGTGGAAGGCACTCTCCAGCGCTCTGGTCCTGGTAAAGCATTCACTCTCGGAGTCATCGCTGCTCTGCCGGCGTTCACCACTTCCGCTACTGCTGCCTCCATGGCCACAGGCGCTGCCAAGGGCACCGTCATTGCAAAATCCGCGATGGGCCTGGGGGTGTTTGGCGCTTTGCTCGGGCCGGTGCTTGGTATTCTAGGAAGCTATTTCGGGATCAAAGCCAGCATCAATGCCACAAACTCTCCCAGAGAACGCGCTTTCGTTATCAAAATGTCCTGGTGGGTCGTTTGCCTCGCCCTCGCATTTACCGCCGCATTGGGAATGATCATCGCTAATGCCAGAAAACTGGTTCAAACCAGTCCCGCAATGTTTGCCGGTTTGTTGGTCGCCCTGATCCTCGGCTACACAGGATTGCTCGTCGGCTTAATATTCTTTGCCAACCGCCGACAGAAATGGATTCGTGAAGAGGAATCGCCTCTCGTGCCTGTCCCCAATCATCAAGGCTACGAATACCGCTCCCCCTGGCAATTTCTCGGCTTTCCGTTGATCCACGTCAAATTTGGTAACGCTCTGGGCCAGGGCCGCATTCCTGCCAAAGGATGGATCGCCATCGGCGACTCCGCCATTGGAGGGGTATTGGCCGTTGGAGGTATCGCCTTCGGGGGAATTGCCGTTGGAGGTGTTTCGTGTGGTGTTATTTCTCTGGGCGGACTCGCCTTCGGCGTTTTTGCTTTAGGAGGCTTTGCCGGGGGATGGATTGCTACTGGCGGCGCTGCCGTCGCCTGGAAAGTGGCCCTCGGGGGCGCGGCCATAGCCCATCATTTCGCAAAAGGTGGCCTGGCAATTGCCCGGCATGCCAATGATGCAGGTGCACTTTCCTACTTTAGTGACCATCTTTTTGCACGGTTGTCAGATATCCTCGTGACCTATTCGGCATGGACGGTTCTATTCGCTTTCTTCCCGCTGATCCTCAAACGCCGGAAATCAAAACGCAGGGAATGACCATATGCCACGTGCAACTTTGTTTTTGACTGTTGAAGCGGGAAGCCTGTTTAATTTAAGCAATTAATCGGTGCCACTTACTCTTATGCAAACTGAGCCTCCATCCACAACGGCTGAAAGTAACGAATCTAAACCAAAGTGCTTCAGTCGTTTTATTCCACATATTGTCCGTGTGCTCATGGGCATCATGTTTTTCCTTCCCGGCTTGAATGGTTTTCATAAATTCATTCCTGACCCTAAAGAACCCATGTCCGAAGGCGCGCTCGCGCTGATGGGTGCCTTCGCTTCTTCCGGATACATGTTCAAACTGATTTTTGGAACTCAATTGATTTGCGGATTTCTTCTTTTGATCAACCGATTTGTCCCCCTGGCGCTGGCGATGATTGCGCCCGTGATAGTCAATATTGTTGCTTTTCACTTGTTCCTGGCGCCTTCGGGTCTGGTTATGGCCTTCGCCATTTTAGCCATGGAATTTTATCTTGCCTGGGCCTATCGCGCCGCGTTCTGCCCCATGCTTCGGCCCAGGGTTGCGCCTGGTCATTAGTTCCCCCCGGATTCGCCCGACACAGTAAAACGCCTGACTCTCGCCTTGGGTAAAGGCTCTCATTGCAACCTCTCTTCAAAGGTTCAAATTGAGGAAAGTTATGAAGAATTACATATGTATACTCCTTGGTGCTGTCGCCCTCGTCGGCTGCAGCAGAGATCATCATTCCGCTATGAATGCCAGTGACTCGCAAAGTTACTCCAGCATGAACAACGCGAATGAAGCCGCTGGCTCCCAAAACTCCAGCACCCAAAGCTCAAACGGAAATTACGACAACTCCGCCACCGGCAATCCTACTGGAAAATCCGGAACGGGAACTGCCGTCCAGGGCACGAAGTAAACAAAAAGACTTTGCTAAACCAACCATGGCCACGCCCCACGGCGGGGTTTTTCTTGCAGTCACTTCTGGCTGCTGGGACGGAAACGCCATTTGTCCAGGGCCACATTCAATTCCGTTCCTCGCACAGGTTTGCTGATGTAGTCGTCCATCCCCGCTTCAATACACTTTTCGCGATCTCCCTGGAGCGCATTTGCCGTCATGGCAATGATGTATACTTTGCCTGTGCCAGGCAGCAAATGTTCAGCTTCCCTTTGGCGAATAGTCCGCGTCGTTTCGTAGCCATCCATCTCAGGCATTTGGCAATCCATGAAA
>JAQGOY010000239.1 GCA_028293375.1 Verrucomicrobiales bacterium | reverse complement strand
GTGTCATCTCTCCATGGATAACCTGAAGCCCTCCCACCCATAAAACAAGCACAGTTCCCAAAGCGCCCGCAAAGGCCATTGCCGGTGAATAGATACTCCAAACGCGCATTACTCCGAGTGTCCCGTTGCGCAGTTCGCTGGCGCGTTCAGCCAACCGTTGATCCTCAAAATCATGTCGATTGTAGGCCTTGATTTGACGAATTCCCTGAAGCGCATCCATCACCATTGAATTCATCGCGCTGGCAGCTTTGCGTTGGGCACGGTACCGGGTGTGGGCCGTTGAAGTGTACCAGTAAGCTCCGCAGGCCAGGATTGGTATCGGAACCATCCCCAACCAGGCAAGAGTCGGGTTCGCCGAAAAGAGGAGGAATAATCCAAGAACTATCGCTAACAATGCCGTGGCTCCGGTCTCTGTTCCATCGATCAAAACCCGTTCCACGCTATTCACATCCTCGATCACTCTTGTCATCAAGTCCCCTGATGCCCGCTGGTCAAAAAAGCCGATAGGGAGTCTTTGCAGGCGAGAGAAAATGACTTTCCTCATGTCGAAGATGACATTCTGCTCAAAAACATTGTTGACCCGAATTCGGAGACTATTGAAGAGGTCGCGAAAGAGGAAAGCGCCAAGCAATCCAAGGAGTGTAGGGATGAATAAGTGGGCTTTCTTTCCCTGGATCACATCATCGATCAAAAATTGAACCAGGCGGGGGTAAACGAACGCAAAGCCCTGGGCCAGAAGTGCGCAGGATAAGTTGGCAATCGCCATTCCTTTGTAAGGAGTAAGGAAAACAGAAACCCTTCGCACGACTTCGCCCGTGGTTCTGGACTTGGATTCGAGCGACGGGTCGACTGAAGAAATAGGGTGGCCAGCCATAGAAATCGAGTTGTCAGACTCCTCCCTGAGAGGATTCGAAGCGGAAATACAGGTGTTGGGCCGTCACTCCACGAAGCATGATGGCGGTGCCAATACTAGCCAATGTTAAACTCATTTTCAGGATTATTTGTAACATCACAAAAAAAACGTGCAAACTCCTATATACTTCTGCTAATGTGCGATGCATGTTCCCAGACGTGGAGACCCGGCACGTTCCATCGGTGCAGCGCGAAGTGGAGTTTGCTTACCGCAAAATGTTTCCATCTGCCGATGTTTTATTTGTCAAAGAAGCTTTTTCCATCGCTGTTTCCTGCTTCAGCGGAAAATACAAAGATTACCAGCCCATCGACGCCCGATACCACGATATGGAGCATACCATGCAAGGCTCACTTTGCATGGCGCGCTTGCTTCTTAATCGCCATCAAAGCGGTGCACAACCGGTCCTAACAGAGAAAATGTTCCAATTGGGACTTTATGCCATCCTCCTTCATGATACGGGTTATCTCAAAAAGAAGGGCGACAACGAGGGGACAGGAGCAAAGTACACCCTGATACATGTTAACCGTAGCATGGAATTTGCCGCTGAACTTTTGTCAGAGCGCAACTGTTCGATTCAGGATATCCTATCCGTCCAAAACATGATTCGGTGCACAGGTGTGAATGTGGATCTCCGGTCGATCCCTTTCCAATCTGAAATCGAGCAGATTACCGGTCTTGCACTGGGCACCGCCGATCTCTTGGGTCAAATGGCCGCGAGCGATTACATCGAAAAACTCCCCATCCTTTATGCGGAGTTTGCGGAATCCGCAAAATTTAATGGAGGTCGGTCCACTGCTGCCGGGACTTTTGCCAGTGCTGAGGATTTGATGCACAAGACTCCCTTGTTCTGGGAAAAATATGTGCAACCAAAAATCAAAGGGGACTTCGGTGGCCTCTACCAGTTTTTGGCTACTCCCTATCCTTCAGGGGCGAATGGTTACATCATCCCCATCGAACAGAACATCCAAAAGCTAAAAGCCCGGCTCGTTCCCATGCACGCGGCTTGAGTTTCGTCCGCTGCCATTCCTAAGTTTAATGAGCAGCGATCCCAAAACATGTGACTTGTGTGGCGCTGCTGAACCCCACGAAATAGGAGAACATCTTTTGTGCGCAGATTGTTATAGCCTGGCTGGATCCGCTTGCCCTGGCATATCGCAGGAAAGCCCTGAGTTAGATAAACCCCATAACTGCTAAAGGAACGGCAGTTGAGTGGTTGTTCCATTCGTGCTACCGATTGTTATGATAATTCGCAGCTTCTTTTTGCTGGTGCTCCTTTCCTGCAATAGTTTATTGGCCGCAGGGGTTCAATTGGAGAACTTCGACTACCCTTTCCCTGTGGAGCGCTTTTCATTCAAGTCCCAAAAGCTTGAACTGCAAATGGCGTTCATGGATCTGGTTCCTGACAAGCCAAACGGCGAAGTGGCAGTCCTGCTGCACGGGAAAAACTTCTCGGGGGCTTACTGGGAACAAACCGCCAAAGCCCTGGTAGACGGTGGTTATGAAGTGGTGATTCCCGACCAAATTGGTTTTGGAAAATCATCCAAGCCGGAGCATTATCAATTCACCCTTCAACAGCTGGCTGAGAATACCCATCAATTACTGCGCACACGGGCCATCTCTTCGGCTCACATCGTGGGGCACTCGATGGGTGGGATGATTGCCACTCGGTATGCGCTCATGTTCCCGAACCTAACACGCAGCCTGGTATTGGTTGATCCACTTGGGTTGGAAGACTGGAGGGCCAAGGGAGTTCCGTATGTGTCCATCGATCAAGCTTACGAAAAGGAGTTGAAGCAGACGCGCGATACGCTTCAGAAATATGAAGCTGATAATTATTATGGAGGAAAGTGGAAACCCGAATATGGTCGCTGGGTGGATATGCTGGGAGAGTTCATGAAAAGCCCGGAGTATGCGAAAATGGCCTGGAATCAGGCCCTTACGTTCGACATGATCATGACCCAGCCTGTTTGTTACGAATTCAACCGGTTGAAGATGCCTGTATTGTTGGTGATTGGGCAAAACGACCACACGGCAATTGGCAAGGAGTTGGTAAAAGAGGAGGTGGCTAAAACGCTGGGCAATTATCCAGAGCTTGGAAAGGCGGCTGCGAGCCAGATGCCAAACGCCAAACTGGTGCAGCTCGAGGGGATTGGGCATCTTCCCCATGTCGAGGATTTCCCCCGCTTTATCGAGCCAGTGAAGAGCTTCTTGAAGGAACAGACTCATGCGGAGAAGTGAGTGCGATCCTGCGCTCAAGTTTCGCGATTGATGTTTTTAAATACTTTTTCCCGGTCGGAGTTACCCAATTTTTTCCATTTGCCGGGAGGGAGTTCATCCAGGTCAAAACTGCCGATCCGTTTGCGAATGAGCCGCAGGGTGGGGTGCCCCACTGCGGCGGTCATATGGCGGACCTGACGGTTTTTGCCTTCCACCAGTTCCATCTCGATCCAGCAGTCTGGAACTGATTTTCGCATCCGGATAGGGGGGACACGGGCCGGGATTTCCGGTTGCGGGTCGAGCAAAATGGCGCGACAGGGTTTCGTTTTATACCCTTGTATGGTGGGGCCGGCCTGCAAGGCTGCCATGACTTCCGGGGTGGGGACTCGCTCCACCTGCACCCAGTAGATGCGGTGATGATTGTTTTCCGGGCGCAGCAATTTTCGGTTGAGGTCAGCTTCATCACTCAATAACAACAGGCCTTCGGAATCGGCATCCAACCTTCCAATGGGATAGACGTCTGGCGGAAAGCCAAATTCCTTGAGCGGACGATGCGGTGACCCATCGGGAGTGAACTGAGAAATCACTCCGTAAGGCTTGTTAAATACAAATAACATTTAATTTATATTAAGGGCGCACTTCCAATCGAAAAACGTAATTCGTGCCCATGATGCCCTGGGTGAGGACAAAACTATTGGTGAGGCTGTTGCCGATGAACCATGGGGTCAAGGGATTCCAATGGGCGAAATCCGAAGTGCCCTGGACCTGATAGGCAAAGTTTTGAACGGAGGGCCATTGCAAGGTCAGGGAGTTATTGCCTTTGCTGGTGGAAAGACCGAGACGCGAAGAGGCGTTGCTGGGGTCTGTTCCCGAGAGAAACTCGTGCAGGTCGGAAACCCCGTCGGAATCGGTATCGGTGGTTGAGGTTCGCCCTGGATTAACGATGCCGAAGAACTGCTGTTCCCAGAGGTCGGAAATCCCATTGTGGTTGACGTCGGGGAAGGTGTAGGTGACTCCCATGCGCAGGGTGGAGCCCT
>JAQGOY010000221.1 GCA_028293375.1 Verrucomicrobiales bacterium | reverse complement strand
TCGCTTTGCTACGACCTGGGCTGAGTTATTTCGCACCTTCGGCGCTTTGGGGTTAGGCTCGTCTGCGCGAGCGAGGACAAAGGGGCAAGAGTGTCGGGCTACCAAGTTCATTGGCCATATGCCGCCCATTTCTAAGGGGGCTTTTCTCTCCTCACGTCGTATCCTACGGAATTTTACGACGCTCGCGGGTTGGAGTTGGTTTGTTCATGTTTTGTGCTGTTCGTTAGGGAAACGTCCGTTGCTCAGCGACAAAATGAAATGGTCGGAACCCAGGAAGGACTGGGATTTTGTGCTTTGCTTTTTTGTGGTCATCATGCACGTGTCTTTTGATTTTTTTGATTTGATACTCCTCACGTCGTATCCTACGAAATTTTTACGATGCTCGCGGGTTGGCTTTTATTTGCTCACGTTTTTTGCTGTTGGTTAGTAGAGTCTCGCTGAAAAATGGGACGATCCTATCGCTAGTTTGAGTTTCATTTGTCAGTTGTTATGCGGCGTTCCTTGCATCGTCGAAATCTGGGTTGGGGCTGAAGGGTTTGGATTGCGCCTGGGCTTTTGCTTCGGCTGCTTTTCGGTCGCGTTCGTCTTTTTCGTCGTAAATTCTTTTGATCTCCGCCATGTAGGATTTCATTCTCGGACTCATTTTGTTCTCGGGCTTGGAGGCGTCGGTTTCTTTGCTGAAGAAACGGACATTCGTGTAATCCAGAAGTTCGGGAGGGAGGTTCCGAAGTTGCGGGTATGGGGTGGATTCTCTGTTTTCCCAACTTAGGATTTCGAGTCGAGGTTTGTGAGGTTTTCTTCGATGGGGGGTCTCTGATGGGGAGCTATCCCGTTTATATTCCTTTGTGGTTTCCATCGGAGGTTGAGGTTTTGGTTTAAAATATTCGTCGCTCGCTTCCTGATCGGATTTTTGCTGTGTTTCGCTGAGTATGTTCTCGCGGGGACCCGGGTCTTTGGCGGGAATGAATGCGGGATTTTGGTTCACGCAGAGTTGTTCCATTCGGTGGATGGCGTCGGCCACTTCGCCCATCCCGGGATTAAGGATTGTGGCGAGAAAATCATTTCTATCGAGGTGGTTGATTTCGACCTGGAGCAGTTTGAAGCAGCCGCTCAGATCTTTGAGGATGCGATGGACTTTTTTCTCGAAAAGGAAGAATCGGCGGAGGTTTTCCTTTACAAGTGGGGACGGGGACGGGGATGGGGAATTTTTTACAGGAGTCAACAGAGGTAAGGGAGGGGGCGAGTTGGGAGGGTTTCCTGGTTCGTTCGCGTTATTTGGTTGGGGTTTATTTGATTTAAGGTTGTCCATGGTATCTATGGTGTTTGGGTTTTGGATGCTGGGTCATTCTTACTTTCTAGTTGGTTCTTTTTGATCAGTGACAAAATGAATTGTCACTCTGAAGTGACAAAAAAGTGACATGGGAGGGAAATGTTGGGATTTTGGTCTACCGTGCCTTGCGATGGATTTATACCCTGGTGAGAACCGAAGAGGGACAGGGATTTTGTGCTTTGCTTTTTTGCGTTCATCAGTCACTGGTCGTTTGATTTTTTTGATTTGATACTTCTCACGTCGTATCCTACGAATTTTCACGACGCTCGCGGGTTCGCTTTGGTTTTCTCATGTTCGGGTCTTATGGGTTTATTTCATTTTGCACCCTCGATTATCTCTTGGTTTTTGCTGGAGACAATGGTGAAGGGTTTTCAATTTTATTTCGGGTCGAGGTTCGACTTATCATTGGGAACGGCATTCTCCGTGGCGTGAGGCTGCGTAGGCGCCGTGGAAAGGAGGAAGGGATTTCATGCTTTGTTTTTTGTGTTCATCCTGCACGGGTCGTTTGATTTTTTTGATTTGATACTCCTCACGTCGTATCCTACGGATTTTTACGATGCTCGTGGGTTGGAGTTGGTTTGTTCACGTTTTGTGCTGGTAGTTAGGGAACGGTCATCTGAGCTGGCAAGTTTTGAGGATTTGGAAATGTTTGGATTTCGGTCCGTGACTTCATTCGGTAAGATCGCGTCGAAGGAAGGAGGGGATTCCATGCTGTGTTCTTTTGTGTTCATCTTGCACGGGTCGTTTGATTTTTTTGATCTGATTCTCGTTACCTCGTATCCTACGATTGTTTACGACGCTCGCGGGTTGGAGTCGGTGTTTTGGTTGGTGGAATCAGGCCATCGTGAGGCTTTGTTGACGGCGGTGCGCATTTGGTCGAACCACCATCTGGCGCGATTCCTGGGCAGCGGTTTGGAAGGGCGTCGGTTTAGGTTGGAATTCATTTTTAATTCGAGCTGATTTGATTCATTCATGCACCGATTGTAGCAAGGGGGGTAGGACATCTACGGGGCTACCTCAAAAATAGTTTTCAGGTCGTTTTGTAGGTTTGAAACGTGTCAAAAGTATTGATTTTATTGGGGTTTGACGGTTTTTGAATTTTTGGCTTTGTGCTGGCGCTTGAAAATAGTTTGAAGGTTTTTGAGGGAAAATGACTCCTGGTCGGATTGGACTCATTAGGTTTCAGAAGCGATGAAATCGGTTGATGGTTGATAGCGAAGGATATTGAGTCGTCCAAACCTTATGAGGGACGCCTTGCGGAGAAGGGGCCAAGCGATGCGGCTCGTGTGCTGATTTGGCTTCCGGGGTCTGCGCCTGGCTCCGAGTCGAAGTTCGCCGTCCGTGTGCCAGGGCAATTCGTTGTTCGATGCTGAAGAATAGTCTACAGTTCTTGACTATGAAATCCGTGTAAGATATCAACTCGGACTCCCAGAGAGATATCGTTCCGGTGTTCGCCCGATTACATCGAATTCACCGTTTTAATGGTCAACCCATCAACTAACAAATTTGAAATAGAGGCGTAAGTGAAGAGAGTTTTGTTTTTTCTTAGTCTTTGTATGTTCAGTTATGCGACAGTTTGTTCAAACTGTGCTGCAGACGAATGGCGAAAATATATAGATTCGCCTGTTACTTCGAAACTATATATACTGTTTCCCCATTCCGATCTCAGGGAATTATTCTGCAGCACAGAGTCGATACTGGACCGTGAAAAACGACAGGTGGTTTGCATCCAAAACCATTTAGGTGTGGCAGCACGCGAGTTTTCTGTCGCTACCAATGGGACAATGGCCACTCTTTTTAAGACGGTGGGCGGGACCAATTTCAGTAACAACACTCAGTTTCGATTAATTCAAAAGGATACTGTATTACAATGCAGATGGAGGTCGAAAGGCCCCAAACCGGAAGGATGGGGAACATTTTTGGCTGCAAAAATTGAGCCGGGCGACATTTTAGTCATTTGCCCTCGGGATGACGAAATCATGGATCACCACAAGGATTGAGCGGCAATCATCGTTCTGTAATTGGCAAAACTTTTGGAGAAGGTTTAGAGCGAGCCAACGTCGATGTCAGTTTTTTGAGGATCGGGAAGAAAATGGCAGCCAGAAGCATCACCCCCAAAGCAAGGTAAAGCAGGGTCATTGGCCAAGTGGGATCGTTATCCCCGATGAGGACGATATCGGCGTGCCACACGTGATTGAAATACCAAAGCATGGGACCTCCGAAATCGCTCACGATGATTCGCATGACCGGCCTGTAAATGGCTGGAATAGCGGCCTCACCACCATGGCGCATGGCGGCAATCATCACCGGTGGCGCAGAGAGGAAATAGATCAAGATCAAAGAGAAAGACAAAGTTAGAATCCATGAAAAGGAGCTGGTGAGGGGTTTGTTATGCATGGGAGGAAAGTCCTGAAAGTTTCAATACTGGTTTGACCGTAGCGGGGTTGAACAGTCACGGAGAGACTTTCGAGAGTTGCGGCGAGCCTACTTTACAACAGACCACCTGCGTTGTAGGGTCCACTCCAATACCAGAAATTAACCCGTGCTCATTCTTATGCCCTGGCATTGGTTTGTGCACAGCCAGAAGGAAGCCGTTTGCCTTCATCTCGTCATGAATTTTGCGGGCAGTATGTATTGATGTTTGTCACGATTCGTCGAGCTGTTTTCATTGCCTGTTTAGCAGTGATCCTTTCGATGACCGCTAACGGCCTTTTTGCCGACTCCGTGGTCCCGCCTGCGATTGATTCTGTCCAACATTCCATTCTGACCAATGCTGCCGCGATTCGCGGGCTTGCTCCCGAACAGGCCGAGCTCGGTCGTCCAGTCCATCTGCACGGGGTGGTCACTTATTCCGATTCGAGTTTTCACTCGGTTATTTTGCAGGATCAATCGGCTGGCATTTATATCGAGCGGGTGATGGATGCATCGATCGCACAGGGGCAAATATTGGAGGTGGAAGGGGTAACCTCCAAAGGATTCTTCGCGCCAATGGTCATTGCCCGGTCCTGGAAGGTCCTGGGGAAAGAGCCACTACCTGCTCCAAAGGCAGTGACGGCAGCGGAAATGCAAGGGGGACAGTTCGACAGCCAATGGCTGGAGGTCCGGGGGATCGTGCGCTCGGTCACGCCGCATGCCAATGATATTTATTATCTAGAACTTGGAATGGAAGGAACTTCGCTACGCACGATCCTTTCCGGGTTTAGCGCAAAAGAGGTCGCACCACTGGTGGACCGAAGGGTCAGGATCAGAGGGGTTTGTTATACGAAACGGACCATGAACGGACAATGGCTTGCGAACTTTCTGGGGGTGCAGGGGGCTGAACAAATTCTGCTGGAAGAGCTGGCCCCTGAACCCGGGTCCCTACCGGTTTGGCCCATCGCCAGGTTGTTTCGATTTCCTCCAGTTGGCACCGATGGGCATCGAGTCAAGATCCAGGGAACCGTTCTTTTGTCACAGCCTGGCGGGATGACTTTTATTCAGGATTCGACCCAAGCCATCCAGATCCATGCTCAGCCAGGCTTTGAATGTTCGCCGGGAGACGAGGTGGAAGCATTGGGTTTTTCCACGGGAGGCGGGTTTTATCCCGTGCTGGAGGAGGCGCAAGTTCGGTTATTAGGCCACGCTACGACACCGAAACCAGAGCGCGCTTCGATCACTCAATTGTTATCGGGCAAATTCGGGGCGGAGCTCGTTCAATTGGAAGCGCGCCTGGTGGATAGCGTGCGCCGACCGGAGGAATCCGTTTTGATCCTGCAAGCGGATCAGCAGCTTTTCGTGGCGCGCCTGAGAAACAAGGCAGTGGCCGAATTCCCGTCGCTACCGCCCGTGGGGAGCTTGCTTAGGCTCAGTGGAGTTTGCCTGCTGCCAGCGCTTTCGAATTGGGAACATGCGTCACCGATCAGGCCGGGATCGTTCGAAATCCTGCTGCGAGATGTGCACGATTTCGTGGTGCTTCAACGACCCTCGTGGTGGACGGTTCGCCGCATCGCGACGTTGCTCGCCCTGGTGACGGGGATACTTGTGGCGGCGATTATTTGGGTAGTCCTGCTGCGACACCGGGTGATTGTCCAGACCCGCCTGATCGAAAGCAAAATCCAACGGGAAGCCACACTTGAGGAAAGAACACGCATCGCCCGAGAACTACACGACACCCTGGCGCAGGGTTTCGCGGGTGTGGCATTTCAATTGGAGGCGGTGGCGACCCATCTGGGGAGCGCCGAAGACGAGGCACGGGAGCACCTCGATCTGGCGCTCGTCATGGTGCGGCACAGCCTGGCCGAGGCCCGGAGGTCGGTGATGAATCTGCGGGCTCAAACACTGGAAACAGGAGACCTGGCGAGCGCACTCAAGGAGACGACGCAACTTCTTCTGGGCAATTCCGGGGTGGAGTTCGAACTCCGGACCAAGGGAACTATTCATCGGTTACCAGGGAATATTGAGAATAATTTATTGCGAATGGCCCAGGAGGCGATCACCAACGCTTTGAAATATTCGAAGGCGCGGCGGATCCTGCTTCAGCTTGCCTACCTTGACGACGGGGTGCGGCTGCAGGTGGAAGATTTTGGCAGCGGATTCGACGCTGAAGGAACCCCACCGGATGCGGACGCACACTTTGGACTGAGAGGGATGAGAGAGCGGGCGAGGGAAATGAATGCGGAATTTCGCCTGGACAGCCAACTTGGACGTGGCACTACGATCACGGTGGTTGTCCCCCTTGAAGAACAGTTTCAGGACAAGGAACAAACAAAACTTTCGGCAGCTTTATGAAGAAAACAACACCTATTCGTGTATTGCTGGTGGACGATCATTTCGTGGTGCGGCTAGGCCTGGCAAGTCTCATCAATAGCCAGTCGGACATGAAAGTGATTGCGGAAGCGGCGAATGGGACGGAGGCGCTTGTCCTGTACGAGGTGCACCAGCCTGACCTTGTTTTGATGGACCTGCGGCTTCCCGGCATGAGCGGGATTGACTGCACACGGGCGATCTGTACCCGCTTTCCCGGGGCCCGGGTGGTGGTGCTGACCACATTCGGAGGAGATGAAAATATGCACCGGGCACTGCAGGCGGGGGCCCGCGCTTATTTGCTCAAGGATGTGAGACGTGAAGACTTCCTTAATACCGTGCGCAGCGCGAGCGCAGGCGAGTGCCAGATAGCGCCGGATGTGGCGATGCGGCTGCTGCAACGGCAGGCGGCGGAGGAACTGAGCGCGCGCGAGATGGAAGTGCTGGGGTTGGTGGCCACAGGCAGGAGCAACAAGGAGATCGCAGACCGGCTGGCAATCACGGAAAGCACAGTGAAGAATCACATGACCAATATTTTAAATAAGCTGAGAGTGCCGGATCGGGCCGGGGCAGTGGCGGCGGCGATGCGGGACGGATTGCTCAGCCTCTGACCGGTAGCAATAGGAAGAAACTCCTATTGCCCTGACCTACTCCTGCGTACGTGACCTTGATCTCGAACAGGTCATAATGAGAGTGAACCCACGAAGCCGAGCGGATGCAGTCCACGCCTGTTGCGTAACGTCATGAATAGCGCTGCCAGGAAAAGCAGCGGTGAATGCGGCCGACGTGGGAATAAAAAAAGCCTATGAATAACTCCAGGATTCCTTCGGGGTCATCGTCGACCCAGCGGCAGATCACAGCCAATACCCGGCGAAGTCACTCACTCCTCCACGGACTCGGTTCACGATGCATAAAAAGCGCTTTGTCGCTTTTGTTGTTATGCCTTTCGCTCCTGCTCCAGGCCACAGCGCTGGCAGACACCTACACAGTGAGTGGCACCTCACTTCTCAAGAACGGCGCGCCCTGGATCGGTGGCGGCGTCAATGCCTTCGACCAGTTCGGCCCATCCACCAAGAGCGGATATCCGATCAAAATGGTTCGAGAGATCATCGACGATTTCAAGGAATGCCCCATCAACACCAGCCAGGGGGCCATGGGAACCTCGATTGGAACTTTGCATCCATTGGAAACCATAGTCGCCAACAATCGAGCGCAGGGGATGATCACCATACTTTGCCCATTCGGATGGGACACGGGCAGTTACACCCAGATACTTGGGAACAGGCCTTCCTCCATGTCCTGGTATGCTGAATTCAAAACACGCCTTGCTGCAGTCGCCACTAAATTTGCGGGGCAATCGGATGTATGGATCGATGTCTGGAACGAGCCCTACGCCTGGGACAATACGGGCTTCACCGAAGCCCAGTGGATCAGCGACATGAACGATCTCTACAGCACGGTTCGAAACACCGGAAACAACAACATCCTTCTCATTCCCGGACAGGCGATGGATGGGGGAGAAGGGGTACTAGTGCATCAGGGGTCCTTCCTTTCCGGCAAGTCCAACGTTGCGGCAACGATTCATTGTTATAATGCATGGACAGGTAACAGCCAGGCGACGGTCGAAAGCCGAATCCAATCGATCAAGGGGGCAGGCTGGGCGTTGATCTTCGGTGAAGTGGGTCCTGACCAATGGGTGACGGATTGCACCCACGTATTGGAAGCGAGCATCACCCAGCTGGTCTCGACGTGCGCCTGGTCGTGGGACGCTGGGGACGGTTCCCGGCTGGTCAACGGCGGCACGCCGACCACGTGGGGAAATCAGTTCCTGCCATACCTGTCCCGATATGTGGCTCCCTCCGGCCCCAACCTCGCTCTGAACAAGGCTGTGGTCGTATCGTCCATTGAAAACACCAATTACCCCGGGAGTAAGGCAGTCGACGGAAACGGGGCCACGCGATGGGCCAGCGCCATGAGCGATCCTCAATGGATCTACGTGGACCTGGGCGCGAATTATAACGTCAACCGGGTCAAGCTGGTCTGGGAAAATGCTTATGCGAGCTCCTATAAGATCCAGGTTTCAGCCAATGCCAGCAGTTGGAGCGATATCTACAGCACCACCACCGGTACTGGGGGAACAGCAGATTTGACCGGCCTCAGTGGCACCGGCCGCTACGTGAGGATGTATGGAACGGTGCGCGGGACGCCTTACGGTTATTCGCTCTGGTCGTTTGAAGTTTACGGAACATCTGCCGGTGGGCCCATCCCTGACGGAACCTACAAAGTCATAGCCAGGCACAGCGGCAAAGCGCTGGATGTCTCGGCCAACGGGACAGCGAACGGTTCCAATGTCCAGCAATGGACTTATGGAGCGGCCAACAACCAGCGCTGGACCCTGACGTATCTCGGAAACAACCTGTATAAAATCATCGGGGTGGCCAGCGGAAAATCATTGGATGTCAGCGGAGGCTCGACCGCAGATGGAGCCAACGTGCAAATCTGGGACTGGGCCAACGTGGGTCAGCAGAAATGGACCATCACTGCCACTTCAGGGGGTTACTACAGCGTGCTGGCGTCCCACAGTGGGAAAGCGCTGGAAGTAAGCGCCTCCTCCATGGCAGACGGCGGAAACGTGCAGCAATGGACGTACGGTGGAGGTAACAACCAACAGTGGTCGTTCCAAGCACCGTGATGTGAATTTTCCATGAACGTTGGCGCCACCGATCCTTCCAGGAGGGATCGGTGGCGGCCTTTTTGACAGACCCTAAGAATGACTTCCAAATTGAACTCGAAGATTCCGCTGCTGCTGGCGGCGAGCGCGCTCCTTTCGGCAATGCTTTGCGCGCAGAGACCCGGGACTTTTAGCCGGGAAAATTCCACGAGGGTTGACTACCAAGAGAAGGCAAGACCACTTCACGCTTCGTCGGTTCGTCCCATGCCAGCGCACCGCCGGGACTCTGTACTTGCAAACCTGGAGCATGAATTGGGTCGATGTTTTTCTTCCACCAATGCCATCGAGCGTGAGTTCGCCAAAACCAATCTTTTTGTGGAATTGGTTTTCATGGAACCGGGTGCAGCAGCCCGCTTTTCCGAGTCACTGCCGGAAGGAGAAGATCGGAAGGATGCATTGCGAAGGGTGGCCGAGTCCTGGGGAGCAAGAGATGTTGTACAAGCTTTGCAATGGGCAGAGAATCTGAAAGAGAGCGCCGAGCAACAGGCAGCAACCACGCAAATTTGTTTTCAATGGTCGAACATGGATCCTGCCGGAGCGGTGAGACTTGCGCGCGAAAGAACGGTGGATCCGGGGGCGTCGGAAGGATTGATCCAGAACTGGGCAGACAAAGATTTTCCCAAAGCGACCGAATGGATTGCAGCGTTGCCGCCAGGCGATGAGCGAGACCGGTTGAATGCACGCGCAGCATTCATCAAGTCCCAGACCGATCCGGCCACCGCTGCAAAACTCGTCGCCGAACGAATTCCAACAGGCGATGCGCAAACCGAGGCGGCCATATCCGTTTTACACCAATGGGCATTGAAAGACATAACAGGGGCTGCAACCTGGGCCAGCCAGTTCGGGAATGGACAGATTGCTGTTCGAGCGCAAAGTGAAATTCAATTGGTTTTGCAGGCCAAATTCGCAATCGAACAATATATCCATTAACATACAGCCTTAGTAGCCTTGGGTTGGCGACATCGGCTCAAAATCCCAATCTTCGGCGCTGGCTTCGTTTCGGAACTGGCGGGAGGGCGGCATGCCATACCCGCCAGTCCCGAAGCCTCGCCATCATCCGAAGCTGGAGATTTTATTTGGTACCGTGGGTGGGCGGTATCGCTGGATGTCAGTGTTCAGAGAATTAAAACATGACCCTCTTTTGGGTTTTGTCTGCGTCTTTCCTCACACAGATCCGTTCTCCCTCAAGAGTTCCATGCTTTGTTCCAAAATTCTCACCTTTTAATCGCACCCATGCGAAAACCCCGCAGGGACTGATCTCACCCATGCTTTACTTCACTGATTTTGCGGTCCCGAGGGTTGCATGGTAGGCCAAAGAATCAATTGTTGTTTCGATTATGCTGGGTCTCCTGCTTTGTCTGGTCGATCATAGGTTTCTGGTGTCCTAAACTGATTTTGGGCTGGAGTGGCAGCTGGTCCTCGTCTAATTCCAAGGGCTCTTCTGACCGAATCACGCTCTCATCCAGTTTCTGTTTATTTCGGTCTTCGAATTGGTGGCAACTTTTGCGGGCAGCAATGATCATCCTGACCAGTTTGTCGGTGGGAGTGTTGGCGAGATTACGCTGGTTAAATTCTTCCTCAAGACGCTTGAGAAGAGCGCCGTGGTAGTAGGACTGGGCATCGTTTGCGATTCCAGTTTTCTCGAAGGAGGCTTCCATGACGGCGTATTCACGAGCGGCGAATTCGACCTGATATTTGTTGAGGACGCGAAGGACGGTACGGGTGCAGCAGCCGACCGAGTGGGAGATTTGGTGATAGGTGAGTTTTTTGGCGCGAAGGGAGATGATTTGTTCGATTTGTTGCATGTTCATAATGATTTTATTAGTTTGATTTAGGTTTAATTTTAACTGACACAGGACAATCGTAGCACCGAGGGTAGGACCTA
>JAQGOY010000211.1 GCA_028293375.1 Verrucomicrobiales bacterium | reverse complement strand
CGACCTCGGCCTGGGGCGCGCTCCCGGCACCGACCAGCTCACCACCCGCGCTTTGCGACGCAATCCCGCCGCAGCCGATACTTTTCCGCAGGACGTGCAGGAGTTGCAGGCCTACTTCTCACCCACTATTCCCGGCCAGAAAATTCGCGCTATCCCCGGGGCTGGACTCCATGTTCCTGTTTGGCTTCTCGGTTCCAGCCTATTCAGCGCCCAGCTCGCTGCCGCACTTGGCTTGCCTTTCGCCTTCGCTTCTCACTTCGCTCCTGCCGCTCTGATTCAGGCTATTGAAATCTACCGCGAACGATTTCAACCTTCCCCTCAATTGGCCGCTCCTTATGTAATGGTGGCTCTCAACGTATTTGCTGCGGAATCCGATGCTGAAGCTCGCCGTCTTATGACTTCCCTTCAAATGCAATTTGTCGCCCTCCGCCGGGGAAACCCTGGACAGCTTCCCGCTCCCGTGGATTCTCTGGAAAATTATTGGTCTCCGCTGGAAAGAGCCGGAGCTGACGAGGCATTGGCTTGTTCTGCCGTGGGTGCTCCTGAAAAGGTCGAGCAGGCCATTAGAAAATTTGCAGAATTAACCCAACCGGATGAAATAATTTACACTGCCCATATTTACGAACAACGGGCCCGGTTGCGTTCATTTGAAATTGCCGCCCAACTGCACAAATCCATTTTTCGATAAACGAACCCGCTATTCTGCTCCCTCTTTCCAGCAACATTAATCGTGATTGGCAACTGGATGGTAAGTGACTGCTTTGACATCTTCTATCTCCCGCACAAAGTATATCTTGGACGGGGTCCTGGTTGGAAAGTAGGTCAGCATGTCTTCAATCTTCATCAGCGTCCACGGTTGCGTCTCCGTCATCCCATTCTTGGTGAAAACAATGTCGTCCGCGATATATACTGCCATGTGGATTGCTTCTCCTTCTGCGCTGATAAGCACCAACAAATCACCAAATATCGGCGTGTTTCCCACCGGCCTGAATTTCGTTTTTAGCCTGCTTTTCACCACCTGATTGTCCAGGTATCTTAAATCGGGCGCATCGTTGAAAAAATTCATCCCCGTAAAGAAACAATCCATCCGCGATTCCGCTTCATGCGTCTTCGCATCCGGATACCCGTAAAGCCGGGTCCGGGCAAATGGCGGCAACAAAGCGCATATATTGATTTCATTCCCCTCGCTCGTCGAAGTCAGTGTTTCCAATATCGGTTTCACCCGGCTCACCGATTGATTTCTCCCCCAATACGCAAGCAGGTTCGTCACCGAGTCGCTGGGACACAAATGCAAACGCACCCTCAACGATGGGATCGTATTGAGAACGCGAATGAGTTCATCAAAACTTTTTTCATCGAAGTTCTTTTGAAGCAGCGCCACATCGCAAAAGCTGATCAAATTGCAATCCCAGTAGCACAGATCGCGTATTTGCTTCACCTGCACTTTGTTCAGCCCTGAATTTCCAAATCTTTCAGCAAAGGTATGTTCCGTAAATCGATACGGCCATTGCTGCGAATAATTCCCATTATCTCCCGCCAAACGATACAGCTCCGCTCGGCTCTCCGGGGTCAGACGTGTCAAAAATGTGGATGTTGGCTGAAAAACAAAATGGGTTTTATCCTGCCTCCACCTCCCGGCTTCCGCCACTTCCGATGCGAGTTCCTGCGGTTTTGTCAGCCTGGCAATAGATTCCTGGATTATCGAGAGATTTGTTCCGGAAAAAGCCCACCGGTCAGATGTCAATCGCTTCTCTTTGTCGTAAAAGTAAGTTTCAGACCATTTTAAGGGGAAAGGATCAACCAGAATTACTCCCCAAGAACCTGAAATCGATTTTAACTGATTCTGTTTGGCACTGACCCGGACCAGCGGGGTGCCCTCGTTTCTCGGCGTAATTACATGGCGCGAAACAACATCGATCCCAACCGCGATGAAAACTCCTGCCAGCAGCCAGGATAACCGTTCCAACAACGGCTTTCGATTTTGGACTTTGCTCATCAACTAATTTCCTCTTGTCCCTTTGGTCATACCACTAGACGAAACATTCCCATAAAAGGTTACAGCCTCACATTCTCCTTGTGAAAACCGATAACTGAACACCTAGTTTGTAAGTATTAACGCATATTTATATAACACATTGAAATAACTTCAAGCATTCTGCAGAATGCCCTTCAAAAGCGCGTTGTCCAGTCGATACTCGGGCTTGCGCTCCGCTTCGACTAAAAGTGTTACTGTTCGTTTTCGCATGAATGTTCCCTTAAGAACGAATTTCCGGGACTCCATTCATTATTAAAGAACAGAAAAATCCATCAAATCGAAGACAAATGTCAATAACCAGAGCGACCACTTCGTTTCCCAATGGTGTGAACCACGAATGAAAGCATCAAAGGTGCGCCACGGCAAAACAAACGGAGGTCGAACTTCGACTCGGAGCGAAAGCGTAGGCCCGGGTACAGATAACAACGCCCTCTCGCTCTCGCGGCTACATTCGGCAGCATGTGGCCCACCCAGCGCTGCAGGCCTCATCCGTTCAATCAATTTCTCACAACCCTGAACCATCGAGCAGCTTTATCCAGTCTAATTGTTCTTCCAGCACCCACTCCTATCCCCAGGCAAAATTCAAGTACAATGCCGAGGGAACTTGACCCGCGATCACCCTTGGACGAATACTTGGAATGGGACGTGGAAGGGGCTCAAACCAACCTATCAGTTCCAGGTATCACTCACCTTGGAGTATGCTCCTTTTCTTTCGCAGATGAGCACGCTGAGGTATAAGTGGATGAACCCGACTACGATAAAAAAATCGGCAACTGCCCGCGCATGTCATCTGGTAAAGATGGTGATATTAAATGGGCTCCAAATCATTGTTCTGAGAAAATTGAAAACTAGTTATGAAACATACATTGTTCACCTATTTCATGCTGACATCAGTTGGACTTTTTGGTGTCGGTTGCGGCTCCTCAATTAAAGTCCATGGTGATGGATTTTCATCCTACCGGGGCTGGTACCAAACAAGCGTATCAACAAACGAAGTAGGTCCTCTTGTAGGCGATTTAAAAATAGGCTGGTCATGGGACCGCAGTAAATTTATTAAATGCCAATTTGAAAAGGTTAATAAAGAAGGAAATATTTCGGTCGAAGTGCGAGCGAATGGTCAAACTTTGCAAATCAATGCTGACCATTTGAGTTCCGGACTTGAAATTTCCGCTTCTGGGGATGCGTTGGTCGGTCGTTTAATTCCTTAAATCGTTTTCGACGGGCACTTGCATATTCCGGAGCAATCCGGACACCATTCCGAGACTTTCCGGACAGCATTCCATTTCATATCGGACACCCTTCCGCTCGGAGCCGAAATCTGTCCGCTTTCAATCGGATCACTGTCCGGCCATTTTCGGAATCACTGTCCGAATTGCTCCGGAATACGCACAGGAGCGTCTGTTTTTGGAATTCCGCTTCCAGCTAAATTTTGACATCCATCAGGTTTATCAATTCTCTCATTACTTTGAATACCGCGTGGTTGGTCGGTCGGATACGTCAAAGGAATCAGTTCCTTAATGCTAATGATTGGTTCATACTTACCTTGGATTATCGTAATTTATACACGCAACAAGGTCGCCTTCGATTCACTTTTAGCCTTTCGGACTTTTCTCATCGTTCCTTGGCTCGTTTTTCTGATTCTATTCTCAGGAATTTTCTAAATCATAAGGTAGCATTTTGGCTCCTTCTCATCTGACGGGAACAACAAAGTTTAAGAGTCGTTGTTGTAGAGTGCAGACTGAGAAAGGAGGGCGGATGAAGTGAAAAGCATTTGGAGCGGAACCAGGCTGTCTTTTCAGTTTGTGCACCCACTCTGACACGCCGCCCCTTCGATAAGTTCGTTAGCTTGTGTTCGCAATAATTAGTATTCCCTGGTCTCATCGCTCCCTTTTATCTTAAAACACCGCCCTGATCCATGGGTCCCGAACATCCTGCAACCCCATCTAAATAACCCGCCCCCCGCTCCGTGGCATTCTAAACCCAGTTTTTCATTCGTAAGCGCCTCCAACCAAGAGGTTTATACAAAGCAAAAATAATTCCAACTATTTGGAGGGTAGGACAGCGTACGGGGTATGCCCCATGTTAATATGGGTTCAACGAAATGAATTAGAAAGACAATCGATGAAATATTCTGACGACAGAAAAATGACTTTAAATCCAAGCCAGGTGTATTCGACCGTCCATAACTCGATACCGCACCCCTCCCAAATCGAATGCATAGCCCTGTCTTGAACTTGCAGGTGTGGATGCAGTGTGAGGCTTCCTCGAACGAGCAATCGAAGGAGGATGGTGCTGCTCCCAAATGGGCAGTCGAGCCTCGACCCAAAAATAAAATTGAAAACCCTTCGCCATTGTCTCGGCTAAAAACCAAGAGATAATCCAGGGTGCAAAAAGAAATAAACCTATATGTCCCCGACATTGAAAATCAAAGCGAACCAAACTCACCCAGCCAGGAATTCAACCCTTTCGACCCGAAATCGCAAAATGAATTTAAACCCAAAACCTTGGAAGGTCCGATGCGGGGCGATTCCTTGTGGAGTCCGGAGTCCCTGCCAGGCCATAAAAAAATGTCACCTTCCGTCAGAGGTGACAACCGGGTTCTCCTGGGTAACTGTCACTTTCTTGTCACTTTTTTAGTGACATTTCATTTTATGACAGGGCAACGGACTTATCACTAACCAATACGCACAGAACTTGAGCAAACCAAAGCCAACCCGCGAGCGTCTTAAAAAATTCGTAGGACACGAGGTCACGAGCATCAAATCAAAAGCCAAACGACGCGTGCAAGATGAACACAAAAAGCAAAGCATGAAATTCCTGTCCTTCCTCAGTTCCCTCGAGCGGATAAATCCATCGAAGGGCACGCCCCAAATCTTCCCGCCCCGAAATGTTGGAAGTTCGGCTCCAGGGCAAGGCTTCCTCGATGGAGCAATACCCTCGCCTGTCCTCCGAAGCCTTGGCGAAGGAGGATGGGTCTGTCCCGGAGAGGAGAACGAAGTCTTGGACAAAAATCTCAACATTTCCAGCAAATGTCCTAATCCTGTCCTTCCTATGTCCTTTTTTGGAAAGAGAGAACCTCGACCCAAAATAGAATTGAAAACCCTTCTCTATTGTCGTCGGAAAAATCCGAGGGATAATCCAGGGTGCAAAAACAAATAAATTCAGATGTCACTGACACAAGAAAAACCAAGGATAAGGAAACGGAGAACTAGATCTCGGCAAAGCCAACCCGCGAGCGTCGTTAATAATCGTAGGATACGAGGTCACGAGAATCTGATCAAAAGCCAAACGACACGTGCAAGACGAACACAAAAAGCAAAGCATGAAATTCCTGTCCTTCCTCAGTTCCCTCGAGTGTATAAATCCATCGAAAGGCACGCCCCAAATCTTCCCGCCCCGAAATGTTGGAAGTTCGGCTCCAGGGCGAGGCTTCCTCGATGGGACGATACCCTCGTGGGTCTGTCCAGGAGAGGAGAACGAAGTCATGGACCAAAATCTCAACATTTCCACCTCGACCCCGAAATCGCAACATTTCCCGGCCACACATTCGCATTTTCAACCGAACCCCTTTACCCTACCTTCTTTCTTTTATGAGTGTGACCGATGATATGCGCGAAATCGCGCGTCGTGCAAAATCAGCTTCTCGGGCTTTGGCTGTCATGCCGACCCAGGCAAGAAATGATTGCCTTCTGGCCATGGCCAACGCTCTCGAAGCCAATTCCAGCCGCATTGAGGCCGCTAACGCCCTTGATATGGCTGATGGCGAGAAGAATGGGCTCAGCCGCGCCATGCTTGATCGCCTGAAATTGGATGCCAAACGAGTCAAATCCATGGCCAATGGCCTTCGCGAAGTGGCCGCTCTGCCCGATCCCGTCGGCCGCAAACTGGACCAACGCACCCGTCCCAACGGTCTCAAGCTTGAAAAAATTTCCACTCCTATCGGCGTGATTGTCATTATTTACGAATCACGGCCAAACGTCACAGCCGATGCTGCCAGTCTTTGCTTCAAATCGGCCAATGCCACCATCCTCCGCGGTGGGAAAGAAGCCTTGAACTCGAACAAAGCTATCGCCGAAATCATGATTGAAGCGGCCAAAGCGTGCCTCCCCTCCTTTCCAGTGGATGCCATCCAGGTGGTCCCGACCGCTGATCGCGAAGCCATTCCCGCTCTGCTGTCATTGACCGAATACGTCGACCTCTGCATGCCGCGCGGTGGCGAAGGACTCATCCGTGCCGTGGCCGAATGCTCGAAGGTGCCTGTCATTAAACATTACAAGGGCGTCTGCCATGTTTACGTCGATTCGGAGGCCGACCTCAACATGGCCGAAAAAATCATCGTGAATGCCAAGGTTCAACGCCCTGGCGTTTGCAATGCCATGGAATGCCTGATCGTCAACGACAAGGTCGCCAAAGATTTTCTTCCACGTATCGCCTCCACGTTGACAGCGGCCAAAGTTGAATTACGTGTGGACGACCAGGCCTTTGGGCTCATAGGTAACAATGCAATGGTTAAAAAAGCCACACCTCAGGATTGGAGCACCGAATACCTCGACCTCATTTGCTCCGTTAAAACCGTCGATTCAGCAGAGGCTGCCGAAAATCATATCAATACATACGGCTCCGGCCACTCCGATACCATCGTCACCTCTAACGAAAAAACGGCGCGCCAATTCATGGCGAAAGTCGATTCCGCAACGGTTTACTGGAATGCTTCCACTCGCTTTACCGATGGCGGCGAATTTGGCATGGGCGCTGAAATCGGGATCAGCACGGACAAAATCGGTGCTCGCGGTCCCATGGGACTTGAAGAACTGACCACCTACAAATGGTTGGGTTACGGGACCGGGCAGATTCGCGGTTAATCGTGTATGAGCACTGAAATCGCACCATCTCCAGAGAGCATTGCCGCCGAAATTAAACGGAAAATCCCCGAAGGCGGATTGTTCGCTGGTCATTCCTGGCAAATTTCGCCCGACCCTTTTCGTATCGGGCCGGAAGCCGCAATCGAACTGGAAAAACTGGGCCGAATCCTTTTGGTCTTTTACAAAGCGGTCAACTTGCTCTATCGCCAAAGCATTGCCGGCAAACAACCGGACTGGGTCGCTCGCTGCCTCGAAGCTGGAAAACCCGATTTTCTCGTTCAACTTCAGCGCGGGCTCGCTTTTAAAAACGATATCCCCAGGGTTATCCGACCCGATCTCCTGCTCACCGACAAAGGGTTCATGGTGAGCGAATTGGACAGTGTCCCCGGCGGCATAGGGCTGACTTCCTGGCTAAACCAGACCTACAGTCAGTTCCACCCAGACATCATTGGCGGCGCCAATGGAATGCAGGCCGGATTCAAAAGCATTTTTCCAGCGAGTGGACGCGTCCTGATTGTGGTTTCCGAAGAGGCGGCAACCTACCGCCCGGAAATGGAATACCTCGCCGCCCAAATCGATCCTGACCGCTTCAAAGTCGTCGATTCAAATTACACTGCTTTCCAACCCGGCGACTCTGTCTATCGCTTTTTTGAGCTCTTCGATCTCGCCAACGTGGCTAACTCTTCGAAACTCCTCGGCATGGCCGAGAATAAAGAGATTTCATTAACTCCTCCTCCCAAGACCATTTTCGAGGAAAAATCTCTGTTCGCGCTTTTCTGGAACAGAAATCTGCACAATTTTTGGCGGGAATCCCTCGGCGAATCTTACCAAAAAAAACTCCAGGCTCTCATTCCCTATACCTGGTTGATCGACCCCACACCTCTGCCGCCGCAAGCCTCCTTCCCCGAGCTTGGGCTGACCGATTGGATACATCTTAAGAGTTTATCACAAAAACAACGCGATCTCATTATTAAGATTTCGGGCTTCTCCGAAAATGCATGGGGCGCTCGCGGGGTTTACCTGGGAAGTGATCTGCCGCAAGCCGAATGGAGCACCGTCGTAGACAAAGCGATTGCCGGGTTCGAAAAATCCCCGCACATCCTGCAGCGCTACGAGAAACCCAAAACATTCGCAGCGTCTTATCTTGATGAAGCCACTGGTCTTCTCAAGACAATGCAGGGTCGCGTCCGTCTTTGCCCTTATTACTTCGTCGAAGGTGATCACGATCAAATGCGGGCCAACCTGTCAGGCGCCCTCGCCACCATCTGTCCGGCTGACAAAAAGATCATTCACGGCATGAAAGACGCCATCTTGGCGCCCACCGCCCCATGACCATTGCCCAATATTTATTATTGGCAATCAGTTCCCTTTTCGTGGTCATCGATCCCATTGCCATCGTCCCGGTTTTCCTGGCCATGACCCCCAATAACAACGCCATCGAACGCCGTTACATGGCCAAGCTGGCGAGCATCGTTGCCTGCATTGTCCTGGTTTGTTTTGCCCTGTTCGGTCGCGCTCTTTTCCAATTGCTCGGAATCACCATGCCCGCCTTTCAAATGGCCGGAAGTGTCGTTCTTCTCCTCATCGCCCTCGATATGTTGCGCGCACGACGTTCTCCCGTTCGTGATACTTCGGAGGAAACACACGAAGGAACCATGAAGGATGACATCGCCGTCACCCCGCTGGCAGTGCCCATGCTCGCAGGTCCCGGCGCTATCACTACCGTGGTGCTCCTTTTCCAAAGAGCCACAGGCACACTCCAGCACCTCGCCTTATTAGGAACTATTGTCATCGTCTGCACCGCTACTTTTTGGATCCTCGCCTTATCTTCGCAAGGCGCAAAATGGCTGAACCCTCTTCTGCTTCGCTTGGTGGAACGGCTCATGGGCCTGCTTCTCGCTGCTATTGCCATGCAGTTTCTGATCAATGCCCTCAACGACCTGCATGTCATTCACTTTCCTTGACACTACCTCCTGCCGTCATACCACATTTCGCAATCCGCTTTGGTGGATGTTGTTTTCTTCGGCCGCAACATTGCCCGGAAGAAGAAGCTTGCCAACTCCTTCCGGGAATAGAGCTTCGCTTTACGCGCGCTCGTGACCATTGGATTTCGGGATAGTATCTTCATTCCAAGCCCGTCCCGACGCGCGATTTTGCGCATCTGCTTCGAGAGCTCGATTTCCTCACCCGCAAAGAGCTCAAGACTGAACCCGCCAATCTCCTCAAACGCTGACCTCCGTATAAAAATGAAAGACCCCGCCACCCACTTCTGGATACGGCTTATCCAATTCCAAACATGGGTCCCCGCGTTTAGCACGAAGTCCGGGTTATCCAATATCAGAGTCGTTCCGCCCCCAAGATAACGACCGCTCTCCAGGGCGGTTTTCAAATCTCGAAAGAGCGCTGTCGAAGGTCTCGAATCGGCATCAATGAACAGGATCCAATCCCCTTTAGCCGCAGCCGCTCCGGCATTCCTGGCCCGGCCGATTTGGTTGATCGGCTCGAAGACAACCAGCGTCCCGGCGGAACGGGCGATCTCAGAAGTCTTGTCGGTGGAATTGTTGTCGCAAACTATCAATTCGACTCTCCAACCCGGGCTTTCAAAGACTTCCGCTGCATTGAGAATGGCCCTCAAAGACTCACCCAAAAGTTTCTCCTCATTGAACGCGGGAACAACAATTGAAAGTAGAATTGGCGGCACGTGCGCACTATACCCGTTTTGAAGCGAACCGTCTCGTTGAAAACGATCCAGGCCTCCATCGATGCCACCCCGGCAATGCTCCGAGCAACACGAGCGATATTCCGCCCAGTTCCAAGATCCAGTTAACTTTCAAGCCTTTCCAGGAGTGGCCCAGCAGCTGGTCCACATAATGAAACGAAGCGGCCCGGATTACCACGAAGCACCCCAGAAAGATCAGCCCCGTAAAACTAATGAAGTTTTGCCGCAGTGAGTTTCTGCCCAGAAAATAGAAGAACCCGAGCATCACAAGCCCCACCACCATCATCCCGAATATAAAGGCGACCTGGACCATTCGCCTCTTCTCGTACCAACCTTCCTCCTTCGCCAAATCTCTCCCCACCTCCGTGAAGTAAGTCTGCAAGTCCAACTGCTTATTCACCCCCAGCAGGAACATCGCTGCCGAACAGAAGAACCAATAAAACAATTCCTTCTTGTTGATTTTCTCACCGCTCCGGTAAAAGAACAAAACCCGTTTCCAGCAAAAGAAGAAGGCCACAAAATAGAGGATCGCCGTAACCCATCCGATTACGGTCGGATCGCCAATCCCCGGATGCCACCGTCCATCATATGCAACTTCGCCAAGTATCATTTGCAAGCCCTGCCATGACGTTTTCTGTTCTCGATCACGTTCTCGTAAACCTTCTTGACTCTACCCCCCAAAACATTCGTATCAAATCGTTCCCGTACAATCCCTTCACCATTCCTCGCGTACTCACGATTTAGTTCGGGACGATCCAGCGCAGCAGACACAGCCTCCTGAAACTCATTAGGTTTTCCCAAATCGAAAAGCCAGCCGTTCTCTCCGGGCTTGATCATCTCCATGGCTCCCGAAGTCCGGCTCGAGATCACTGTGCGCCCGCTTGCCCATGCCTCCACAATGATCAATCCAAACGTTTCCGACTTGGATGGAAGCAACACGACTTCACTCAGCTGGAACAACCCAATTAATCTCGGATCGCCCGGTGGCAACCCCCCTGTCAGCAATACCTTGTTTCCAAGGCCCAACTCTTCGATCCGTTTCTTGATTGCTTCCCCATAACCTGCATCCGTCACTGAACCAGCAAATACCAGCAACGCGTCGGGATGCTTTCTCAATATCTCCGGGAACTGTTCCAACACCCACCGCTGGTTCTTCACATCGTCAAGGCGTCCGACGCAGATCAACATCCTTTTTCCCTGAACCTGCGGAAACGCTTGCAGTGCCGCCGCTTTACAATCCTTCTTATAATCGTCCGCCGGAACTCCGTGAGGCTGAAACACAATTTGCTTTGAAGGGTATTTCTTCTTCAAAAGGCCGGCTTCCGTGGAGTTGCAGGTGAACACCACATCCGCCTCATCCATCACTTTTCGCGATCGAAGCAGGATGCCGAAAATCTTCCCCCACTCAAATCCGCCTTTCAAAGGCTCCTTTAAAAAGGCCCCCACCTCCGGTGGCAAATCCAGATATCCTCCGTGAATCGTCACCGCCAAAGGGATCTTGCGGATTTTCGCCATACTCAACGCAATTCCTCCCAGTCGATTGTGAGTATGGGTATGGATCAAATCCAGAGAGTCTTCTTTCCATAAAGCTGGCAGGAGATCGAACGACATCAAATTGCCACCCACAGACACCAATCGTTGCTTCTGTTCTTCTGGGATTCCCCAAACCGGCACATGCGCTTTGAACCGCTTCACGGGGTAACCGGCGGCACCCAGAGGATCCGACTGCGCCTCCTTCTCCAGTTTGGGGGAATAGACCACCGTTTTTACCTGGTGGTGGGTTAGCCCATCCAACAACCGCTTGATCGCGGTTTCCGTCCCACCCCATTGCGCCGGGTTATACTTCCTGAGAATGTGCGCTACCTTCATATGATTGACCTGCTCTATTCAATCACTCCGGCTCTTGATGACTATCAGGAAGCTACGGGTAATTTGCACCGCAAACGACTAACCCCCTCTAAGGGCTCTCCTCATTGGAACGAATCGGACTACCTTTCTGGCCCTGGGGCATCAACCGGTGAAAAGCCTTTGATCAACTGAATGAATCATGGTCAAAATGGGTCGAATACCCGGTGCTTCTTTTGAGATCCAATGTACTGATTTGCAGCCTCTTCGCGCTGGCGATGGCAACCTCTGCCAAAGCAGAGGATGCCCGCTTCGAAAAAACTGCGACCCTGGTCCACAAATACTGTTCGAATTGCCATCTTGATAAAAAAGCCAAGGGCGGGGTTTCGTTTAACGCGTTTACAAACGCACTTTCAATCTACAACGACCTGACGTTGTGGGAAAAAGTGACCGAACAGCTCAACAGCCAGGCAATGCCTCCCGAAGGTAAACCACCACCACTTCCCGAGGAAAAAGAAACGATTCTGGTCTGGATCAATAAATCATTCTCCGACCTGGAGGAAGGTCGCCTGCCTAAGGATCCCGGGCATCAGGTGATTCACAGGTTGAGCCGTCTCGAGTACGACAACACCATTCGTGATCTGTTTGGAAAGGACCTCCATTTGTCCTATTCGTTTCCCGCTGATGGCGGAGGGGGTGGTGGGTTCGATAACAATGCCTCCACGCTTTTCGTTCCGCCTATCCTGCTTGAGCGGTACCTTGAAGCAGCCCAAAAAGCAGTTCAGGCTGCTTCCTCAAATCATTTTAACCGACCGGTTACACGTTTACTCACATCCGAAAAGTCGGCTACACGTAAGAAAATTGAAGAGTTGTTGATCAGGATTTACCGGCACCCTCCAGAGCGCGAGCAGCTGGAGTCCGTGGAACGTGCGTTCAATGAAGCCAGAAAATCAGGTTCCAGTTATGAAGACGCTTTCAGGGAAGTCACGACAGCGCTGCTCGCCTCGCCGAATTTCATCTTTCGAGTCGAACAAAACCGGGCTGAGACCAAACCGTATCCCGTCTCCGACTACGATTTGGCCAGCAGGCTTTCCTATTTTCTATGGGCATCAATGCCGGACCAAAGACTTTTCGAGTTAGCACAAAAGAATAAACTTCACGACCCGGCAACTCTGGATAAGGAAGTCTTGAGAATGCTTCAGGACCCGAAAAGCAAATCCTTTCTGGAGAATTTCGTGACCCAATGGCTTCGTGTAGGCGAACTCAAAACCACCGCCCAGCCGGATCTCGGAAAGTATCCGACGTATAAGCCAAAACTACGTGACGCCATGTACCAGGAAGTGGTTCTTTTCTTCGATGACCTGGTTCGTTCAAATCGGTCTCTCCTCAATGTATTAGACAGTGACTACGCATTCCTTAACCAGACTTTGGCTTCGCATTATGGAATTCAAGGCGTCGACGGGGATGAATTACAAAAGGTGACCCTACCCTCTAAAGAGCGCGGCGGAGTCCTCGGGATGGGAGCCATCCTGGTTGTTACTTCGTATCCTCAAAGAACTAGCCCTGTCTTGCGCGGCAAATGGGTATTGGAAGAGATCCTGGGTACGCCGCCGCCGCCGCCACCTCCTTTGGTTCCGGGACTATCCACCGATGACCACACCTCCAAGGAGGGCCTCACCTTCCGCCAGCGACTGGAGAAACATCGCGAAAAAGCGGAGTGCGCCGGTTGCCACAAGAAAATGGATCCACTCGGGTTCGGATTGGAGAACTTCGACGGCATCGGCCAATGGAGAACAAAGATCGGCGCTGAAAGCGTGGATGCAAAAGGTATTCTTCCTGACGGAAAGGCATTTGAAGGGCCAGCGCAGCTTCGGCATATTCTTCTCGATCAGAAGCAGCAGTTTATCAGGAACCTAACTGAAAAAATGCTCGCCTACGCCCTGGGAAGAGGTTTGGATTATCACGATATACCAACCGTGCGCCAGATTTGCAGAAAGCTGGAAAGCCAAAACTACTCAAGCCACGTTTTAATTGCGGAAATTGTGAAGAGTTACCCCTTCCAGTTTCGTCAAAATGAAACGAGCGAAAGCGGACGGCAAGTGGCGGAAATTACGAAATGAGCGGATTAAACACCATGACAAGAAGAACGGCTCTTAAGGGAGTCGGGGCTATTCTTGCACTCCCACTGCTGGAGTCGGTGTCTCCTTCCCAATCCAAAGCTGCGGTTGCGAATCTCAAATCGCCCGTTCGTATGGCGGTGCTTTACATGCCCAACGGCGTAAACCCCAAAACATGGACGCCGACAGGTGCGGGATCTGATTTTCAACTTTCCAGAGCACTCTCTCCTCTTCAGGAAAACAAGGACGACATCCTGATTTTGACCGGCCTGTTTAACAAAGCCACGGATACAGGAGATGGTCATTATGTAAAAACTGCAGCCTTTCTCACCGGCACCACCATCACCCGTACTACCGGAAGCGAGTTGCGATGCGGTGGTGTCTCGATGGATCAACTGGTGGCCCAGCGAATCGGGAACCTGACACCACTTCCTTCACTGGAGCTTGGCATCGAGCCGGTCACGACTGGAGTTGACACCAACGTAGGCTACACCCGCCTTTACGGTTCGCATATTGCCTGGGCGACCCCCACCACACCGGTGGCCAAGGAGATCAATCCGCAGCTGGCTTTTGATCGCATGTTTCGCTCGAACGTCGCCTCTGCAAATTATTTACCACGCAAGAGTGTAGTGGACCTGGTTTTGGAGGACGCGAAAAGACTTCAATCGAAAGTAAGCCAGGCTGACCGGATCAAAGTTTCCGAATACCTGGATTCAGTTCGATCCGTCGAAAAGCGCATCGATTTCGAGGAACGCCGAAAGTCTGCCGAATACAAGAGCGATCCATTGGTGATCCGGGAAATAGAGAAGGTGGGAGCTCGCATTAAAGATTATTATTCTGATCCTGCCCGTGCCAGTGAGCGATCCGGCGACCACACCGAGCATGTGCGATTGATGATTGACCTGATGGTGCTCGGTTTTTGGAGTGACTCCACACGGGTTTCCACCTTCATGTTTGGGAATGCGGTTAGCGGCAAGAACTTTTCATTCGTTGAGGGAGTAAAAGGGGGCCATCACCAAATATCGCATCACGAGAATGATCCGGAAAAGATGGAGCAATACCGCCGCATCAACTCCTGGCATGTGACGCAATATGCCTACTTCCTCCAACGCTTGAAGAGCATCAAGGAAGGCGAAAAGACCCTCCTGGACAATTCAATGGTGTTGTTTGGAGCAGGCATGAGGGATGGAAACGCCCACGATCCCCACAACCTTCCCCTAATCCTGGGTGGAAGAGGCGGTGGAGCATTGGCCACCGGGCGCCATTTGACTTACGAAAAGAACACTCCCTTGTGCAACCTTTACCGGTCGATGCTCGATGCCATGGGAACCCCTGTGGATCGTTTTTCAGACAGCACAGGAGAGCTGCAGGGACTGGGCGATCCTTCTTTCCAGGGATTAAAAACGTAGAACCCCATTTCGGGATATGAATTCGAATTGCCTTGCCGTTTGTTGAGGTTTAATGCCTTGTAGCAAGCAACCCATGCCGCTTAAAACCTTCGCTCTCGTAATTTTGTTGTCAACATGGGCGACGCTGGGTTGCAGGGCTGCCAACTGGACCGTCTACATGACGGGGGCCGATCGTTTCTCCCCCGCCACACTTACCATCACTGCGGGTGACAGCGTCACCTGGATCAATATTGATGATTTTGACTCTCACGATGCCACCGCGAATGACGGGTCATGGACGTCAGGAGAGTTGGATCTGGAGGAGAGTGCAACCGTCACCTTTCCAACTGCGGGGACATTTGGATACCTCGATTTGCTTTGGGGGGTAGTAGGGATGAAGGGAACAATCACAGTAAAGGCTCTGGTGCTTGTGCCGCCCACCATCAGTCTGACAGCGCCTGTTTCCGGTTCCGTTTTCCATACCAAAAGCGTCTTTACTCTGCAGGCATCTCCAATGACGACCGGGACCACGGTTTCGAAAGTGGAGTTCTACAGCGGGGCCAACCTTTTAGGTACCGCGACGGCAATCCCATGGTCAATCGTGGTTAGCAATTTTACAGCGAAGGTTTACTCGCTGACGGCCAAGGTTACTGACTCGCAGAACCAGATTGTCACTTCAGGCTCGGTGGCCATAACCGTGGTTACACCAATAGCATTAAACCTGTCTGTCACACGAACCACGGGATTGAGCACTTTGAAGTTGACCACGACTTCGGGACTCACCTATGTGCTTGAGAAATGCGATGTACTCAGTGGTACCTGGACGGGACTTTCCACCAACGTGGCTAATGCCTCCTCACTGAGCATTGGCCGAAACACTTCAGGGGCATCGGAGTTTTATCGCGCCTACCTTAAGTAATTGGGAATTGTCTATTTCTCGGGATGGAGATGACGGTCGAAAAACTCGAAAAGAGCTGCCTCGGCTTTCTTTGCATCTTCGCCTTTGAATCCGTGCATAGCGCCTTCCATGGGAAGCAATGTGGCCTCGACCTTCACCGCCTTCAGTTTATCGACCAACCAGTCGGCCTGCTCGAAAGCTACGTAGTTATCCATGGTGCCGTGGACGCAGAGGGTAGGCGCAGCCAGCGGAGTTACCCAGTACAGAGGACTGGCTTCGATGTGACGCTTCGGCTCTTCTTCCAAATTGCCTCCGAGGAACAAGGGAAGGACTTCGGCGGCGTCCACGCTCTTGCCGTAAGACTTGGTGAAATCGCTAGGGCCGTAAAAGTTGACCACGCAACTGACTTTGCTCGAGACGCCGGGGTTTCCGCTACTGCCTTCGAATTGGGGGAAGTCTGGGGTGAGGCCAAGAAACTGGGCGAGATGCCCCCCTGCTGAGCCGCCAGTAACGCCAATGCGTTCGGGGTCTATTCCATTTTCTTTTGCGTGGGAACGGGCCCATCGAACTGCAGCTTTGACGTCATAAACTGCGGCGGGGAATGGGTATTTGGGAGCAAACCGATAACTGGCGGTGATTGCTACATAGCCATGCTCGGCGAGCTTGATGCACAAAGCATTATAACTTTCCCGGTTGCCAGCCCGGAATCCACCACCATGGATGCAGAGAACGGCGGGATGAATTCCAGCTTTTAGGGGTTTAGCAACGTTTAACAGAAGATGCTGCCCATCGACCGTGCCATATTCAATTTCTTTTTCAAAAGAAACACTCGATGGCACAGCAGGATCCGCGGCTTTGAGAGAAGCAGATCCAAGAAGCAAGCAGGCCAGGGCAGAGACGCGGAGAAAGAAAATTGGCTTCATGATTTGAGGATGCACACCGAATGATGAAAAGCAAAACAAGAATCCACGCGAGGTAAATTATAATTGGCGCCACCAGGCGATCCCATATACCGCGCCGTAATAGCCCCACATCAAACTGGTCATCGCGTGGATGACAGTGTGTGTTCGATTGCCTCGCCAAATCCTGGAGTCGTAAACAAAGAATTGGCAGAACAAGCGGATAAGCCAGAACGAAGCAATTCCCATGAGCAACCATTTGGCAAGGGGATCACGGCGAACAAGCAGGTCGGCGCAGCCGAAGCTTAAGGAGCCAAAAAGGAAAAGAACCAGGACAATAAAGAAGCAATGAACGAAAAACACCTGGCGGGTGAAGAGGGTCATTTTTGCACAATCCGATTCCCAGCCTAATTTATCGGGCAACCAAAAATGAGCAACTCCAAGGGCGATTTGAAGCAGGCCGGCGATTTTCAAATGTTCGGTAAGGTCCACAGTTCTTTAAATGGCAGAGTTAAGATTTTGCAGAGATGATTCACTGTATTCCATCCTACATGAAATTATAAGTAACATGAGGATTTGTCACTATTAGATTGGCCTGGGACAAGGCGCACCATTACCGGTTGACCCAGAGGCGTTTCGAAATAGACTTGGGGAATGAAGCGCTGCACTTGGCCTACAATCCCGCTAACGATCGAATATCATGACAAGGAATGGGGAGTTCCGGTGCACGATGACCGGCTGCTTTTTGAGTTTCTGATTCTGGAAGGAGCCCAGGCCGGGCTGAGCTGGACGACGGTGCTCAAGAAGAGAGAGGCATACCGTCGTGCATTCGATAACTTTGAACCGGCAATCGTGGCTCGTTACACCGACAAGAAATGCAAAGCACTGTTGGAGGATGAAGGGATCATCCGGAATCGACTGAAGGTCAAATCGGCCGTTATTAACGCGCAAGCTTTCCTCAAAGTGCAAAAAGAATTTGGGAGTTTTGACCGGTATGTCTGGGGATTCGTGGAGGGGAAGCCCAAACTGAACCATTGGAACGAACCGTCGGAAGTCCCCGCAAAAACGGCGGAATCTGATGCCATGAGCAAGGATTTGTTGAAACGAGGTTTCAAATTTGTTGGAAGCACGATCTGTTATGCGTTCATGCAGGCTACAGGGATGGTGAATGACCATCTGGTAAGTTGCTATCGGCACGGGACTTAGCGAAGATTAAAAAAATTTTAATCGAATACGCTTGCGGCAAAATGGAGAATAACTCAGGGTTTCCCTGAGCTCCTTCATAGTTGCTCATTTTTCGATCAAAGGCCCTCATCCGCTTGAGGGCCTTTTCGCTTTTAAGGGCTGCTTCCGTCTAGGAATTTAGATTATCAACAGAGGCTTTGGCCTGGGCCAATTTCGTTTGCCAATCAACGAGACGCTTCTGATGATCTTCCAGAACTGAGGGTGGTGCTTTTTGCGTAAAAGCAGGATTTTCCAGTTTTTGCATGACTTTATCGATTTCCGCTTTGTAATTCTGGATGTCTTTCGAGAGCCTGACTTTTTCGGCTTCGATGTCGATGTGGCCTTCGAGAGGCAGGTAGAGTTCACCGAGAACGTTGTGGGCTACAGGCGTCCCCTTTTTGGGAATGTAGGTCTGATCGAGTTCCAGGGCTTCGGCATTTAAAAGTATCTTGAGGACTTCGGCGTCGTGGGCCGAGAGCTTGCCGGAGGGTTTGAAAACGAACTTCACTTTCTTGCTGGAAGGGATGTTTCCCTCGCGACGGAGGTTTCGCCCCTCTGTTACCAACGCATATTTTGTGACAGCAAGTTGTTCGTCGGTTTCATCGAGCAGATAATGTTGTTTGAAATCATCCCCCAATGGCTTGGGCCAATGAGCGAACATGATTGATTGATGGCCCTGCCCTTCGGGAAGTTCCAGGTTATAACCCAGGCCATGCCAGAGCTCTTCAGTGACGAAGGGTATGAAGGGATGGAAAAGACGGAGGGTGTTGGATAAAACAAAATCGATGACGGCCACAGTGTTGGCCTTGAGTTCGGCGTTCTCGCCAAAGAAAACGGCCTTGGTGGCTTCTACATACCAATCGCAATATTCACTCCAGAAGAAACGGTAGAGGGCCTGGGTGGCTTCGTTGAACTTGTAATCCTTCAAGGATTCGGTGATTTCCAAGATGGCGCGATCGAGGCGGATCAGAATCCATTTGTCATCGGAGGTAAGCAGTGCGGGATTGATTTCCCCTTCCACCTCGCCGCCCTGCATTTGACGAAACCGGCAGGCGTTCCACAACTTGTTGCAGAAATTGCGGCCAAGCTCGACCTGGAGTTCGTCGAACAGGACATCCTGGCCGAGAGGAGCGGAACGCATGACACCAAAACGGAGAGCGTCTGCCCCATACTTGGCAATGAGATCGAGCGGGTCAGGTGAATTTCCAAGGGTCTTGGACATCTTACGGCCCTGTTTGTCGCGAATGATGCCGGTGAGATAGATATCTTTGAACGGCTTTTGGCTTGTGTATTCGAAACCGGCCATGACCATGCGAGCCACCCAGAAGAAAAGAATATCGGGACCGCTAACGAGCACGGTGGTGGGATAGAACTTAGCGCGGGTTTTCTCATCCATGGTGGCAAAAGGCCAAAGCCAAGAGGAGAACCAGGTGTCGAGCACGTCTGGATCCTGAACCCAGCCTTCTCCAGGGGAGTGGATCTGGCATTTTTGTTCGGCGTCTTTATACCAAACCGGGATTTGATGACCCCACCAGAGTTGGCGGCTGATGCACCAATCCTGAATGTTAGATAACCAATGGTCATAGACCTTGGCCCAGCGATCCGGATAAAATTTTAGATCACCCTTCAGGGCGGCTTCCTTCGAAACGGCAACGCTGGGGTATTTCAAGAACCATTGCTCGGAAAGGCGCGGCTCGATGGGGACATCGGCTCGTTCACTGTACCCGACATTATTTTGGTAAGGCTCTGTTTTATCAAGCGAACCGAGTTCGGTTAGTTTTTCGGCGGCGATTTTACGGGCGGCAAAGCGATCGAGACCGGCGAGGTCTTTGCCTGCGAGATCGTTCATGACGCCATTCGCCTGGATGACTTCGATGACCTGGAGTTGATGCCGCTGGCCGATATCAAAGTCAGCCTTGTCGTGGGCCGGAGTAACCTTGAGGACGCCAGTTCCGAATTCGAAGTCGACATGCTCGTCGCCAATGATTGGGATGAGCTTTTCCTGACG
Organism: Verrucomicrobiales bacterium; assembly: GCA_028293375.1. Lineage (GTDB taxonomy): Bacteria > Verrucomicrobiota > Verrucomicrobiia > Limisphaerales > JAQGOY01 > JAQGOY01. The sequence goes on along the minus strand of JAQGOY010000211.1, from coordinate 21,603 downwards.
GGAGAATTCGCTTGGAATGGGACGAAGCACGTGTTTGCCGACGTATTGAGCATAACGCTTGTCTTTCGGGTTCACGGCGACGGCTGTATCGCCTGGAATGGTTTCAGGGCGAGTAGTGGCGATGGTGAGGAAGGTCCCGGGTTCTTCGGCGATTTCCACCTTGAAGTAATATAAAACACCATTCTGGGGTTTCATGTTTACTTCTTCGTCAGAGAGAGCGGTGAGAGAAACAGGGCACCAATTGACCATGCGCTTGCCGCGGTAGATCAGGCCCTTGTTATAGAGATCGACAAAGGTTTCAGCGACAGTGCGGCTATAAGCCGAATCCATGGTGAAACGCTCGCGGCTCCAATCGCAGGAACAGCCTAGTTTTTTGAGCTGATCGATGATGATATTGCCGTGCTTTTCTTTCCATTCCCAAACGCGCTCGATGAATTTTTCGCGGCCAATGTCATGCCGGCTGATGCGCTCTTCCTTCTTCAGCTTTTTCTCGACCTGAACCTGAGTAGCGATGCCAGCGTGATCGGTGCCTGGGAGCCAGAGGACTTCAAAGCCCTCCATGCGGGCCTTGCGGGAAAGGATATCCTGAATGGTATTATTGAGGACATGCCCCATGTGCAGGATGCCAGTGACATTGGGAGGAGGAATGACGATTGAATATGGCGGTTTGGGGGATGCGGGGTTGGCAGTGAAACATTGGTTTTCCTGCCATGATTGATACCATTTCCCCTCGACGGATTGAGGCTCGTACGCTTTTGAAATTTCAGACATGTGGGTGACTGCTCCTCGTTATTCTTTGCTCATTAAACTGTATTCCATGCTATCGACAAGGGCCTGGAGACTGGCCTCAATGATATTATCGCTCACGCCGACCGTGCCCCAGTCTTCCCTGCCATTGCTGGATTCGATCAGCACACGTGTTTTGGCGGCGGTGCCTGTCCCGGAATCAAGGATACGGACTTTGTAATCAATAAGAGAAATTTCTTTCACGCCCGGATAAAACCGGGAGAGGGCCATGCGCAACGCGGAGTCGAGTGCATTTACGGGGCCATCGCCTTCCGCGACGGTGTGGCTGATGTCTTTGCCGACTTTGACCTTGATGGTGGCTTCACATATGGAGGTGGCACCATCGCGTCGCATGCTTACGTGATAGGCATTGACCTGGAATGGCAAGTCCTGGTGTTTGCAGATTTTACGAATTAAAAGCGCAAGCGAAGCTTCGGCGGCTTCGAATTCATAGCCTTTGTGTTCGAGCTCTTTGATCCGGGTGAGGATCATTTTCAATTCGGGGGTGTCATTGGTGATGTTGAACCCGAGTTCCTGGGCTTTCATCACGATATTGCTGCGCCCAGCGAGATCGCTGATCAGCACGCGGCGGCTATTGCCAACGGCTTCGGGGTTGATGTGTTCAAAACTGTGGGCAATTTTTTGAACTGCGTTGACATGCATGCCGCCCTTGTGAGCAAAGGCGGTGGCGCCGACCCATGGTTGGCGTGGGTCATGCCGAATATTGGCAATTTCGTCCACGAACTGAGAAAGCTCCTTCAACTGGGCAATGGAATCGGTGGGCACGGAAGTTTTCTTCAGCTTAAAGGCGACGTTAGGAATGACGCTGGTTAAATTGCAGTTCCCCGTGCGTTCGCCATATCCATTGATGGTTCCCTGAACGTGCATGGCTCCGACTTCGAGGGCGGCGAGGGCGTTGGCGACGCCGAGGCCGATATCGTTGTGCGTATGGATGCCGATGTTGACCTTTAACTTTTCACGCGCGGTTTGGGTGATGCGCATGACTTCGCTGGGCAGGCAACCGCCGTTGGTGTCGCACAGGGTGACTATGTCAGCCCCTGCTTTTTCAGCGGCCATCCAGGTGGAAAGGGCATACTCGGAGTTATCCTTAAATCCATCGAAGGCATGTTCGGCATCGTAGATGACGAATTTTCGGTTGGCTTTCAGATAAGCGACGGTATCGGCAATCATGGCCAGATTTTCTTCGGGAGTGGTGTTGAGAACTTCGGTAACGTGGAGGAGCCAGGTTTTGCCAAAAATTGTGACAACCGGAGTTTGGGCCTGGATTAGGAGCTTGACCTGATCATCCTTTTCCACGGCGATGTTCTTGCGGCGGGTAGAGCCGAAAGCTGCGAGTTTGGCATTTTTCCAAGTGCGAGATTTGGCCTGTTCAAAAAATTCGATGTCTTTGGGGTTGGAGCCAGGCCATCCGCCTTCAATATAGTGAACCCCGAATGCATCGAGTCGCTCAGCGATGCGGAGTTTATCCGCAACTGAGAAATTAATCCCTTCGCCCTGGCTGCCGTCGCGCAGGGTCGTATCATAGATCTCGACTTCAGGTATCATACATGCCGCCTAGGCGGACCGGTAGTTGTACGAAACCCGGGCTGGAGTTGCAAAGGCTAAATCCCGAGGCGCAGTTGAGGATGGGATGCGAGACTGAAAGTGGCGGGGTAGGATCAGGGGTGGTGGGAAGAGTGAAATGTCACCCGATAATGGAAACGTAGCGATTGCGGTTCGAGTTTGACCTCCCTGGTTTCGTATAATGCTCTGCGGATCCATGCTCCGACGCGTAGAGCTAAGGACCTTTGGGAGGATAGCTGATTCCTCAAAGCTTGCTCTGCATCCGAATTTGTAGCATTTCCTGAAGGCCGACACCGAGCGGAGCACACAGCCTAAAGCCGGCGGTGCCTGGTGCCCGCATGGTGGCAGCGACGCGGATCGAGAGCGGGGTGCGCTGTTAGGTTCGTAATAACACCAGACCGCTCCTACGAATCTGCATGAATCAGGTCCTCGCCGGGAGGGACACGGCTGCTCCCAATGCTGTTTTACAGCTTGTTGATGCTTAATTGGTGCTATTGGCTACATAGGCGTTTACCGCAACCTGACAATCTTCCCATTTTTTTCCGTGTTCTTTGCCAATGAAGGCGACCAGGAGCTCTTTGGCTTCGGATTGCATGGGATGATCTTCCGTGCGGGCCAATTGGAGCAAGGCAGGCAGTTTGACGGAGTTGGGGCGTTTCAAGGTATCCGTCATGAATACGCTCAGAATTTGCTTGTCGGATTTCGCCTCAAGCAACGGTTTGAAAATGAGTGAGTAAGTCGAATCCTTGATATGGGAAACAGCGGCATGGGCAAATTCCCGTTGACCATCGCGATTGAAGGAAGGGAGCAATAAAAGGAACAGTTGCGCTTTTTGAGTATCGGTCAGCGAAGAGTCGTTGATTTTGGCCATTTGCTCGCGGAAGGTAAAGTTGGTGTTGGCGAGAAAAGAGGCCTTTGTTTCTTCAGTGAGCGGAGGAACTTCCACTGGGCTCGAAGAGATCTTTAACGCAGAAGTATTCTCCGAAGCGGGGCTGGTCTTTTCGCTTGAAGCGGTGGTGTTCGTTCCCCCGGATTTAGCAGGATCGTTGCTATCCGACTTGCTGCAACCCGTGGCACCAATGAAAAGTGCAAGGGCCATGGAAGCGACGGCAAGAATCAGAGGTGAATGTGAATCAGAAATTGAGATGCATTTTGTCATTTTTTAATAAGTGTAGTTTTAATAAAGCATTCGAAAGTTGGCGTACGCTACGGTGAGCCGAAAGTGCTTAATAATCGCGCAGAGATTTTGTTGACAACGCGATTGGCCTGAAGGGCAGAAAAGAGGGCACGCGCTGGGCGATGGAACCAGGAGCAGTGAAACCAAAGGCGGGCCGGGTAATGGGGAAGCATGTTCAATTCCCAGAGTATAAAAATGCCCGGGCTTAAGCGCTGAATCGACGATGAGACAAAAGAGCGGGCCAGTTTGACGAAAGTGGCGACGGAAAGAGTCTGTTCCGTATTTGAGGAATTATGAGGATCGGTCAATCGAGGCCTGTATATCGACAGATCTGCCGAGACTACTTTCGACGATTTACTCTCCAGGGGGTTATCGAGGGTAAAAAAAGAATTCTCTTGTGGGGATCGAGCCGCTCGATCCAAGGACCTGGAAAGCTTAAAGAATGGAAAGCCGATTCTTTTAAGCATTTCCGAGGTCCTGGATTTGGCGGGTTGCTGCATCTTCGATGTTCAACAGGATGGTAATATCTAAGACTTTTCGTTGAGCTTATTCCTTTGGAGTTTCAATAATCCGGCCGCGAAAGCGAAAACGACTATGAAGGAGGCAGTGGCTGGCTCCGGCACTGCGGCAGGCACGGCTGAAAAGGTCATGAACAGAACGTCTGAAGGAGTATGGAGGGGAGTAGCTCCGGGACCCAAATCCGAAGTGTCGAATAGTTGCAAACCAACGACATAATCACCCAACATAGTACCGGAAAAGCGCCGGCCATGAATGTGACCGAAGGGATCGGCGCCAGGATTGCCAGCGCCGAGAGAAGCGTCGCTCAATTGGATAAGGCCGGTGGAATCGCCTACGGCGAGGGTGAAACTGGGACTCAGAGCCCCAGTATCCCAGAATCCAAAAGTAGCGCCTTCAGGGGCACTGACCAAAGTAAGTTTGAGGTTGATGAAAGAGCCCTGCAATGCAGCAAAGGCAGCAGGCCCACCATTGTCCACGCTGGTTGGGAGAGCGGTCATGGTAGGACCGCTGCTGTTATAAAAACCTGCATAAACTCCAGAGGGGGAAAGCGGCATGGGTTGTTTGTAACCGGAGCCGGGACCGAATATGCTCCCATTCACCCAGATGAGCTGAGCGCCGGCGTCCTGAGAAGTGGCCCCAGCGTTGATGTGGCCAAACTGGGCCTGTGCGTGGGAGGAGTTTACGCTCAGAAGCAAAGCAGCGGATATTAAAACCCATTGAAGGAAGGGGAGAGCAAGGCAGGGGGACCCGGTGATCAAGTTTATTTGTGTTCTTGTTGAGAATTTCATTACTTTTGATTAAGGGTTAACTACATGTGGAAATTATTGGGCATATTCGCGAAGGCGATAAAACCGTGAGGGGGTAACGGCAGCAGGATCAGCAAGGTGTTGAAGGTGGCTGTGGGCGTTACCGATGTATGTAACGACCCTGATCCAATTGGGATTGACAAGGTTGGTACAGATTTCGAGATCGATGTTTTTGAAAGGGCGCACACCAAAACCGAAGGTGGCGGTGTTAGTGGTGAAGAGCATGGAGTTGGCGTGGAAACCAGCCTGGAAATAAAAGTAATTAGTAATGGAGGGGGTGTGAATGGGCCCGCCATTGAAGCCGCTGGTGGATGTGTCGAACAACTGAAAGCCAACAGTGTAAAGTCCCGGTATATTGGCGGCGAACCTGCGTCCGTGGATGTGGCCAAAGGGATCAGGACCATAGGTGGGGCTGACGACGCCTTCACTGATGTTGAAACGATTGATGCTATTGGTCGTTCCGACGGGTATGGAGAAGACCTTCGTGGTGGCCGTGGCATCCACATTTTCCTGCCAGAAGTCAATTTTTCCCCCTTCAGGGCCGGTGACAGAAATTATTTGAGCGACGAGATAAGCGCCCTGGGCAGCGCAATTCGGAGCAGGGCCACCGGTATCGAGGGTGGCAGGCAAGGCGGCAAAGGTGGCATCCGAGGAATAAAGATTGGGATAGAGAGGATCGCCATCGCTCATGAAAAAGCATTCGGGAGTAATACCGCCGTTGGAGTTGATATCGTAGGAAGCGCGATTAACAACAATGAGTTGAGAGCCCTGTTGCTGGCTGGCTGCGCCGGCGAAAAGATGAACGTGCTGGCCAAAGGCCCGAAAGCCGCCCCCGGTTAACAAACCGAGGGCGACAACGAGGCGGAAAAAAATAAGAACGACAATTTTTTTCACGATTGAGTCAGAGGGGAATTATGGGGTTACGCCGCGCAAACGGTAAAACACGGTTTGGCTGGCAATGTCGTTGGTGAATATATTGGTGGTGAGGGTGGGCGTGGTGGCAAAGGGCCCTGAGACAACAGTCCAGTTCGGAGCGGTTAAATCCGTGGATGACTCGACAACCATGTTGGTCAGAAAACCTTGTTTAAAGGTGAGCGCGCTGACGTTGTTGGTTTGCTTTATTTGAGTGATGCCCAGGTCAACATAGGTGGAGAACTTGATGGTAAGAGGATCCGAAGGGGGATGAATGGGGCCAGCGGTGGTGGGATTGTTTTGGGAGATGTCGTAGAGTTTGAAAGTGACAGCGTAGTCACCGGCTTTATCGACGGTAAATTTGCGACCGCGGACGGCACCGAAAGGATCGCCGTCAGGACGACCGGCGCCGGATTCGGGATTGCTCAGCATGATGCGATTCTTGCCTGCGGCGTAGAGACCATTGACAGGAAACTTGTAAGTCGGCCAACCAGCACCCTGTTCCCAGAAAAAAAGTGTGCCACCGACGGGACCGGTCACGGACAAGACCTGGCAGGCAATATAAGCGCCTGGAGCAGCGCTGACGTCAAAATTGGTGGCGTAAGAAAGCGCCTGAAACAGGAGGTTAGTGGTACCATAAGTGAGATTGGTGCCAAACCGATTGGCGAACCTCGAGTAGGGTGTCAGTTGGATATAACCAGAAGCGGAAGTGTAAGTGGCGCCATTGACAAACTTGAGCTTGGAGCCGGGAGTCGTGGAGAAGGCGCCAGCGGTAACGGGAAGCAGTTGGGCGTTCACGGTTCCGGCGTTTAGCCCGAGCAGGAGAGCGCCAAGCAGAATGGAGGATCTCAAAGAGGTTTTCATGGGAGTTTACTTAATGGATGTATTGAATTGGGGTTGGAGTCGGGTTTTTGGACTAACATTCGAACAGGTTATTAATATTTGATTATTCATTGGCGACCGGTGGGCATAATGAAGCTGGATCCCGGGCTGATGAGCCTGGGGGAGACGCGCTCCCATTTGAGTGATTCGGCATGACCATCGGCATAGAGATAGTTCGCATTGCCAATGTGGCGGAGCACATCCACCTGGCTGCGAAAGCCGTTAGGAGAGAAACCCCCGGACATATCGCTGGGAGAGGGAGAATTGCGATAATCAGCAAAGTGGAAATGATCCTGGCCGATAATCTCTTCGAGTAATTCACCCATCCACATGGTTTCCGAAAGGTTCGGCAAAGCGGCCTGGACAGAAAAATCCAACTGGGAAGCGCCAGCGGGATGAGAAGTGAGATAATCGTTTACCGCGTAGCTATAAGGGCGCGTTTTCTCAATGGGACAGCGAAAAACGTTAGTGCCATTGTAGCTGGCCAGGGAAGCGAGCCATGAAGGCAGGCTGTGTTGAGCGCCGGGAAGACGCCCGCCATTATCATCGATATACATTTCCGTGGAGATTCCCAATTGCTTCATCTGGTTCATGCACTTGATGGAGAGGGCCTTGCCTTTTGCGCGGGAAAGCGCAGGGAGGAGCATCGAGGCGAGGATTGCGATTATCGCAATAACCACGAGGAGCTCGATCAAGGTGAATCCGGTCATAAACTTGGATTTTCGCACTGGTAGTCTGCTTTTCCCGAAAGCCGGGTTCACTGAGAACCCGGCCCACACACGGGATTTGATTTCGATTTTGTTTTGTTTTTGTTTTGTTAATGCCTCGACGCTACATACGTTCCGAGGACAATTTTTTTGGCCATGGCGGGTGTTTCGTTCTTGTTTACAACGAACAGTTCGTAATAACCGCCAATTGCAGTTCCCGGAAGAACAGGAGCTGTTACGCGCAAGACATTTCCACCGACACTGGTGAAGGGGACCTTAATGTAACGGAAGTCAGTGTGGAGGCTGTGAGACATGGAACCGGTTCGGATGAGGCAGACCGAGGATATCTGGGATGCATCATCGACGGTGACGTTGAAATCCACACCATAATCAATCTGTTTCGGTGCACTGGTGATCACCGGGCGAACAGCGTCGTTGGTGTTGGAGTCAAACAAGTAGGGAGGGGTATAGAATTGGCCGCAGGTAACACCCAGGTCAGGATCACCGGCGGGAGCGAAAGGATCGCCAGCGACGGAGATACCGTTTCTATTTTGGCCGCCCATGAACACACGACCATCAGGCCAGAGATGGATGATGCCGTGCTCATCGCGAGGGACGCCGGTTTTATCCATGCGCTGGATGCTGCCGGTGGCGGGATCAAACATTTGGACGTGCAAGCTCCAGGCTTCCATGCCTGCGTTACCAGTGCCGTTACCGCCAAAGATAACGATTTTTCCATTAGGCAGAGCAGCAGCGTAATTCTGACGAGCGCGCGCAACCAGAGAGCCGGGAGTGGTGGTCCATCTGGGCATAGCGACAGGAGCCGCACCGGGAAGCCGAGCTTTGCTAAGCGGAGCTAATTCCAGATACATGCAGCTTGCCACTGCGGTTCCGACACTGTTACGACCACCGAAGTGGTAGAGACGATGAGTCACTGTTTGACCCTGGGCATCGAGCTCTTCGATATCTGCGTTGGCAGAGAAAGGAGCAAAAGTGTTGGTTGCAGTATCGACATACTTGATCCATTTGCCTTCTCGAACATTCGGGATGAGGCGGTCTGGGTCGTTCATGGCGCCCTGGATATCCACCAGGAAGGTGTGACGGGCCACGGTTTCAGAGGAAGCGGAACCCAACTCACCACCGGCTTCAGCAGAATCTTCAAATAATTGACTGGAGTTGACCAAAACCTGCCAATCGTCTTCGTTAGGACCAGTTTGAACGATGGTGGAGTTCGGATACCATGCGGGTTGAACAAGGCGTGCGTTCTCGAGTGGATATGTAGTGTCGGTGTTGCCGTCGTAGATTTCGGGAACGGGTTGAGTGACCTGGTTTGCAGGAACGTCGCTGCCGTCCGAGGAGAGGAAACCAGACAATTTCCATTTGTCAGGAAGGTTGTAATTGGCGGCGGTGGCCCCAAAGAGGAAGTTAGAGTGAGCCGTGGTTTGAGAACTGATAGCGCCACGAATAGGAGGAGTTTTTTCATCACGATCCCAACCGCCAAAGATGAAGGCACGGTTTCCTGGCAAGGCTATTGTGCCGGGATACCAGCGCGCATATTTCATATCGCCGGGAACTGGATTTGGATGAGTAACTGTCCCGTTCGGACCCATGAGACGAATGGCGGGATAGTTGGTGGAATAGTTAACTCCAGGGACATTGCCGATGTTGTGCGGATTACAATCTCCAGCGAGCGAGTTGCCGGTGAGGAAGTATATATTGGTTTCCCCCTTTCCGAGGTTGATTTGTGACTGGAAGAATCCTTCTGAATAAGGGTCATTCGGGTCCGCGTTATATTGGAGGCGCATGCAGGAAGCAGGGCGAGCCAGCCATGTTTCCGCATCGGGATCAAAAACCTGGATGCGGTAGTTCCCGTTTTGACTGTTCATGTCGTGGCCACCAGGAAAAATGGGACGGCCATCTTCCAGAGTGCAAAAGCCAGGACAATACATGTCATAATAAAGGCCGCGGGAAGGACCCATGTTTTTGGTGGCTGCAAAATTCAATTCTGCATCATGGTTATTCAATGCGCCGGGGGAGTATTTCGGATTTAAGAAATCGTATTTATACGCATCCGGATGGCCCCAATCATAGAGCTGACAGGTTTCAATGTTTTGATCGACACGAATGCGCTGGGCAACGGACTGGCTAACATCGTGAATGATGTTGTAACCGCCGTAGCAAAGCTGCTGGAAAGCTCTTCGGAAAGCAGAGTTGAACTGGTTGCCTGAGTTGCCGAGGGCGGTCTGATTTAATAAAGCGCCGGGACCGGGGTTAGGTGTGCTAATCAGAAAATTTATAATATCCGGATTGGTTATTTCATCCGCGCGATAGCCGGAATGGCGCTGAAACATCAGCATTTTGGGGGTGTCTTCGTTGGTCTTCCAAACGATGGTGTTATGAACACTCATGGCGTGCATGACAAGAAGAGGACCCACTTTGCCGTAAAGACGAGGGTCAGTATTGGTGTTCACCAGATAAGTAACGGTACCGGTGGGCCTGACGCTCAGGTCATCATCCGGGTGTGTCGTAGTGTTGGAATTATAGGGAGCAGCAGCAAACAACTTTGAAGGCGCAATGGCTAGCGCGAACAAAGCTGATGCATACAGCAGTCTTTTGAACGTGTGACTTTTGATTGGTTTCATTATGGATTCACCAGGGTTATGCGGGATTTGCTCAATTCATTTTGCTGGGATGGTGGCAGCCTGCGGATCGGCTTTTAGCAGCACCTGTGCCGAGAGGAAAAAACGGTATGAATGTTTGATGGGGTAACCATGAATGATTTGAATTCCACGGAAGAGTCCACCTGAAACCAAGCCAATGACACAGAGTGAGGCCAGGGAATTTTCAATCACAAAAAGGATTAAGCGAAAAACAGAACATGCCGCCGTTGCGTTTGGATGCACAGTCGCCAAGCGTTTACACGATAATAAAACTAAATGTGACCACAGGAAGTGTATCGATTTGAACACGATGTCATTTTTGACATAAGGGAATAAAACGAGAGCAGAAAAGAATGACGCGAAGCCCCCTCAAACAAAAATAATCACGATCCGAGCTCCACAACAGACCGTATACCGAATGGTACGTACATATGAAACACCATGGTTTTGAAAGCAGGATTCGATTATTACCGGATGAACAAGATAAAAGGATGAAGCGAATTACCATGAAGGACGCGGGGATGAACGAGATGGCGCGAATGAAAGCATGGTGAACACCTGTCTCATCATGAGCCAGGTTCATGATTTGTTGTTTTATCATGAATTCAATCGACCCCAAAAGAACCCATTGCAGTATATACAGTCAATTGGATGAATAAATTGCAAATGTGGAGAGGATTGGACGGGGACGGCATTGGAGCTGCTTAAGAAATACGCATGGGGACGATGGGGTTGAATGGATGCGGAGAGAAGAGCGAACGAGGCGAGTGTGAGAAACGAGAGGAATCGCTACGAAGAAACGATGTTGTCGAGATTTCATAATTACGGAATCAGTTTGTTGATGAGGCGTACATTTTTTCTGTGCTGCATGTTGAGCAGCACAGAAGAGCTTCGCGCCGACGGGATCAGCCTGTCAGGGATAGTCGAGGGATCGGTCGTTACCTTGAGCAACGGATCCGCCATTACCAATCTAGCGCTGAAGGCGACGCCTACTGTTGGAGGTGGCGGGAATAATATGGTGTTCATCCTGGAGCGGCAGGGAATCGTGAATCGCCAATTTACTTCGCCCCCACCCTATTCCGTGACGCTAACCAACTTGCCGGCTGGAAAATATTTGGCGAAGGCGGCATTATTGAGTTCGGGAGTGGCGTCAAGCGGGGACTTGAGCTTCGACGTGGTTGCAGCGTCTTTACAGCCTTACAATGACAACCGGGTTTCGGCGGGTGTGATTTCTGCGCTCGATACTCTGGCAACGAGTTTCAACACTTATGCAACGAGCGAAACAGAAGAACCGATTCACGCAGGGGTGGGAGCAGGGAAATCGGTGTGGTGGACATGGACCCCAAGTTCCAGCGGGGTGACAACGGCTACGACGGCGGGAAGTGCGTTTGATACGGTGATGGGTGTCTACATGGAATCGAACAAGGGTGATCTGGTGGAAGTGGGGTCCAATGATGACGCGGGTTTGAATTCATTCAGTCAGGTGACATTCACGGCAGCAAGCGGGGTGAAATATTTTGTGGCAGTGGATTCTGCGCCCGGGGCAGGAAGCGGTGAAGTCAGACTGAGACTGGCGGCAGCGTCTCCTCCAAGTGTTGCGATTGTTTCACCGGCGGATGGTTTTGCCTTCCTTACGGCGAAATCCACTCAGACGACCAACACGCAAGCCTTGGTGACGATAAACGATCCCAATGGAGTTATGCAGGTGGAATACTCCTTTAGCGGGGGCGCGTTGAATAGAGCAGGAACACTCGTGAGCCCGTACGTTTTGCCGCTGACAAATCTTGCAGCCGGTCACTACCTGTTGACGCTGAGCGCCTCCAATACAGTCGGGCTGGTGGCAACGACAAACATTGGATTTTCGGTAATCTCACTGGAACCGGAATTGATCGTTGAAAGTTATGCATCCACGCTGCCCGGTTTTCGACTTTCGGTAACTGGTTTCAAGGGGCCGATTTACCGTTTAGAAGCATCAACCAACCTGGATGTGTGGTGCTCGGTAGCCGCGTGGACAAATTTTCCGGGAGCGAAAAAAATAACAGACACCGATACGGCGACATTTAATCGCAAGTTTTATCGCGCCATTTCCACCCCATAAAGCATTAGCAGTGAATTCTATAACCCAATCCAATTCAGAGGGAGTCGCGCGCAAAAGGGCCATCCTGCTGATCCTTGGACTACTGGGCATTTGCAGTTTCCGATCAGCGGGAGCAACGGTAGAAGTGAAAATGCAGGACTATTATTACCAACCGCAATTCGTCTCAATCAATATCGGCGATACGATCCTGTGGAAGAATTACGAAGGAGAACACACCGCGTCTTCGGACACCGGGCTTTTTGATTCCGACGTGACGGAATTCTACGACGAGTATCCATTCACCTTCACGGAGGCGGGGAATTATCCCTTTCATTGTTCGCTGCACGGATCGCCAGGGGACGGAATGTTTGGCAGCATCATGGTTTCAGAAGCCAGCGCCAACGCGGCTCCAGCCACGCCGGTGAACCAATCACCTGCGAATAATGCGGCGAATCAGCCGGTGGCCTTGCAACTGAGAGCAAGCGCATTTTCCGATCCAGACGGGATTGATTTCCATGCGGACAGCGAATGGATCTTACGATACGCAAGCAACAATGCGGTGGCAGTGGATAGCGGCGAGGTGGGAGGGGCGAATTTGTTGACCTACAGCCCAGCGAATTTACTGGAAGGGACGACATATGACTGGCAGGTGAGATACAAGGATGGACGCGGAGCGTGGAGTGAATACTCGGGGGCGACGCGTTTCACGACTCTTGTCTCATTCAATCAGCAGGGGATTGGATTAAAAGCCAGTTACAATAACACGGCTGATTTTGCAGCTCCATTGGTGGTGATGACGAATGCCCTGGTGGATTTTAGTTGGTTGAAATCGAGGCCAAGCAGACTCATCACGGCTGATGATTTCGCGGTGCGTTGGGAGGGCTCGCTCCTTCCGCAGTTCACAGCAAAATACGCGATCCAGTTTCAATACCATGGCAGAGCGCGCGTGTGGGTGAACGACAAGCTGTTGATAGACGAATGGACGGGCTGTTCGTTTAGCCAAACGCGACGCGGATTAATTTCGCTGGTGGCAGGCCAATTGGTTTCTGTGAGGGTGGAATACGTTGCGGATCCGGCAGAGGCGCAAGCGATTTTGCGGTGGAGCTGCCCTGCTCTGCCCATGGAAGTGATACCTACCGCTCGTTTGTTCCCGAATGCGCCCTAACTTTTATGCTTAATCGTCGTCACATGCTTCGTAACAGCGCGCTGAGCCTGGCTGCTTTTTGCGCGATGCCGGAGCGGCTGTTCGGACAAATGGCCATGGACATGGATCCTTCCGGCACGAGCCCGGTTCTCTCTCCTTTCGTGGATGCGCTCCGTATTCCACCTGTGCTCACGCCAGTGATGCGCGGAAAAACACAACATTATACGATGACGATGCGCGCGGGTCTAACCAAGGTGCATCGGGACCTGCCGATGACTGTGGTCTGGGGATTTGACGGTATCTACCCCGGCCCAACAATCAAGGCAACAAAGGGGAAATCTGTGGTGATACGCCACGTCAGCAGGCTACCGGACACGCACCAGGACGAAACTACAGAAATGTCCATGATGTATCCCGCAGTGCATCTACATGGCGCGCATGTGGCGCCCCAGGATGATGGACATCCCCGCGAGGCGATAAGTCCTGGGGCTTTTCGAGATTATCACTACCCGAATCAACAACGGGGCGCGACATTGCTTTACCATGATCACTCGCACGGCCAAACAGGCCTGCATGTTTACTATGGTTTGGCCGGCACCTATTTGATCGACGATCCTGATGAGCATAGCCTTGGACTGCCAACAGGGGAGTATGATGTGCCATTGATGATTCAGGATCGCATATTCAATGCGGATGGATCGTTTCATTACATGCTGGACAGCAGCACGAAGGAAACAGGAGTGCTGGGGGACACAATCCTCGTAAATGGCGTAGTGCAGCCCTATTTCAAGGTATCCCGACGAAAGTACCGATTCAGAATTATCAATGCGTCGAATGCGAGATTATATGGATTGAAACTGAGCAACGGAGTGGCTCTGACTCAAATAGCGACGGATGGGGGGCTGCTCCCGAAACCCGCAGAAAAGACAACACTGGAACTGGCGCCATTCCAGCGCGCCGATGTAGTGATCGATTTTGGTGCGTATGCGCCGGGGACGCAGATCATTTTAAAAAACGACACCACTGCGACCGGGGCTCTGGCGAGCGTCATGCGATTCGATGTGGTGGCGGGTGCGCCTGATGATTCGGTGTTGCCGGATTGCTTATCTTCGTGGGAAGACCTTCCCATTTCAGCGAGCACGGTCGCTCGCGATTTCACATTAAACCGACAAACGTCGGCGGATGGGACCGTGTGGACCATCAACGGTCAAACATTCGACGTGAACAATGCACCTCTGGCGCAAGTAAAAGAAGGGACCGTGGAAAAATGGCGTTTTCTAAATCCAACGAATCATCGGCATCCAGTTCACATTCATTTGATCCAGTTCCAGGTATTGGAATTAAACGGGATAGCGCAGGACCCATCTGTGCACGGTTGGAAAGACACGCTCCTGGCGCCTCCAAACGGACAGATCACGGTGGCTGCACGATTTAAGGGCTACACGGGCAAGTATTTGTTTCATTGCCACAACCTGGAGCATGAAGACCTCGGGATGATGGCTAATTACGAGATTGTTGCTTGAATATGATGAGATTGATTTACATTTTGTGGATTACTTTGGTTTTTGCTTTCGTGGCGCAGGGGGAAGTGGCCACAGGGGCGAAGGTGACTGAGAAAAACCCTTTGGTTTGGGATGCGAGTGAAATCTCGGTCGATCTCCCGGCAATGACCAACCTTGTCTATTTCACTTTCTCAGTGACCAACGCTTCTGCCACGGAGGCCACGCTTGTTTCTACGGAAACATCCTGTGAATGCACCCTTGCTGAAGCCACATCGAAGCTGCCCTGGAACATCAAGCCCGGTGAAGGAGGCTTCTTAAAAGTGCGAATGAACACTCTGGGAAAATTCGGATTGGTGACAAAGACAATCGTGGTCCATACATCACATGGAGATCAACTATTGAGGGTTCGCGTGAAGATACCCGTTTCGCCTGCGCCCTTTAATGTATCCGTTCGACAGCAGGACATGATGGCAGCGAAGGTGGATCGACAGGCGGTTTTCCACGGCAACTGCGCAGCGTGTCACTCGCTGCCTACAGCGCGGATGCAGGGCGAAATGCTTTTCGAGAAAGCATGCGGCATATGCCATATTTCCGAACACAGAGCGGAAATGGTGCCGGACCTGGCAAAGCTAAACCATGAGACGGGCGCCGATTTTTGGAGAACTAACATTGTACATGGGAAGGAGGGGTCACTCATGCCAGCTTTTGGCAAAATGGAGGGCGGCATCCTGGAAACAAACCAAATTGAATCACTCGTGGATTACCTCGTAAAAAGATATCCCCCGCCAAAAAAATAGTCCTAAACATTCAACCTTTTCAAGTAGTGCCAAAATACAAAAATTCGACATTCATCCTGCTGACACTGGCAGTGGCCGGTTTATTTCCATGCCAGGAGAGCGCACGCGCCTCGAGCGGTTCTCAGCAGGTTTCCGGCTACGTCCGGGACGCGCAGGGAAATCCTATAGTGGGGATCAATGTCATTGGAGATGATTACGTGGGAGACACACTGAGTACAAGGGGTCCAACCGATATCGATGGCTATTACGACGTGGACGCCGACACAGATGGGAATTACCGGATTACGGTAAGTTGCGCAGACTTAACAAAACGTGGTTATGCCTGCCTGACGCCTGCAAGTGTGAGCCTCGCGGGCGAGGCTATCCGCCTGGACTGGACGGTTTATCCTGCGGCAAACCCGGTACAGATTACCAACAGTGCATTGCCTAAAGGAAACGTTGGCGTGGGGTATAGCGCTCAGCTCGGAGCCAGTGGCGGAAAGTCGCCTTATACCTGGCAACTCGCATCGGATTCACCAGGTTTGCCGCAGGGATTGGGGATCTCAGCGGCAGGGGTGATTTCCGGCACTCCCGCGGTGAACGATCTTTACACGATCAAGGTGAAAGTGACCGGTGCGGATTCTGGAAGCACGAACAAAGTTTTTACAATCACCATTAATCCGAAGCCTGTCTTGACCGAACCAGTCTGGCGGACGAATCAGTTCTCGATGAGGCTGACGGGGGCATCGAATCAAAATTATACCATTCAGGGAGCGACCGATCTGATGGCCTCCAACTGGATTTCCATGTTTATGACAAACAATGCGACGACCAATTCGTTCATTGTGATCGACCCCAATGGCACCAACCAACAAAGCTTCCACCGCGTATGGATTGGGCCGTAGGTCACGCTTGGGAACGAGGAAGCAGATGCCAATGGAAGGAAAAGAAACGGTGGGAACATGGTTTCAAATTTGCATAGCGATCATTTGTGCGTTTGCGGCAATGGGATCGCAAGCGCGAGGAGCCACGACAAACCTTACCCCGGTGGCCGATACTTTCATGCGTGATTCCGCGCCGGACATGAACTTCGGCGGGAACTCTCCCCTGCTAGTGGGAATCGCCAAGGATTTTGGCCCGCCGCAGAACAGAGTCCTGATGAAATTCGATTTAACCCAGTTGCCCACAAACGCAATTATTACGAACGTTACCTTGACCATCATTGTTACGCGATCGAACACCGAGGAATCCTATTTTGATCTTAACCGCATGCTGGTCGAATGGGATGAGTTTGAAAGCACGTGGAACAATCGTTTTGCCACTATTCCGTGGTCGGAAGGGGGTTGTCAGCGGGGAAATGATTTCGTTTCTCAGCCAAGCGCCACGGCATTTATCGACGAGCGGACGTTTGCATCGAAAGGGATGATTTCGGATGTGCAATCATGGCTAAGCGAACCGGCGAAGAATTTTGGTTGGATCCTGCTGGCAACGGATGACCTGATAGGGACAGGAAAGCAAGTGGGGTCCCGCGAAGACTTCGACAATACGCCGGTATTGACCGTTGAATACACTTTGCCTGCGCCGGTGGCGGCAACAGCGACAACCCTTTTCGGCGCGATCGCGACCGGAGGCTCGTTAATCTTTAAGTTCATTGCGCAATCGAACCAGGTTTATGCGGTGGAATTTAGTGACACCCTCGGGCCGAACAATTGGACGACATTAACCAACTTCCCGGCGCAAGCATCTCCCAAGACGATCCGAATCACGAACAGCATATCCTCGAACCAACGTTATTTTCGAGTCAAGACACCGTAAACCCAATGCACGCACTCCCAACCAATCGACGCCAATTTGTGAGAACACTTACCATTGGCGGTGCAGTTTCGATTCTGGGGAACCTAAAGTCCGTTTGCGACCTGGAAGCGCAACCCGCTCTGAATGCCGTAAATACCACGGGCCAAATCAAAGTAAAGTTAAGCGAATTCCCGGTGCTGCTGAATGAAAACGGGTCGCTTCGACTGGCCATCAATCCCCTGAACGGCAACACACCCAATGGGCCTTATTATCCGATAATGATTAACCGTGGCGCTGGAAAAAACTTTTATGCGATGACCACTCAATGCCAGCACCAGAATTGCGTGGTGGAATCCTTCAGCACGGATTTGGCCTTTAGTTTTTGCTTCTGCCATGGATCGAAGTATGCGATCGATGGGAAAAATATTGGCGGACCTGCGCCGCGTCCGCTTCCACAATATCCGCTTTCGTACGACCTGCAGGATACATTGACGATTCAAATCCCCGGATTGGGGTACACGGTCGACATTGTTCCAGTAACTACATCGCTCGGGCCGAGGATAAAGCTCACCTTTCAGTCGATCGAGAATGCAACCTATCACGTGCAGTTCCGCCAGAAACTTTCCGATGGGTGGACAAAGATTGCTTTCTCGTTCACAGAAGAAGGAGCCATGGACCAAACAGACCTTGGTGGAACAGGTGGGATGCAAAGTGTCTGGGTCCAGAAAATCTCTTCCATCGGTTTTTATGCGGTGGTGATTGAACTGGCGAATTACGGCTGAGCCAGGACACGCGGCCTTCGCGAGCCAGGACAGCGAGGTTTATAAAAGGTAAAACAAATGATTTATGGTTTTTTGGGCAACGCCTCCAGTTCTTTAAGCGCAGCCTTCGCATAAACATCGGTCGGATCGATATCCAGCGCTTGTCGGAAGGCAGTCTTTGCGCCCTCAGCGTCGCCGAGTCCGGCCTTGACGTAGCCCAGGTTTCCCCAAGCGGGTGCATTCCGTGGATTCAGGGAGACGGCGCGAAGAAGTTCAGCATCCGAGTCGGAAAATCTGTTGGTGATGCGATAGACCAATCCCAATCGATAATGACTAGTGTCATCGTCAGGATTTGCCTGAATGGCCCTTTGAAATAATTTTTCCGCCTCCGCATATTTGCCGTCACCAATTCTTAACAATCCCAAGTCCGAAAGCGACTGACTATCCCCGGGGTTGCGGGTTAGCTTTGAGAGTATGGATTTTTCCAACAGATCCTTCGATTTCTGCTGGAAAGCGGTTTCAATCGCAATTCGGTGTGCGCCATCCCGAACAACCAATTGGATCCAGAACTCGCACATTTCGTCGCTGGACTGGGTTCCGTAGTAGACGTTTTTCGGTGGGTTGTTTGGATTTTTAAGATTGTTGGTGGAATTATCGTAAGTATAGCGTATTTTTAATTTTGTTCCCTTTGGAAGTGGGATTGGGGCAGCGTACTGGTAATCTCCCTGCCAATTAAAATCCCAATGCCTGATAATAAGAATCTGTTTGGCGGTCCCAGTTGGTAGTTCGGCCCAAGCCTTCATTTCTGTGCAGAGATAGTGGGCGTGAGGAAGCACGGAGGAGACATCACAATCGGTGGGCAATACAAAACTGTCCTCAACAACGTAATTGGTATCACCAGCGAGAATATTCAACGCCAATGAGCCCAGAAGTATCTTCACAAAATTTGTAGAGGCGCTTTTCTGGGTAAAATAGAGCCCGATGGAAGAGGAAACAGTTTCTGGTTTACCAGACCTGTGCATATGAGTCTCAAAAACCAAATCGCTATTCTTTGAGAGAGTCCACACGGGACCCGTCGAAACGGGTAGCTTGCCCGGCTGCCACGTCAAGAATTGACCGGTGGGCATTTTTGCTCCGCTGTTCATTCCTTCGAAGCCAACCCCATTTCCCATGGACTCAAGAATTGCCGACTTATGAGTCTCGTCAACCTTAATGAAAGAGTGGTGCATAACTTTGGGGTTGCCTGCATGGAATTCGACAGCTCGAATGTTGACGTTCGAGGAAAGACCGGAAGGAATGACAAAGTTGCGATAAACATCACCCCCGTCGGGGCCAAGGAGAAATGGTTTCGGCATGGTCAAAACCAGGTCCGGTTTTCCAAGCAACCAACCTTGAGGCCATTGAGGAGCTTTTGGCAGGATTGCTGGATCGCCCTCCGGCGTGCCTTCCGAAATCCAACTCAAGATCAAGGCTTTTTCGGATGCAGAAAGACTTCTATCATTGAGGAAGCCGGAAGGATTTGGATCGGGCAACCAAGGAGGCATCAAGCCACTGTTAACGGCTTCCGCAATCTGTTTGGCATGCTTGATGACGTCGGAATAGGTCACCAGACTAAACGGAGCAGATTGGCGATCATGATGGCATGGTGAACAACGCTTATATAGAACGGGAGCAATGTCCCGAGTGAAAGTGGCTGCACTGGAGCCACTGGTCGAGAGGCACAGGATCGTGATCGCCATCAATTGGAACCGTTTAGGGATGTGCCATTGCGCTTTCGGCATAAGGAGTTGGTTTGAAAGGATTTCATGAGGCTAGAGTAACCACGACAGAGATTCGTGTCCTCTTTTGAAATGTCACTAATAAAGTGACAAGAAAGTGCCAGTTTCCCAGGAGGACCGGGTTGTCACCCCTAACGGCAGGTGACAGGTCGAGGTTCGACTTCCGTGAATGAATACGGGGAAAAGTTTCTCGGTGGTGCTCTTTCGGGTTTGGTTTGTGTCCGTTTAGATTTTTCAAAAAGGACATTTTAAGGACAGGATTAGGACATTTTCGTTTGGAAACACGTGATTTCGGGTCGAGGTTCGACCTCCATTCTTCGGCCGGCCGATCTTCCGACGTCGATGGGTGTCCTGTTTTGAAATCCACTAAAACAGTGACAAGAAAGTGACATTTCCCTAGGGGAATGCGGTTGTCACATCTGACTGAAGGTGACATTTTTTGGGTGGTGTCCATCGTTGAGTGTACACTCTGATGGGCATGGAGGTGGGAAAGGGATTTTGTGCTTTGTATTTTTGTGTTCATCATTCACGGGTCGTTTGATTTTTTTGATCAGATTCTCGTGACCTCGTATCCTACGGATTTTTACGACGCTCGCGGGTTGGCTGTGCCGAGATCTAGTTCACCGTTTCCTTTTCCTTGGTTTTTCTTGTACCACTCATATGGATTAATTTCTTTTTGCACCCTGGATTATCTCCTGGTTTTTAGCGAGGACAAGGGGGAAGAGTTTTCAATTTTATTTCGGGTCGAGGTTCGACTTCCATGAATGCACAGAGGAAATGGTTTCTGGGTGGCGTCCATTCCACTTTGGTTTGTGTCGGCATCGCCTTTTTCAAAAAGGACATTTTAAGGACAGGTTTAGGACATTTTGTTTACGCGGCCTTCTTTTGGGGCGTCGCTCCAGTTGAGCATGGGTTGGGATTTTTTGGTCGCTGTGCGAGCCGTTTTTCTTCTTCCAACACGACCTGCTGGTATATTGCTTCTTCTTCGGCAGTCCAATCTTCTGGAATATAATCTTCAGGCTCTATTCGTTCAGCATTAGCTGCTGGATCTTGTTCCGGAGCTGGTGATGCCGCTTGCAACACGGTGAGAGCCGGCACGGGAACTGGTGTTGGGATCGGTTTGGGAAGGGATGGAGTGTTGCTTCGCGATGGAAGGGACGGGATGGACGAGGGTTCGTCGACTTCGGGCACGTAGTCATCGATGGATTGGTTTCCGCGATGGATGAGCTTTGTCAGTCGGTTTTCGGTTTCGCGTTCGGCCCGTTCACCCTGCTCTATCATTCTCATGAGTTTATCGGTTGGAATATCGGAAAATTTACGGGTGCTCAGTTCCTCGGGTAGCTGATGCAGGACGGTGGCGCGATGGGTCGACTGGCTTCGGAGATCGTTTTGGAGTTTCTCGTTGTTCAGTTCTAGCCATTGGGAATGCCTCAGAGCGAGATCGGCTCGGTGTTTGCCAAGGACACGGCCTACGGTACGGGGTGCATATCCCACGGTGGCGGCGATTTCTTCGTAAGTCTTGTTGGCGAAGCGGAGGTCCAGGATTTGGTTGATGGTTTCTCGTTGCATAATTCAAGTGGTTTTAGGTTATTTTTAGATTTTCAATTAGTTTTTGTTTTATCTTTCGAGTGCACTTTAGCAGAGGGCATACCCCGTACGCTGTCCTACCCTCAAAATAGTTGGAAATGTTTTTAGTTTTCGTAAGTGACTTATTTGGAACTAGTTGTGAATGAAAACT
>JAQGOY010000113.1 GCA_028293375.1 Verrucomicrobiales bacterium | reverse complement strand
TGCGCACCGGGATCTGTTTGAATTTTTTGGTGATGTCCACGAGTGATTGTTCGACACCCATTCTTTCGAGACTGGAAGCTCCGACGAAACCTACGCAGTCCGTTTTCATATTGATCACGGAAGCATCATCGGGTGTGCAAATGGGTCCACCGTGGGAGAGGAAGAAAATATCTTTTCTGACACGATTGGCGGCATCGATGATGGTTTGGGTTTGGCGCACGGCATCATCCATGGAGACCACAGCTCCGGTCACACCGATGGAGCCTCCGACGGTAGTCCCGACGTGGGCGATGATCGCGTCAGCCCCAGCTTTGGCCATTTCGGTGGCATCTTCAGCGGTGGCGCAATAGACAACGGAAAACAGGTCCATTTTTCGAGCGAGCGCGACCATCTCATATTCCTTCTTAACGCTCATTCCGGTTTCTTCAAGAACGCGGCGGAAATGACCATCGACAATACAGTGAGTTGGAAAATTATTGACCCCTGAGAATCCCATTTCCTTGACCTTCAAAAGCCAATGCCACATGCGGCGACGTGGATCGGTGGCATGAACGCCACAAATCACCGGGACTTCTTCGACGATGGGAAGTACTTCGTGTTCGCCAATCTCCATGGCCACCTGGTTGGCGTCGCCATAAGCCATCAAGCCTGCGGTGGAACCGTGACCAGCCATACGGAAGCGACCCGAGTTATAAATGATAATAAGATCTGCCCCACCCTTTTCGATGAATTTGGCGCTGATTCCAGTTCCTGCGCCGGCAGCGATGATGGGCTGACCCTTCTTCAAGGTGGCGTGAAGACGATCAATAACTTCTTGTCGAGTGTAAGGGTTTCCTTTTCCGGTCCAGGGATTTGGCATAAATGATAAATTGGTTACCTCACCACCATATAGAGCCAGGAGAGCGGGTCCATGAGGCGGCTCCACTATAACCTATCCAATATCCACATATTCGGCTCGACTTTTGAGCGAGATTTAGCCACCTTCCGATCTGTCTTTGAAGGCAATTCATCATTTTACAGCGTTGGTTTTTGCACTTCTGGTTTTCGTTCTATGCGCGCCGGGAGCTGCCCCTGCTCCACCGGTTTGCAGCACCTGCAAAAAGCCAATCGAAGGAAAAATGTACGCAGTACGCGACACATCGCATGGAGTGGAGAAACAAATATGCGAGACCTGCCTGCGATCACGGCCGCGCTGTTTTGTGTGCAACATGCCGCTTGCCGGTGAACACGGAAAATTCAAGGACGGCCGTTTGATATGCCAGCAGGATCTTGCGGAGGCAATTTTCAGCAATGAAGACGCCCAAAAAGTGCTGGAAGCCACGCAGACTGAACTGAAGAGAATTTTTTGGGAGGTGTTAAAATTCCCGGAAACGAACGTGACGTTTGAACTGGTAGACCGCCCGGACCTGAATGCTGCGGCGAGCATGGCCCCCAACTTCAATGGATTGCAGGGCCTGACGGTATCACGGATCACTACGAACCTGACTATTCGCGGATCTGTGACTAATTTCCACAATACCTACAACCACCGGATATTAACCATGTTTGGAATGCCTCGAGCACGGCTGATCGCCATTTGCGCCCACGAGATGACTCACACCTGGCTGCACGAACACTTGAGCGCCAATCGAAAAATTGAGCAAGATACGATTGAGGCCTTTTGTGAGCTTGTGTCCCATCGCGTCATGCAATCGATCAACCAGCCCTACGAACAGGAAGTGATCGAGGCCAACCTCTACAGCCGCGGACAAATCAATGTTTTGCTGGAAACGGATAAACGTTATCCCTTCACAAAAATCGTGGAATGGATGCAGCACGGAACAGAGTCAAGACTCACAGATGAAAATCTCCACCAGATATTAGCCATCCAAACCAATACCGAGGGAAACTCGGCCAACGGTGTTCCATTTAAAATTGTCTATTCGAACAGGCTTCAACTGAAGGGCATTACCGGCGGAAATCGAAAACTTGCCCTGATCAACAACAAAACCCTCGAACAAGGCGAAAGAGGCAATGTCATTGTGGGGGAAACAAACATCCTGGTGAAAGTGGAAAGCATCGAGGCCGGGAGCGTGACTGTGGTACTGCCGGATGGCTCGAAGGAAATATTGAAGTTGAATCGATGAATTCGAAAACGGCATCGGCTCCTGAGGCATTGGTAGAAACGCACATTATCGGAACAAAGACGCGCGAGTGGATCATTCGCGAGAATGAATGTCCGGGCCTGGCGATACATCAGATCACCCATGTGGGGGTGGCTTATGCTTCGGTGCCCTACCAAATGGTGCGAACGAAACTGAGCGGCACCTATATGCTGGCAGCATTTGAGGGACAGGGAAAAATTCTGCTGGATGGCCGATGGCAAATCTGCAAGGCGGGTTCGGCCTGCCTGGCGCCTCCTCATGTGCTCCACGCTTTTCATGCCATGAAAGGTTCGGCCTGGGGCTTTTGCTGGGTTCGCTACAACCAGCCTCCTGAACAAAAACCCTTAATCTCCTCGTCGTCACCAGTCCTGGCACGTTTTCATGCCGAGCCGCTAAAACATTCCATCCTCGGGCTGTATGCTGAAGTACACGGGAATTGCGTGCCGGCAGTCATCCAGCAATGGGTGGAAATCATACAGGGATACGTGGATAATTTTGCACAACCATGGCACGTCGACAATCGCCTGTCCAAACTGTGGGATGATGTTGCGGATAATCCGGGAAGGCCATGGGATCTGGGCACGCTGGCAAAAAACTGCCATTGCAGTGGAGAACACCTGCGGCGAATGTGCCGGTCCCAACTGGGAAGAAGTCCGGTGCAACATGTGATTTTCCTGAGAATGCGTCGGGCGGCATCGCTGTTGGCAAAAACTGAAGAAAAGATAGAAACCATTGCGAGAGAAGTGGGATACGAAAATCCTTTCGTCTTTTCCAATACTTTTAAAAAATGGATTGGCTGGCGCCCCTCTGAATACCGCCACCAACACATCAACCGATACGAATCGGTGACAAGTTCGGAATCCAGGATGAGCGCATGAAAACATTATTCCGGGCATTTGGGATCTACCGCACTGAAGGACGACAGATATTACTTTCCATTTTTCTGCTGCTGGCGTCCTCAGTCTTCAGCGTGGTCAAGCCATGGCCATTGACTGTACTGGTCGACCGTATTTCGGGAAGCGCAACTGGTGGAAAACCGGGGGCAGGCGGAGTCTTGATGCTGGTGAGCCTGGTTTTGGTTTTTCATGTGCTGCATGCTATTTTTTCTGCCTGGCAAAATTATTTAACAATTGGAATCAGCCTTCGTGGGCTGAGTAAAGTGCGGCGTGCGTTATTTGAAAAACTGGCCGGGCTCCCCCGCCCCTTTTTCCAATCCAATTCGCCAGGAGACCTGATTTATCGTGGATCGTGGGATACTTATGCATTCCAAACCTTGTTCCAACAGGGGGCGGTGGCGATCGCCGGGGCAGTGATCGCCGTGACTTTAATGGTGGGTGTGATGCTGCAGTTAAACCTGACTCTCACTTGCGTGGCCATGGCAATTGCACCATTCCTGGTCTGGGCGATCAAATATTTCGGCAAGAAAATGTCTGAGCAGGGCAACCTCGCCCAAAAGAACGACAGTCGAGTGACCTCATTGGTGGAGCAGTTGATAGGGGCAATCGTTTTGGTGCAGAGCTACAATCGGCAGGAATCCCAGAAACAAACATTTGCAGCAGCAGCGGATGAGGCACGTAAAACAAGAAATTTACAACATCGATGGGAAATTATTTACAGCCTGGTAATCCTCCTGCTTTTCGGTCTGGCGCACACGGCGGTCATCTACGTGGGAATAGGCCAGATATCCGCGAATCACCTCACCCTTGGCCAATTGCTTCTCTTCCTCGCCTACTTGAGCCAGCTTTACGAGCCATTGAATCAGCTCTCACGGGTAGGCAGTACACTCGCGACTGCCAAATCAAGCATAGAAAGGGTTTACGAGATTTTAGACGCGCCTGAAGAAGACGTGGGAGGAGGCGAACTCCTAAAATCTGATTTGAAAGGAACGTTGCATTTTAAAGGGGTTTGGTTTGGTTATCAGCCGGACAGACCAGTGTTGCAGGACCTTACTTTTTCGATTCCCTTCGGGGATGCGGTGGCAATTGTGGGTCATAGCGGTGCAGGAAAATCGACCATCCTTAATTTGCTCCTTGGATTTTACAAACCGTGGAAAGGAACGATTACCATAGATGAGACCGACATTTCGTTATTAAAGAAAAGCGATTTGCGCGAGAGAATTTCCTACGTCATGCAGGAGCCATTGCTGCTGCCGGGAACGCTGGCGTATAACATTGCGCTGGGAAAACCGGACTCCTCGATAGAAAAGATTCGAGAAGCGGCATTGAGAGCCAACGCGTTGGATTTCATCACCCGGCTTCCAGAAGGATTTGAAACGATCGTGGCGGAAACGGGCCAAAGTGTGAGTGTGGGAGAAAAGCAACGCATCAACCTGGCCCGGGCTTTATTGAAACCTTCTTCCTTTTTACTTCTGGATGAACCGACGAGTTCGCTGGACGCGGAAAGCGAGGAAATGATTGCCAATAGTCTTGCGTCTCATGCAAGAGCAAGAACATTAATCATGGTGGCTCATCGGGTAGCTTCGATTCGACACGTAGATAAAATCATCGTCATCGAAAGAGGAAGACTACTTGCCATAGGTTCGCGGGAAGAAATATTGAAGCGTTACCCCCAATTTCTTGGTGGCGTAAACGGTGTAAACACGTCAATTACATCCCCATGATCTGGTAGCCAGAATCAACGTAAAGGACCTGGCCGGTAATGGCAGCTGCGCCATCGCTTGCGAGGAAAGTCCCGGTGGCCCCGAGTTCTTCAGGCAATACGTTTCGTTTCAAGGGAGAATGCGCTTCGTAATGTTTCAACATTTCAGAGAAGCCGGAGATTCCGCGAGCAGCCAGAGTGTTAACCGGGCCTGCGCTGATGCAGTTGACGCGGATTTTTTTCGGACCCAAATCATAAGCCAGATAACGCGTGCTTGCTTCCAGGGCAGCCTTGGCGACACCCATCACGTTATAGTGGGGAACTACTTTTTCAGCGCCGTAATAAGACATGGCGACCATGCTTCCGCCCTCGGTCATCAGGGGGGCTGCACCGCGGGCCAGGGCCACCAGGGAATAGGCGCTGATGTCATGAGCGATGCGAAAAGCCTCGCGGGAAGTATTCACGAACTGGCCTTCGAGAGCATCTTTCGGAGCGAAGGCGACAGAGTGAAGCAAAAGGTGTAGTTTTCCGAACTTGGCGCCCACATCTGCGAAGACCTTGTCGATATCTGCGTCTTTGGTCACGTCACAAGGCATAAGCAAGGTATCAGGACCAAAAGTGCCAGCCAGTTCCTCGACGTTTTCCTTGAGGCGCTCGCCCTGATAAGTAAAAGCGAGGGTTGCCCCTGCTTTTGCCCAGGCCTGGGCAATGGCCCAGGCAATGGAACGTTTATTCGCAACGCCAAAAACAATACCAATTTTGCCAGCTAATAGAGACATAACTCCAGAAGCATGAAAGGTGGGCTTTGCTACTGCAAGAAACCTTTTTTGGGGTAATGGACGCTGAAATCGAAAAAAATTCTAAACTTACAGCTTTTGTCGACCATTGGACTGAGTGGCCCTGGAAGCTATCCGTAAATAAATGATCCAGGCCAGGCCGATCAAAAGAAGCAGAGCGACGCCCCAGGTACTGCTCTCGGCTTTCTTGAAAAATTGAAGGGAGGCGGCTCCGATTGCGGGGCCGACAAATATGCCGGCGCCAATCGCGGCCTCGTGAAGTCCTCCGTGCGACCCCTTGTCGCTGCCAGCATCCATGGAATAAAAAAGAGAAGAGTAATAAATGAGTCCCAGGGCGAATCCAAAAACGATTTGAGCTCCAAAGACGACTCTTAAATTATCGGCGATAAGAATGATGACGAAGCTGGCAATTAACAACGCGTAGGAAGTGACAAACCAGCGGAAGCGGTAGTGCCATCCTGGCCACAACCACAATAAAACGAAAGTGAAGACACGGGAGAAAAACCAAAGTGAACAAAAGACGCCTGCCCAGGTGGGGCTGAGATGAAATTTATCGGCCACTCCTGGAATGACAGCGACGACGGTGTTGATGGCTATATAAGCGGCAGGATTGGCAATCCAGGCCATGGTGAGGAACGATTTCTTCTGGACGGGCGAAAGGCGATGCTCCAACTCAGAGGCATCTGGGACAGCATGCTGGTGTGCGGTTTCGCCAACTTGTTTCTGGAGATAAAGAACGATGCAAAATTGGGAGGCATGGATAATCGCAGGTATCCAAAAGAGGCTGGATAGGCCAAACCGTTCGACCATGGCGCCACCGACAAAATAAGCAATGGCACCCGTCAAAGCCCAGACCACATTGTAAATGCCAATCATGGTCTGCATGCCGCGGTAGGATTCGTTTTCGCTAACGAGGGCTTCGAGAGTCGGCCATGTGAAGCACATGAAGCAGTGGAAAATGCCGATAACAGCCAACTGTGTAACGATTCCCGCCCCGATTTTATCAGCCCAGAAACCAAAGCAAAGACTAAGGAACATGATTCCAAACCCAAGTTTGAGTGCAGGGAAATAACCCTTTTTCTGGGCAAATTTTCCTCCATAAACTGCGGAGAACATGTAGATGAAGCCGATAAAGGCGCCAACAAGGAGGTTGCCTTTATTATCCAGGCCATACCTCGTTTTCATGTAGAAATAGAGGTAGTAAGAATAATAAGTCGCCGCGAAGGAATTGAGACCTTCGAGGAGAAAATAGATGGGTTTGAACCGCCTGGCCGCCATTAGGAGGGGTTCTCCTCCAGGGCTTTCAGGCAATACCATTTTACCGCGTCAGACATAACCGGAACAAGGTGATCCAACTGAGCAGCGCTG
>JAQGOY010000123.1 GCA_028293375.1 Verrucomicrobiales bacterium | reverse complement strand
GATTCAGAATCGGGATCCGCCCAGTGCCTCTGCTTACGTGGAATACTGTGGTCAATTCCAGCTATAATATTTTGCGCCGCACAAGCTTGTCGACCGGGCAGTTCGCTATAATAGCAACGCTGAAAGCAACAAATACCACGACGACTTTCATTGATGTGGACGCGGGTAATGCAACTTCCCAGGATTACTACAGTATCCAACCGACTACTAGTCCATGAAATCGTACCACTCTAGTACTGGCACTTTTGTCGATATTAGACTTTTAAAAATCTGATCCAACGAGTTAAGACCCATGATTTAACTTTCACTCACGAAAGTTCGATGTATGATTAAAGGTTATGAAAATGCTAACTGCTCTATTTTGAGTAGGCATGAAATGGCTCCCTCTCCTGGTCGCCTTTTTACTGCTGGATTCCTCTTCCTTTGGGCAATCGAGCGTCTTGGTTCCCTCCGTGCCTTCCCAGACTTCCGATAGCGATTGGAGTGCTCTTTTTTTCCAACCCCTGCGATTACAAGCTGCCTATGGTTCCAACTACTTCTCAAAAGGAACCGTCACTATCTACGAAATTCGATTCCAAAGACGCAAAGGGTCTTCCCCGTTCACAAACGTGAACGTGACGGTTCGCATTGCGATGTCCACTACCGGGAGAAATCCAGATGCATTGAACAATACTTTTAGTAGTAACGTAGGCCTTGACGAAGTCGTTGTTTTCAACGGCACCATTGCTTTAACCAGCACAGGCAATATTACGACTGCTCCGTTGGCTAGCCCTTTCGATATTATAATTCCGCTCACAACTCCATTCACTTTCGACCCCACAAAAGGAAACTTCCTGATAGACTTCAAAAATTCAGCCGGATTTCTACCCACTGGAATTCTCGGAGGTGGCATTTCTGGTGACAGCGCAGCAAGAATGTTTTCACTATCATCTGAGGCGGTATCCGGGTTGGGAGACTCAGCCGCAGAGGCAATTCTGTTGGTGACGGCACCTCCAGGAAACTCTGACATCACTTTTCTTCCAAACGGTGGAGGCTTTACGAACAGCGTGCAGGTTTCGATTTATACGAGATTGTCCTCTGGCTTGCTTCGGTACACTACCGATGGCTCCATTCCGACTTCTGCTTCCACTCTTTTCACCAATTCCTTTATCCTTACCGAATCATCAGCGGTGAAGGCCCGCTATTTCATTAACGGGTTTCCTGCTTCGGATGTATTTAGTGCCGATTTCACCAAAGCCAACCCCATCTTGTTTGCTCCCGCCACAAGTTTGTTTACCAATAGTTTGCAAGTCACTCTCACCAATACTCTCGGCACTGGCATTATTCGCTACACTCTGGATGGCTCGACTCCGGTCGTGACTTCCTTGTTATACAGCGGGCCCATCCAGATCACTGACGCAAAAACCATCACCGCTCGCCTTTTTCTTAACAACTTTCCTATCTCCGACGTCTACGCCAGCAATTACACCCGCGTCTATGCCCTCAACAATGATGGCATCCCTGCCTCCTGGAGACAGCAATACTTTGGCGCAGGTTATCTGACAGATCCTCGGGTCAGCGCCGATGCCGATCCGGATAACGACGGTTCCACCAATCTCCAGGAATTCATTGCCGGCACCAATCCGCTTGATCCCTCTTCGGGATTCAGAATTTCGTTCCGGGCCATTCCTCTCCTCAGTTGGACTTCCATTGTCAATTCTAACTACAATATCTTAAGAAGAATCAGCCTGAACTCTGGCGCTTTCACGACCGTGGCGACCATCAAGGCCACTAACACCACCACCACTTTTATTGACTTGGAGGCTGGCGAAGCCTCGTCCCAATTCTTTTACACCATCCAGCTGGCGCCTTAATATGCGGCAAAGTCGCAGCCTTGCTGAGTTTACTCGGGCTTATCTGCGCGGCTCTTCCGGGTTTCATTGACAATCGGATTGAATTCGGCTTGGATCAACTAACTTCCAGAAATGGAGGTATTTGCATGAATGTCGGGGAGGGAATTTTTTTATGATGCTGCCTAAACCACGTTTCCAGTTTCTCGCCAAAATCTTAATTACCCTTACTGCCGTGCTGGCCATGGGCCTTTCCGTTTTCGGCCAGCCTCTCGTTACTCTCCCTCCCGTCCTTCCAACCTCTGCCGATAGCTCTCAGTATACTCCTTTGCTCGCCTCCAGTGTCCGAATCCAGGACTTGTTTGGCTCCATTTATTTCACCAACGGGCCGGTTACCATCAGCCAGATTCGTTTCCAACGCCGCCCTGGTTCAGCCCCCTTTACCAACGCGAGTGTCACGGTGCGAATCGCCATGTCCACCACTACCCGTGCTCCTGATGCTTTGAATTCCACCTTTAGCGCCAACATCGGCGCCGATCAGGTGATCGTCTTTGATAGCGCTATTTCTCTGAGCAGTTTCGCTCCGGCTTCTTTCAATCCAGCCACACAGCCTTTCGACATCGCGATCCCCCTGGCTAGTCCGTTTAACTACGATCCCTCCAAAGGTAATCTTCTGGTTGATTTCAAAGAACTGCCAGGATCAGGCATCCCGTTCGGTGTGCTGAATGTCAGCAGCCCTGCGGATAAAATTTCGCGTCTCACAAGTCCTGACGGCACGGCTCTCTCCGGCGGCCCAGACACCGGCTGTGAACCGATGCAGCTCGTGGCCATCCCCGCTTCCAACGGAGACATCATTGTTTACCCTAACGGCGGCGGATTCACCAATAGCACCCAGGTTTCCATTTATACAAAATTAACCGGAGGGTCTTTGCGCTACACCCTTGATGGGTCCGACCCCAGTTCCGCCTCCCCACTCTTTACAAACTCCTTCATTATCACAGATTCCCTTCAAGTCAGGGCGCGTTATTACGTTAATGGATTTCCCGGCTCCGATATTTATAGCGCAGTTTTCTCCAAGGCTGGTCCCATTCTCTTTTCTCCAGGCGCTTCCTGGTTCACCAACAACCTCCAGGTAACTTTAACCAATACTTTGGGCTCCGGCACTATTCGTTACACTTTGGATGGCACAGCTCCTACATTAAGCTCTCCGCTCTATACCGGTCCTATTCAGATCACCGATTCCAAGGCTATTTCCGCAATCGTATTCCTCAATAGCTATCCCGTTTCTTTCGTCTACACGACTAACTACACCCGCGTCTTCGCTTTCGATACGGATGGCATTTCCTCAAGCTGGCGCCAACAATATTTTGGCGCCAATTACCCGGTGGATCCTCACGCGGCCGCCGATGCAGATCCGGATGGAGACGGTTCCACCAACCTCCAGGAATTTACCGCAGGGACGAATCCGTTGGATCCGAATTCCGGATTTAAAATTTCTGTGCGTGCGATTCCCCTTCTCAGTTGGGCATCCATTGTGGACACCAGCTACAACATCTTGAGGAGACCCAACCTGCAATCCGGGACGTTCACTACCATTGCTACGATTAAAGCCACCAACACCACCTCCACCTTCATCGACTCAGATGCGGGAGCGGGCTCGTCCCAATACTATTACACCATCCAGGTGGCTCCGTAAGAATCACCAGCGGCAATGGGGAAAGGATTTGCCTTCCCTATTCGCCGGTTGCCCAACCACATTACTCCCGTTTCCGAGGCTTGATCGGGACCAATTCTTTAATGGGTTCAGGATCCTTGTAATGCCTCTTTAACCCCACCTCTCCGAGCATTTTTGATGGCACCCTGTTCATGAATTCCGGAAAACTCCGCTCGACTCGATCACGCAACGATTTTTGGCCACCTTTGGATTCCCAGTAACCTTCCTGGGCTTTACTCAAAGCAATCACGGCCTCGTCCGGTGTCATTCGTTCATCCGACCCATCATCCAAATCAATTCCGTATCCCCCGGCAAGCAAACCGGAAATGGAATCATCTTCGCCTTTTCCTCTTCGCTCATTTCATCCGCATCCGCCTCCGTCGCTTCTCCTACTTTGACCACGCCTTCGAAACTCCCTTCCGGAAGCCTCACCTCTACTGCTACAGCCTGCTTTCCTTCTATCGGCTCCACCGTCACGGCTCCCTTGCCAAATGTGTCTTCAAATTGTTTCTGCACCTGCGCCAGTGATGCCTCCTTTAAATCCGGCACTTGCGTGGTTTTGCAAAAATCCTCGAAGGCTGTCACCCGGTTTTTTGAATTAATTTCTCTCGCACAGGCGGTGTAAATTATCTCCACCATTTTTGGGTCGTTGATTGCCTTGGGTAAAACAGTTTTCAGCAGCTCCAGCAACTGGGATTCTTGATTGGATTTTTTGGTCTTCGCCATAGGAATAAAAGGGGTGTACTTGTCGTCATTTCCCGGCCACATGGCAAGCTACTTGTGGGTTATTTTTTTTCGATCCCAGCTCCTTCTTAAAAACGAGGGTTCCCCACGTTCCGAAATTGCAATCTCCTCATTTTCTTACGGATCGGAGACGTGAGTGTCACTCGGCCACGGACCGCGAAGTGCGGCCTATTGAATCAAGGGCTTGGCAATCCATGGGGTTTATCTGTAGGGTCGGGGGTGTGATCGCCATTCTACGCTTTGTTGGAATCATCAATGCTGCGATCTGGTTCGGCGCGGCTATTTTTTTCACGGTCGCCGTGGGGCCGGCGTTTTTCTCTCCGGAGATGAAGACTTTGCTCGGCTTGAAGTATTCAGGAGCTGCCGCACAGATCGTCCTGCACCGCTATTTCATTTTGCACCAGTGCTGCGGCGTCATTGCCATCATTCATCTCGTCACGGAATGGCTCTACACCGGAAAACCTTTTGACCGGCTCAGTTTCACCATCGTGATCATCGCCTTCCTCGTCGGGGTGGTCAGCGGAAATTGGATGGAACCGAACATGAAGCACCTCCATTTTATCAAGTACACCACCCAGGGAACGCAAAGCCAGGACGCGGCACGCACTTTCGGAATACTGCATGGAATTTCCCAGTCCCTCAACCTTGTCAGCACCGTTGGCCTTCTGTTTTTTTTGTGGCGCGTTACCAGTTCTATTCCTCCCCTCCGATTCGTGGGATCATCTAAATTCCGGGGTTGACAAACCCCCCTTCGTAACGAACCAGTGGATATAGATCAAAGCGCGATCAAGGGCGCAGCGACGAAAGGGTATTATGATTTCGAATGAACGTCCGTCACCTTATGGCCAAAATGAGGGCAACCGTCCTTATTCCTCAGGCTCTTTTAATGGAGGACCGCCAAAACCCCATGTCAGCGAGGACACTTTACGCACCGAAAAAATCCAGATTGAGCGCAAAACTTTCGTTTTTACTCTTAAAGAAAATCCTCGAGGACGCTTTTTGCGCATTACCGAGGATGTCAACGGTCGGCGTGACAACGTCATCATCCCTGCGACAGGTCTGGACGAGTTTAAGCGTATCGTCGATGAAATGGTGAAGGCTGGTTCAGAGATCCCGCCCCGTGCCGCTGCTTGATTTACGTGGAATTTTAATCGTTTTACGTTTCCGGCCTGTGGAGACGGGTTTTGCAACCACTTTGGTTTTCTTGGCTTTCCTCCTCATTGGCTGGCCATCTGCCCCAATCCTCGGAGCATCTCCCCATAGGCCTTCCAAATTGTACTTCTCCCGCACGTCAGCTCTCATGACGTGCACAATGACGTCAAAGTAATCAAGAACCTGCCACGCGGCATGAATTTCTCCATCGACGGCGCGCGCCCTCAACTGGTGCTTGTCGCGCAACTCATCTGTGATCTCGCTCGATATTGCTCTTAAATGGGGATCACTGCTTCCTGACGCGACGACGAAGTAGTCCGTCACACTGGAGACTTTGCTAACGTCAAGGACCACGACGTTTTCTGCTTTTCGGTTTTCCGCCAGTTCTTTGCAAAGTATAGCCAGTTCTTTCGATTCCATTTTGCCTGAGGATAGATGCTGCGAGCTCAAAGATAAAGCCCATTATAAACGATTGCCTGCTCGACCGCATTTGGCACGAGATGACGCACCGTCAATTTATCGCGGACTCGTTGTCTGATCTGGGAGGAGGAAACGCCCAGGGGGAAGCCGCGCAGCACGACTCCCTTGTAACCAGTCGGAAAGACCACATCATTCTCTCCTGGCCTCGGTATCACGATGAAATGGAGCGACGAAGCGAGTTCCCCGGCGTCACGCCACTTCGGCAGGCTCGGCACGTGATCCGCCCCAATAACAAAGGAAAGGTGACTCTCTCCGAAGCGCTTCTGGTAATCTCGAACTGTGTCGATGGTATAAGAAATACCGCCTCGTTCAATTTCCTGCTCATCCACCTCGTAATCGGGATTCCCAGCGAGGCCAATCCGAAGCATTTGCAGCCGCGTCTGCGGAGGAGTGGGGAGTTGGTCGGGTTTGAACGGGGATTGGGCTGTCGGTATGAAATAGACTTTTTCCAACTGCATTTCCTCCATCGCCGCCCTCGCCACAAGGAGGTGGCCGAGGTGAAGCGGATCGAAAGTGCCTCCGTAAAGCGCTATTCTTTTAGGCGTCACAATTCTATTCCCACTGGCACAATTCATCGACATATCGCGACGATCCATCTCCCAGCCAGCCATCCAGCTGGGATTGTTCCTTAAGTTGCTGGCCCCGGTAACGCGGAACGACAAGGAAATTGGAGCCGAGATCCGGCAGCGTCGACATGTCACTCCAAAGCTTTTCAAACTGGGTCACTGGAAAAACATCTTCCTGTCCATGGCCCCATCGTTTTTTGACGTCTTTGATCGTCACATAAGTCGGCATTCTGCTTCCCATTTTGCGGATGGCAGATGCCACCTTCGCCTGGTCACCCAGATCTTCCCTGGCCAAACCGAACGCCTCCAGGAGCATGGAGATATTGATCCAGGTCGTCATGGTATTATAATAAGAAAGAGTAAACTCCTGCTCTTCTCGCGGGATTGCCAGGCCTTCCACCAAACGCAGTTTGCCGTTCACTCGTGCCAGCCCTCCCCCCTTATCCTCCACCCGCCGGGTAATCATTTCAAATGTCAGCGCTGATTTTGACTCAATATGGTAACCGAGAATCGCAGGATCTAAATTCGCTCCCAGGGTGTCGATATTATGCAGTAGTAAATACTTGAGTTGTGGTCGTTCCTGGAGAAGTTCCAGTAGCACCCCATTGCGGAGCAGGTTCGGAATTTCATACCAATGCCCCACCGGATGCAGGCACTGCTGCGGAAGGTTATCGGTGTAGTCTGAAGCCTCGCCTGCATTCCTCGCCCAGCCGATCAGCGCAGTCCGCAGGCTGTCCCGCACCTTCTGTGCTTGTTCATCCAGGACTTGTTGCTGGGTTTCCTCCCACGCGAATCTCAAGTCCCGAACCATCGGCACCATTCTTAATCCGATCGATCGGCCAGGCGACAACCGCAGGAATTTCTCGTAGCCGTAAAATTTTTCTTCCTTGAGGAACTCCAGGGTCGCCTCATGGGTGAGGTAGCTGGTCGTGAAAATATGGGGCACCTCGCAATGGTATTTTTGCGAAGTTTTGCGGCTCTTCGCCAAATGCACCTCCAGAAATGTGCGATGCTTTCCTTTGAATTTAGAAAAGGGATGCAGCGCCTTCACCACCCCTGCTCCCTGCGTCCACCGGCTTCCGACTCCTGCCGAGAGGCTGACCATGGCCACTTCGCCATGTGATATTGCGTATTCCCCTTTTTTTATAAGCGCCCGGTCGGAAACAAGTTTCGAATCGGGGGAGCTGAAATCGGCCACATCGCCAGGTTGAACATCCCGGATTTCGGAATTTGCGGGCAACCTGTTCTGAGCCAGTCCAATCAGTCCATGCCGAAGATCCGATCGAATCTGCTCATGTTGGGCCCGGTCAAACCCGTTTTGTCCCAATAATTCCTGGAGCGTCCCCTCACCTTCTTTCTTCAGGCGCGCCTTCGGCAATAGCCGATCAAACAACACCTGCACCATTCCCGCCTGACCGGGGTCTGTGCGGCACGCTGCCGCAAATCGATCCAGCTCCAAACGTCGTAAAGAATCCAGCTTGCGCGGATCCTCGCGAAGCATTGGTGGCACCATTAACGGGTAGTATCCCCTCGGCATAAGCGACTGGTCATCCACCAGCAGGCTGGAAGCAGTCCCCGTCTCATTGATTGAAAAATCATAAACCACCGGGTTCATCGCAAAAGGCAGCGAGTTCTCCAACAACCGCTTTTGCCTGCTCATGATCTCCTGCAGCTTCTCTTGCGCCTCCACTTTGCGATGCGGCGCAAATATGAATCCCATCCCTCCGCCCGACATTCCGCCCAGCATCCAAAATCCCCAGAAGTCAGCCCCAAATTCCGCGCGCACCAGGCGGATCAGGCTTTCCGTGTAATAATTCGTAGCCCACGGAATAATCGATTGCAGCGGCCCGGTGAAATTCGCGGTGGTCGCTTCGCCCAGCTTGCGGACATCTTCCTCTTTTAAGGCCTTCAAAACCTGGCCTAGAATTGCCAGCGCCTGTTGTCTTCCTTCCCATTCTTTGCTGGATCGCAACAGGTATTTCTCTGTTACCATCTCCAGAATGGGGCCCACGTTTTGGGCCATCCCACCGTGCACCAGGACAAGGCTCGCTTGCAGCTTTTGCTTCATCCCCGCAGAAACCCGATTTTCGCCCAACACCTGATGCCGCGGCAACAACCGGCCCCGGCTCAATCGGTATTCAGGATCGGCTTCAGAAGCGTTCGCGCCTTCGATTAGCTTGACGCCTGGCCACAAACCGCCCGAGTCTTGCCATCCGCCACCGGAGCCTCCGAGCCATTCCCCGAGGATTGCTCGTGCTACCACCAGGCGTCGTTCGCTTTCTGTCAACGGTCCCTCCAGTGACTCCGCCTGGCCCGTCGCTCGCATGCACACCGCAATAAGCCCCGCCAGCAAATTGGTGGAGACTGCCAGTCTCGAGCCTTTCGGAATATCGTTTACGCTGCTCACCAGTTCCAGGCCTCTCCCCTTTCCCGCCACTCGCGCCAATAAATCTGCCAGCTCCAGACCGGACCCTTCCAATCCTGGCGGCACAATCCCGGACGCAATGACTGCCGCCTTCAACAAGCCAAGGTAATCTCGCGCAAAGTCAAAAACTTCAGTCAAATGTGTGACTTCGGAGACGGCCCCCAGGTCGATGCTCACCAGCCGCAGCACTGGCTCCTCGATCACTCTCAAATAAACCTC
This sequence comes from Verrucomicrobiales bacterium, assembly GCA_028293375.1. GTDB lineage: Bacteria > Verrucomicrobiota > Verrucomicrobiia > Limisphaerales > JAQGOY01 > JAQGOY01. The sequence continues at coordinate 1,872 of JAQGOY010000123.1, read as the reverse complement.
CACTGGCGGCTTTGGCTTTTCGTCCCTGCCTTTCACCGCAAGATCAATCGAGACATTGAGCACTCTCGCTCCTTCCGGATAATCCATTCCCAAAAAGAAAATATCGCTCCAGGCACTGTGGGTCAGGTCCATCCTCACCGGTGTCAACTCGCGGAGAATGGGATAACTGCCGTCCTGGTTTTTTTCCAGCAGTCGCGGATGAATTCGCAATGGCTGATCCAGCGGATGCCCCATCCGGAACATCCATTGATTGCCTTTCACCGATCGCACGCTTTTCCTGACCTGGTTGGCCAGCGTCTGAATTCCGAGTTTCTGGTAGGCTGCGGCAAGCCCACTGGAAATAGAGTCGCTTGCTCCCTGCTGTTCCTGCACCTGCAACAGATCCTCCACCGATTCCTCGAACCTGCGCTGCATCAGTTTTTCGTAGGCGTGAAAAGGAATCAGCCCTTTTTGCGCAAACCCAATCTTCTTCGGAAGATGAAACCGGTGGATGGCATGCAGGAAAAATAGGGCTCTTACTTTTTCATACAGATTATTAGACTCTTTGCGGAAGTTTTCAAGGCTGGCGCACTCGGCCAGCAGTTCTTCCGGTGTCGCTGGTTCACAAACACTCTCCAGCGCTGTGTTCCTGGTCACCGGATCTCCGGAAGTAATGATCGAGACGAGTTTTGGTTGCATGGCTATTGGAGGCGGACCTGCAAGGCAAGTAGTTCCACCAGTCGCGTCAACACTTCGTCTCGGTCGCTCCCATTCAACGCCAGCGCCAACTGGGCGTTTAGAAGCCCGTACTTCACTCCTATATCAAACCGGTTGCCTTCCATTTCCAACGCCAGGTAGCGCTCTTGTGTGGCCATTTGCTGCAAAGCCTGCGCCAGACCCATTCCCGATCGATCACCCGTTCTCTGATGCAGTTCCTGGAGAATATCCATCAGCGTTGGTGTAAATACGTGCATTCCGAAAAAGCACAGGTATTGCCCGGCCCGGAGTCCTGGAACCATCAATTTTTCTTCAGCCACCGTCGGAGTCGGTTTTTCCAGAATTGTTTCAACTTCATACAACCGGTTTCTGCCCTGGATACGCAACCCTCCTACTGCTCCGTAATACGGCAGTTTGCTTTCATGCGTCGGTTGAACCGCAGACACTGCGCAATTCTCGGCGCGCGCCACCTCCAGCAGTTGCTCCGCACATCCCTTTTCGGCCCGGCTCAGGTAGAGATGGTCCCCCACCAATAATAGAAAGGAATTTCCCCCCGTGAACGCGCGCCCAGTAAAAACCGCATTGGCATACCCCAACGGCTCTTTCTGTTCCACAAAGGTTAATCTGCCTGCGTGTGCTCCCGCAGCCGCTCGAAAGGAGTCCTGGTCCCTAGGTTGAATCACTATTCCTATCTCATCGATTCCTGACTTCAATATCTCCTCGATAATCACCAGCAAGGCTGCCTTTTGGACTCCATCCCGGTCGACAAGTGTCTGCAGCGGAAGCGTTCTTTGATTCTTTCCCGCTGCGGTTATGAGTGCTTTTTTGATTTCCACGAGTAGCCTTTTCCGAAGTGTGGACGGAATTCGGTTCCTCAGTCAATCGTGGGAAATCGTGAACAAGTCTTCTCCTATCTGATCTTGTCCCGGAGAATCAACATCCTGAAAAGATTCTAAAGCCTGCCAAACACGAAGCGCCGGATCGTTTTACGTTTGGACCAGGCCATTCCTATCCCGAGAAGTCCGAAAGCAAGGACGGTGTTCAGCTCCGGAACCGAGGAAGGTCGAATGCGCCCATCGGATTCAATAATCGATCCCAGGACCAATCCGCTCCCTGTCCCATAGGGATCCTGCCAGTTGATATTGGCTAGTTGGCTTGCGGTCAGCCCGTTGGTGG
>JAQGOY010000116.1 GCA_028293375.1 Verrucomicrobiales bacterium | reverse complement strand
ATATCGACGACATTTTTGAAGTGCTTCAAAGTCTGATGAAATACGGTGATGTCGCGAGCGTAAGTCAGTTTGGTTCGCCCATAATAGAGCTGACGGTCCTTGGTGCTGAATGTGAGGTCGGTGCCGAGAGCAATATCACCGTGCCAGTAGCGCGGGTGGGTCGGAGGAACCGCGCCGGCCTTGGGAGGATTTGGAGTAGGTGACGGCGGGGTGGCGATCGCAACTTTAGGGACTGCGGGAGTGGTATTGGTAGCGACGGCAGCCACGGGAGCATTGGTCAGAAGGACCTTTTTCTCAACGTCGGCCAGCAGAAAAGTCAAACGAGGCGACCAACTGTTGGAGAGGACGATGGAATTAGTCGTCTGAGAAAGAACCGCACCGCTGATGCGATCACCTCCCTTTAACTGGAGCGTGACTCGATCCAAAGCAAGAGCGGGCAAGGCCAGGAGAAACCAAAGAAGGAAAAGCGCCGGAAAAAATCGGAGCCGGTTATTTTCAAGGAGTGACGCTAGCATTTAAATTGGTAGAAATGGCCGAGGCATTTTGCTTCTCGGGCGGATAATCAGTAGAGCTGAGGCGGCGATTGCCACCGTAAACGATGACATTTCCGGTGTTGGTCAGACGCAGCTTGGGACGGATCGTTCGGGATTCATCATACTCGTGAGTTTGACGAAGAGTCACCTTGCCGGCGGGATTGACCGAAGTGTAAGTGAAAGAGGTGGCACCAGTCTGAACAAAAACGTGAAGGCTGTTTTTAGAGTCGAGCATGGACTCTGGCTTACTGACATCGAGGAGGGGGCAAATGGGAAACACGGAAAGAGTTCCATTGTTGGCGTCGACGATCCGGACGTAGAGACGCTTATTGTTGCGAACGGGAGTCCTGGAAGCCTCCCCCCTGGAGTCAGCACTGACAGATTCCATGCTGTCAGAGCTTTGGAGAACGTACTTGAAAGTTGAAGGGGCCTCGTTTGGAGTAGGCGAATAGCCAAATTCGAGAGCTTTGAGGTTTATTCCCTTAAATACTTTAAAGGGGGCTGTAGGAGTGGAAACCGTTTTGTCCCAGTTTTTAAAGGCAATTACACCTTTCACTTCGTAACCGGCAGACTTTTCCAGGTTATAAAGATTGGCAAGATTAACGGTGATCCTGCCAATTGTCCCGTTCGGGATAACCAGGGGTTTCATGACGGGAACCATGCCGGTTTCGCGAACAAAGTATTGTTCCCGGGTGTCCACTTTAAACGAAAGCCACTTACTTGCGTCTCCATCGAAGGCGAGTTCGCGCCCGGATTGATTGACAATATTAACGGTTACAGAAACATCCTCGCCAGAAATGTAAGATTCCTGAGGGACAATTAGAGTGGCGGTAACGCCTCCGACCTGGGCCTGCAGAGAGCCTGCAAATGCAAGGAGCAAAACAGTGATAAAGAGTCGGAATTGCATTCGATCAGCTTAAAATAAATCAGTCGCTAGGCAAGTTCATAAATACGACTCACGTGCACTTCGACGAAGGGGCCTGGAGGCGTATTCAGACCATGGATAAGGCAGAAAGACGATGACTGACGTTTTTCGAAGTCAGACCTTTCAGGCAGGCCATGTAATCGGGATTAGAACAATCGGATTTCATGCAAGGAGAACAATAGACGGGGAGTTGAAGAACTGAATCGAGATGAAGATAGGGGCCGGTGCGGTTGGGGTTGGTAGGGCCGAAAAGCGCTGTCATGGGAGTGTTGACGGCGGCGGCGATGTGCATGGGACCGGTGTCGTTGGTGACAATGCCGCGAGCCTTGCGGATGATCTCGACCAGTTGAAGAAGGGTGGTGCGACCGGTTAAATCGATTACCCTCCCATCAAGTCCGCCGGAGATTTGCGAGGCCAAAGTTCTATCGTCAAAGCCACCGAGAATGACAAAATTAAGATCTTTATTTTTCTCCGCTTCGGCGCCGATCAATTCCCGAAAATGAGAGCTGGGCCAGCGCTTATTGGTCCAGCGAGCCCCGGGCACAAGAGCGAGGTAGGGTTTTTCAAAAAAAGAGTGAGTCCTGCTGAGATACTGTTGAGTAGTGACCTTGGGGGGCAGCCATTCAAAGACGCCCGTGGTATTGACTCCCAGCGGTTTCAGGACTTCGAGATACCAGTCGACGGCGTGGGTTTGGGGCGTGGGTCTCGGGACAGAAATATCATAGAGCGAGTAAGCGTGTTCGCGGGTGTCTTCCACACCAATGGTCAAACCACCGTTCGCCAGCCATGCGACAATCCCACTGCGAGCAAGCCCCTGAAGGTCGATGACCCAATCAAAATGCTGGGACCGAATGTCCTGCATGTTTTTCCAGAGCTCCAATATCCCTTTTTTGCTGGCCCAGTTCTTCCGATTAAAGAGATGAACACCATCCAAATCGGGGTCACCTTCAAGAATCCCGGAAATAGATTTTTCAATCCACCAATGGATCTGAGCGCTGGGAAAAGCCCGACGCAAATGCCTGAGAACCGGCAGGGCATGAATAACATCGCCCAAAGAGCTAGGTTTGAGGATGAGGATTTTCAAGGATGACCTCCTACTTGCCAAGAGCCAGACGCTCAGCAAGGCGCTCGGGCAAACCGGCAGCGCGTATTTTGGCTTGGGTCGTGGCCATATCGTAATCCAGACGGCGTAATTCGATGGATCCTTCCACCATGTCGTAAATGACATAGGTGGCCTTTGGCACCCCGTCGCGAGACTGGCCAACACTGCCGACATTAACGAAATATTTGCGGCCTGGCTCGACTTTGAATTTGGAGTAAGTGCCTCCACGAACTACGGAATCGCGAATGAAAGCGACTGGGACGTGAGTGTGTCCGAAAAAGCAGACGCTGGTATTTTGATAAGTGAAACTGGCGGCGGCGGCCAATTTGTCGAACACGTAACCCCAACGCTGAGGGACATCCAAAGTAGCGTGAACAATGGAAAAGCTGGAAACGAGGCGGATGTATTTGAGATCGCGAAGCCATTTACGATCTTCTTCGCTAAGCTGCTGGCGGGTCCACTCTACGGCTTCGGCAGCATGAGGGTTAAAACCCTCCAATCCTTCTTCGGTGGAACAATACTCGTCATGGTTGCCCTTTACACAGGGCATGTTGCTACTCCGGATGATATCGAGGCATTCCTTCGGATTTGCATTGTAACCCACAACATCGCCAAGACAGGCGTAATGGGTACAATTCTGAGCTTTGGAGTCCTCAAGGACCACCTGTAAAGCTTCCAAGTTTGCATGTATATCCGCTATAATTGCGTATTTCATCTTTCCTGATTCCGGCCCGACTAACTCACAATTTCAAAGCCCTTGAAGAGGTGCGTGGGATTTTCCCACCGAATCTCTTCACCTTTAATGAATCGACCAAGCCCTGCATCCCTAACCGCCTGCAAAAAATCTTCCAGTTCCTGCCTGGCACCCTCAGCAATCAATTCGACACGACCGTCAGCCAAATTTCGGACAGTTCCGACCACTTCAAAGCCAAGGGCAGTGTTCTTGGTAGTGTATCGAAACCCGACTCCCTGCACGCGGCCAGCAAAGTAAACTACGAGTCGAGCCCTGTTCATACATGCTCCCGTTTTAAAATGACACAAAAATGTATAATCACCAATTCAGGGGGAATGCTGACGTGAAGGCAGTGACTCTGCAGTTCGCCCATGCCCGGGCCAGCATGTGTTTTGTGACCAAAAATTGGTATACTTGGGTACTTTTCACGAGGGGAAATCAGGGATTTCGGCAAAAGTCATAAAAAGCGCCGCCGAGGAGCTGATGGACATCCTTTTCGATGCGTGCGGGGGTAAGTTCCCAACCGGCAGAGGAGAGCGCCTGGTATTTTTCAGTGAGCACCTGGGAGAGGACTTCTTTGGTGTGAGCCCACTTATAGATTACCTGATCCATGACGCGCGCATCACTGTGCTGCACTGTGAAACTAGCTCCGAGTAATTCAAGGCGGAGACGGGTAATTTCATCAATGAGAAAAGGAATATTGGTGAACCACCAACAGCCGAAGATATGAAGGTTGCGGAATTTGCGAGCGGCAATGCAAAGTTCATGCTGGTTTTCGCGCCCAAGGACGGTAACGAGGAATTTGTTTTGAGGGAAAGCCAAACAAAGATTTTCGACAGCGCGGATATTGCTATGGCCAATGCCATCGCCAGCTAAACGCAAGGAAGGATTCACGGCACGACGAACCCCGGGCATGAGAGCAAAAGGTAAATTGAAGTCAAGACAATGAGGGAGAACGGCCTGGGTCAAAATTTGATGGCAGTGGGATTCCTCGGGAAAGCTGAAGGTGGGCGGTAATGAGACCATCAAAAAGAGGGGCGAAATTTTTACTTGACAATCCTCCAGGAACTTGC
>JAQGOY010000098.1 GCA_028293375.1 Verrucomicrobiales bacterium | reverse complement strand
TTTCACCAGGCAGACCAGAAAACCATCGAGGAGAGCAGGCAGGCTTCCGTCCAATATACAAGTTCCACTGCCTCTCTCTCCTCTCGGTTGAACGATGTCGATGTTCTTTATTTAAGCAACAATCAACCCATCACAGATCGCGAAGCCCGCAATACGATCCTTCACTGGCCTTCCAATAAAGGTATGCTTCTGGTCCATCCCGCCCTTTGGTACAATTGGAATGATTGGCCCGAATACAATTCGCAACTCGTCGGAGGTGGCGCTCGTTCGCACGATGCTTATGGCGAATTCGAAGTTACTATCGAAAAGAAAGATCACCCCGTCACGGCGGGCGTTCCTGAACATTTCCGTCTCAAGGACGAGCTTTATCATTTCGAGAAGGCGGCTGGATCTGATATCGAGGTTCTGGCTACGGGCAAGAATATCAAAACCGGGGAATCCTACCCTTTGCTTTGGATTGTTCATGCCAAGGACAAAAATGTGGGCCGTATCGTTTGTTTGACCCTGGGGCATGATGCAGATTCACACGAGAACCCTGCCTACAAAAAGATTCTGACCAATGCTCTTTTGTGGGCGGGTCACAAAAACTGAAGCATTTTGACTGGAATTCTAATTGACGGACGCCCTTGCTTTCTCAAAAGTTCCTCATCCTTTTATGAAAAAATGTTTGAGTCTCTCTTTCATCGCTTTGACTTTATGCAGCGTTGCATTGGCCCAGGACGCGCTTTCCTGGAAACCTGGAATCAAAACCCTGATTGTTGGTGGAGGCTCATCGCACGATTTCGAGAAATATTTTCACCGAGCCGACCAGCCAACCCTTGAGGCCGTGGGGGCTAGTGTCAATTATACCACCAACATTGATTTGGCAGCTTCAGAAGCAAAAAATGCTAAAGTATTGTATCTGAGCCAGAATCAAACCACAGCCAACGCCGAATTGCGCAAAACCATCATGGAGTGGCCATCCAGCAAAGGGATGCTCCTTGTTCATCCTGCCCTTTGGTATAATTGGAAGGACTGGCCTCAGTACAACTCCCAGATGATTGGTGGCGGCGCGAAGTCACATGACAAATACGGCGAATTCGAAGTAACCGTGGATAAACCCAACCATCCTTTAACCAAAAACGTTCCGGCCCAATTCAAAATCTCCGATGAGCTCTACCATTTCGAGAAGGATCCTTCCGGATCTCAAATCGAAGTGCTCGCCACCGGAAAGAACCTGGTCAGCGGTCAGTCGTTCCCAGTCCTTTGGATCGTTCATCGCACATTTCCAAACCAAACCGACGAACAGAAAATCGTTTGCATTACGCTCGGCCATGACGACGCTTCTCATAGCCACCCGGCTTACAAGCAAATCCTTCAAAATTCCTGGTCCTGGGCTGCCGGGAGGTAGACGTTTCGAGATCCTTTGCAATTGTAACTAGCTGTTGACTATAGGCCCTACTTGTCAAACACTCACCAAAACCCATGGATATGAATTTTAGGAAATCCTCAGTCGTTGTAACTTTGCTGCTGGCGGTGGCCGGTTGCAAATCGATGCAGTCGCATAAAGAAGCGGCAGAAGCGAAACCGGTCGCCATCCCTCTGGCTCCTCTCGAAAAACCCGCTGACCCGTTTTTCGCTAATTTCTATCCGGCCCCGGCACCCAAGCCCGCCCATCTGGTCCTTAAAAAGGGTGATCGCCTGGCTATCATCGGTGATTCCATCACGGAGCAGAAAATGTACTCACGTATCATGGAGACTTACCTCACTGTCTGTGCGCCTGAACTTGGAGTTTCTGTGCGCCAATTCGGATGGGGCGGCGAAACAGCCACCGGCTTTCTCGCTCGCATGACTAACGATTGCCTTCGTTTCAATCCGACCATCGTCACCACCTGTTACGGAATGAACGACCACCGCTATCGGCCTTATGAGGACGCCATCGGTGATCTTTATCGTGATAAGCAGATGGATATCGTAGAGTCCTTCAAGTCCCACAATGTCGCGGTTGTTCTTGGCAGTCCAGGACCTGTCAGCGTCGGAGAACGCACCGGCAACGCTAACATTAAAACCAATTCCCAGGCTTTAAATCTAAACCTTTGCACTCTTCGCAATATCGATGTCCAAATCGCCAATGTGGAGCAGGTCGGATTTGCAGATGTTTTCTGGCCTATGCTGGTCGCAGGTCGCACCGCCCAAATTAAGTATGGTCAGGGCTATTCAATTGCCGGAGCTGACGGCATCCATCCCGGTTGGGCAGGTCACCTGGTCATGGCCGCTGCTTTTCTGGAAGGCCTCGGTCTCGATGGGGAAATTGGCAGTCTTGAAATTGACCTGGCCAACGCTTCCGGCAAAGCCAGCCCAGGGCATGTATTTATTAAAGGTAGCAACGGCAAATTTCAGTTCCTTAGCACTCGCTATCCCTTTTACATCCCGGCCGATAACGAGCGCACCAATACCACCCTCGCTTCCGGTGCAACTCTCATTCCGTTCCAGGAACGCTTTAATCGGTTCACTCTGAAAGTGAAAAATCCTCAGGCCGCTCGTTACCAAATCGTTTGGGGAAATGGGACCAACATTTATAGTTCAGCCCAGCTCACTCGGGGCATCAACCTTGCCGAAGAGTTTAAGGTAAATCCATTTGTAGATCATTTCAAAAAAGTGGATGCAGCGGTGGCCGCCAAACAGGCTTTTGAAACCACCCAGATCAAAACCGAATTCCACAAGGCTGACTTCAAAAAGCATGAAGAAGAAGTCGTCGCAAAAACCGAAATTCAACGCGCTGGCCTTGTCGATGCGATTCATAAGGCGTTCGTTCCCGTGACCCACACTTTTGAGATTACTGCAGTCCGGGATATCCCTCCTGTTGCCAAATAGCTTTTCCATTTTCAAAAAAAGGGTCAGCTCACCAGCTGGCCCTTTTTTATTTGAGCGTCGGTGGTCCGCAACCCCTTCTTGTAAATTGGGGAAAGAGTTATAGCTTAGAGATATGGGTCACCTGATTTGGAAAGTCGGAAGGGTATCGCGTTTTTTCCTGCTGCTAGCCATTTTTCTGTCCCAGTCGTCCACTTTGTTTGCTCAGGTTCCTCCCCTGGCCAATGTTCCGGCCCTGGGTCTTCGCGTCGCTTCTGGTTTTTCAGTCTCTCAGTATTCTGACGAATCCATCGCCAACGATATTTACACTCTCACCTTCGACCCTGAGGGCAGGGTTGTGGTCAGTGGTCCCGGTTATATCCGTCGTCTCGAAACTGACGAATCAGGAAAGGTGATTAAAGGACTGAACATCGCTGAATCCAAATCTGGCGCCATGAGCCTCTTGTTTGATGAAGATAGTCTCTTGGCCATGACCGATGGAGGTCTTCAGCGTTACGTTAAAAAAAGTCCCGTCACCTTCGAGCGAGTCGAGACCATTCGAAACTTTGGCCAGGGTGAGCACGGTGCCCATGCCGTGCGGGTTGGGCCCGAAGGCTCTTATTACCTCATCGGCGGAAATGATTCCGGTTTTACTTCCCAGGACGTTCATAGCACCACTTCGCCCATAAGGGTGCCTGAGGCTGGCGCTATTCTTCGCTTCTCATCGGATTTTAAAAATAGCGAAATCGTCGCCCATGGGTTTCGTAATCCTTACGATTTTTCATTTGATTACACGGGAGAGATTCTCACCTATGACAGTGACGTCGAAAGTGATTATTTTCTTCCCTGGTACACTCCCACCCGCGTTTACGACGTGGCCTACGGCGGACATCACGGATGGCGTTTGAATGGCTGGAAAAGAAGTTGGAATCGCCCGGACTATTATCCGGAAACCGTGGATATCCTCGCCCGCGTGGGGAGAGGTTCGCCTACCGGGGTGGTCGATTATCGCCATCATCAATTTCCCCTGCGCTATCGAAATGGACTCTTCATTGCCGATTGGACATTCGGCCGAATCTGGTTCCTTCCGCTTCAACGAAGAAATGGAATCCTGACTGGTCAACCCGAAGTATTTCTGGAACCCACAGGTACCCAGGGTTTTGCTCCGACTGGCTTGGCTATAGGTCCTGATGGTTCGCTGTTTGTTTCCATCGGAGGCCGTAAGACTCGCGGCAGCGTTTATAAAATTAGTTATTCGAGCTTTAAACCGGCGGTCAACACAAACGCCATGGACGAAGTAACCCAGGTCCTGGATGCTGATCAGCCGCTCGACTCCTGGTCGCGCCATCTTTGGTTGCCAAAGGTAAAAAAACTGGGCACTGAACCCTTTGTCACTGCCGCTCGCACTCCAGTTTTTGGTACTCCTAAACGAATCCGGGCTATCGAAATACTGACCGAGTTTTTCAGGGGCATCCCTCTCGTTAATTTGCGTGAAATGGCCAATGCCACGGACCCACTCATACGTAGCCGGGTCGCCTGGTCTCTGGGTCGACCCGGAAATACGAATGCCGTTCCATTTCTTGTCACCCTCGCATCAGATGGCGATTTTGGAGTTAGACGCAGCGCGATCCATGCTCTCACCGACCGTTCATTCGAAATAGATCCCCTGGTTTTAGCTAATGTTTATCGCGCCAATCTTACTGTCCAGGACAAGCGCGTGCGTCTCGCCCTCTTTCGTCTTTCAGAGAGGTTGCCCCAGCCAGTCTGGTCTCAGTTTTATCCCATCAATCCTCAAACCCGGCCAAACGCAGCCCTTGTTCTTTTACATGAACTCAACCGCGCCCCTGTTCAAGCCATTCGCGAAGATGTCGTTCAAGCCGCTCTCATAGGCTTGACCGGCAGCATTTCAGACGAGAATCGAATGTTTTTCCTCCGGGACATCCAAATCGCGCTGGGTGATTGGAATTTGCAGCATCCCTCCACGGAAGCCTATACCGGTTACGAGCTCTCTTTTTCACTCCAGGGGAGGGAAGCGCTTGTCTCTCGCATTAACGACATTAATTCCCGGTATTTCCCTTCCCGCAACGCTGCCTTAAATTACGAAAGTTCCCGGCTCCTTGCCATGCTGGGCGATCCCAGTTCCGACAGCCTGGTTCATGTCTCCGGCATGTGGACTCCGCAATCTTCTCCGACGGATGATTTTCATTATCTCACCGTTTTTTCACGGCTCCTCGCCAGCCGCGATCCTGTCTATTTCTACGTCTCTCCCACTTTTCAATATGCCACGACTTTTGCCTTGCTTGGCCTGGACAGAAAATTGGTTAGCCAGGAACAAAGAACCAAACAGAATTGGAGTTATCGACTGGCGGAAGTCGCCACCAATCTTGTTTCGAAAGATCCTTTGTTAATGGCCGAACTTCTTCGCTCACCGGGCTTCGTCAGTCCCGCCAACGTGACTTTCGCCCAAAGTCTCGACATCACCAACCGCCTCCGTAGCGCCACCGCTTTTGCCACGGCCCTGCAGCGAAATCAGCCCATGGTCTGGACTCCCGCCCTTGTCAAGCTGCTTTGCGAACTGCCGCCGCAACAATCATGGCCCCTTCTTCGCCAGCAGTGGCCCAATCGTTCCCTGCAGGATGAACTTTTGATTCAGTTTACTAAAAACCCACAGGAAATTGATCGTGATAAATTCTATACGGGTTTGGAATCTACCCAGCCCGCCCTCGTCGCACTTTGTGCCGATGCCCTGTTTACTCTGCCGCCAGATCGATCCGAAAAAACCTGGGGAGCCATCTTAAGAAGTATGAAGGCCCACCTTTTAGACCCGAAACAAATGGTTCTGCGATCCAAACTATTGCGCCTTTTCAATTACGAGACTGGTCAACAGTTTCTCGTCAAGGATACCGGGGTCGAGGGTCGCGATGCCTACCTTCCACTTTATGCCTGGTACAATAAACGTTTCCCTCTTTTCGTCGTCAATCCTGCCGCGGCTGAAGATGAAAACTGGACTGCCTGGAAGACTCGGTTGAAATTGGTCAAGTGGGAACAGGGCAATGCGAATCTGGGTCTCCCTCTTTTTCGTGATCGTGGCTGCTACGGATGTCATGCAGTCGCCAACTCCCTGGGGCCAGATCTCGCCGGAGTAGGAAACAGGATGTCAGTCGAAGATCTTTTTGCAGCCATCGTCCTGCCGAATAAAGACATTGCTGCTCCTTACCAAACGACTCAATTTCAGATGCGAAACGGGGAGAATTTAATCGGTATGGTCGCCTTCGAATCGGCAGACGGCATTCTTCTTCAAACGGGCCCCACCACTACTCTTCGATTGAATGGAGCGGACATTGTCGCCAAAGAAAACAGCCAAACCTCGTTGATGCCTTCCGGCCTTCTCGCCGGCCTCAAGGACAACGAGTTGGCCGATCTTTACGCCTTCTTAAAAAATGTTGGAAAGTAACTTCAACCCTGTCTATCAGTATGGTGGCAAAGAGCCAAAACCCCCTCGCATTGTTAAGAAATTAGGAGTGGAAGTCCTTCATATCGTTTTGTAGCTTTGACAGACATGAGCGTTGTTGTAACACCTCTGGCTTCTCTCGCAGACGTGGTAAAGAAAACTGTCTTTACCGCGCCCGTTCATGACATTCACACCCATCTTTACGAACCTGCGTTCGGAGATCTCCTGCTCTGGGGTATTGATGATCTGCTCACTTACCACTACCTCGTAGCTGAGTTTTTTCGGTTCTCCCGGATCTCCTACGAGTCGTTCTGGAAGCTCGATAAAGTGACGCAGGCCGACCTCATCTGGAATGAGCTGTTTGTCAAAAGATCCCCACTGTCAGAAGCCTGTCGCGGCGTGATCACCACCCTCCAAAAGCTTGGTCTTGATCCTAATGAGGAAAATCTCGCTTCTATCAGGAGCTGGTTTGCCTCTCAAAAACCGGCTCACCATGTGGAAATATTTCTAAAATTGGATGGCTTGGTATCGGTCTTCATGAACAATTCTCCCTTCGACCCGGCAGAACGTTCCGT
>JAQGOY010000094.1 GCA_028293375.1 Verrucomicrobiales bacterium | reverse complement strand
GGCTCAGGCCCTTTTCAACCACAAAGTGGGTGACGTCGTCAGCTACTCCATGGAAAACATCCAGAAACAATACCGCATCGATTCCATAACGGCGTTCAAAACCAGCTAGACCCTGGCTCCAATTTCCTTCGCAAGAGGCTTCCACCCGGAAGCCTCTTTTTTCGTGACCTCTGCTCTTGCCACTTGTCGAAAGGAGTAATGGCTAAACTAGTTGCATCATCCGACGCTCCCATTGCTTACCATCCCGTTTTCGTGGACGTCGATCTCGATCCCGATCAAATCGCCCTCTGTGAGACTGGGATCAATCCACAAGACGAACCCGACCTCGAATCCCAAATCTCCTGGTTCAGACCAGCCAGGCCCTCACTCAAACCATGGGCCACTCGCTTTTCCTTGCGAACTGTGAAAGTATCGTTGTAAGCCCGTCGCACCCATCCAATACACCATGTATTACGAACAACTTGCCTTTGCCAACCGCCAATTGGCTGGTTTGCTCCGGTCTGGAATTCCACTCGAGGAAGGATTGCAAAAATTTGCCAGCGACTTGAAGGACCGGAAACTGGTCGGCCAATTCGACGCGCTGGAAAAGCAATTGGCGCAGGGTGTTTCGCTTCCCAAGGCATTGGAGAATTCCACCTTTCCACCATTTTACAAGAAACTGGTCAGTCTCGGCTGCCAATCCAATGACCTGCCCGAAGTGCTCCTCATGATCGCAGACCACTACGAAAAAACGGCGGGGCTGCTCCTTCAAATTCGCGGGATGTTGGTCTATCCATTGATCGTCGTGGTGGGCGCCTGCATTCTCTCCTTCTCCATGGATCGTATGTTTGCATTCACCACTCCAGTGATGAAATCAGGATTTCAAGAAGGGGAGTTCGACACGAGCCTGGCAACTCTCGGACATTTTGCCCCTTTTGTACTAATGGGGATCAGTATTCTCTTTTTCGTTTCGATTATCACGCCGCTCTTTCGCCGACAAATGTTGCGATGGGTTCCGGGATTCAAGGAGTCGGTGCTGGCGAGGATCGGAAATGGCTCGTCGTTGCTTATTAAAAAAGGGGTGCCACTAGCCGAAGCACTCGAACTCATTGCGTCACTGGAGAGTGGGCCATTCAGGATGGCCCTTCAACGCTGGGCTGCGGACATCCGAACCGGAATCGCGGGTATTAAGAACCCTGGCGGCTGCCAGTCTCTTCCTGGTTTGTTTGTCTCTTTCATACAAAACTCTGGTGAAAATTTAGCTCTCGGGTTCGATGAGGCGTCTCTTTATTATGCGCGGCGTGCGAAATACAGGATGGAAATCGGCCTCTATTGCTTTTTGCCGATTATCACCATAGCTCTTGGGTTTCTTGTATGCGCCCAGGGGCTGGGTGTGATTCAATTGATCATCCGCTACATGGAATCCTTTTTCGCTTTCAATTCATGAGTATCGATTACGGCGAATTTTTCCGGCTGATAACTCTTTCATCGCTTCCTTTTCTTTTCGCGGGAGGCTTCATTCTGCTTTATTTCTGGCTAAGCCGACCCTTGAGAAAGCAGGAGGAGTCGCGGCAACTACTCCAACTTCTGCAGATTGCGGCAGCGAAAGGCGCTTCGTTGGAACAGGCTCTTATCCGGGCTTCAGCCACAAGAGACAAATCGCTGCCTCTTTGCCTTCATTTATTTGCGGCACATTTGGAAGCTGGATTCAGTTTTGGTGACGCGTTAAAGGAATCCAAAGGACTGTTGCCTCGCCCCGTAGTGGAATTACTACAAGTTGGAATTAAAAACGGAACACTCCCTGCCCTGCTTAAAAAATCCGAAGACTTTCAGTTCAACCTCCTTAGCCGTTCAATGCACGGCCTGGAGCTTCTCTATTTGGCTTTCCTGAGTTTGATACCGTTTTTTGCCTTTGTCTCGATGTCTTTGCTAACCTATGTCATTCCCAAGTTTAAAGCCATAATGGAGGCAATGGAGATCGGTTCGGAACGTTTCGTGGAACGGTTCAGCGTATATTCCGTAATATTGTCATTTTTAACGATCCTTGTCTGCATCGTGATTTATCCGCTGGTGTATAAATATTCATCTTTACCGCTACCACTTCCCAATCTGGGCAAACTCGTTGTGCATTGGATTCTCCTTCGATTTGCTCACGTGAGGTCGGCTGCCGTGCGTCGGTTTGCCATGTCTCTTGCGCTCTTCCTCGATCTAAAGGTGGCGGAGCCTGCGGCAGTTCTCCAGGCTGCGGAAATGACGGGCAACGCTTATTTTATGAAGTTGGCGAAAAAAGCATCCTCCGACCTCGAACACGGCATTACGCTGACCGCAGCCTTAAAACGATTCAAGGGCATGGACCAACTCGCAGCTCGATGCGAATTCGCTGCGGCTTCCAATCTTCCATTTCAAAAGGCATTGGAGGGTTGGGTTCAGTATTTGAAGGCTAAAGAATCCCAACAGGAGCAAACGTTTTATACAATTTTTTCGTCTTCCATTACTATCCTTAACGGGATTGTGGTGGGTTTGCTTGCCTGTGCTTTTTTCGGAGCCTTGATTTCCATGATCGACAATACATGAGAATTCATCGACACCACCGGAGTTGCACAGCGGCATTAACCATTGATCTGATGATTGCCATGGCGCTGCTTGCCATCGCCGTCTTCCCCCTGACCGCCAGTTATGTTGCCGAACAGAAGGAATTCAAAGTTTATTCAGCGAGAGCAGCAGCAATTGAGGCCAGCGATGGAGAGTTTGAATTGCTTTATGAGCTGGGCAGGTTTCCGACAAACAATGCCCGGGTGGTCCATCTGCCGATTTCTCCGGGCGCAGCCAAACTTGCTCCCGGCAATTTCCTGCTCGAACGGGAGGGGAAGCGATTGCAACTTACGTGGACACCCAAGGCTCCAGACCATGGTGGGATTGTTAAAAAGGAGATGCAACTTCCATGATTATGCCCCTGAAACTGGGCAGGCGGATGGGCATCACGCTTCTTGAGACCATCGTCTATATTGCCTGCCTGGGGATCATCCTGGGACTTGCCTCGTCTGCTTTTTTCCGCGTTCTGACTCAGACTCAACGCCTCACGCGATCCATAGACCGCGTCGAAAAACTCCTCAACTTTGGTGAACGCTGGCGTGCGGAAATTCGTACGTCAACCGGTCCCATCGAACTGCTGCCAGCAACATCGGGACAATCGATACGCATCCTCTCCAAGGCTTCAGAGATCACCTACACGCTTGATGCCGGCAAACTTTTTCGGATGGAAAAAGGCAGGAATGCATCCCCTCAAATACTTTTTTCCAACCTCACGAGCGCCTCTTTTACCACTCAGCAATACTCAAACGTAACGGCGTGGTCATGGCATGTGGAGGTGGAGGACGAGTCGAGTCGCTTTAAGAAACACACTGTTTTGGATTTTCTTGCCATCAACCGAAACCAAAAGAAATGAAGATTCAACCGTCACATCATGAACGGGGAATGGTGGCCTCACTTATAGTGCTGATTTTCATCGGTGTCATTTTCTCCATCGTTGTCGCCCGGGGGCGTCAAGTCACCAACCTCAATAAGTCACTTTTATTGACTGAAAAAAGGCAGGACACTGCCAGGAAATCATGGTCTGGAGTTGCCACTAATCAAAATAAATGAACTCCGCGCTTCAACGAGCCACCGCGATCAAGCTCTCGCTTCGCGTCTGGCGACTCGGTTGGTTAAGTCTCCTGCCTTTTCTTGGAATTGGCCCCATTTTGGTGAACATCGTCACTCTTTTGCACATTCACACTTTGAATCACGATTGGAATCCCGCCCGCTACAGACTGTTCTCTGGCATCGCACTCTCTTTGCTTGGAGGTTTAATATCCATCTCCATCGTCGTTGCCTTAATCATTAAACATTACGAGGAATTCTACGATTTCATTTCCCCTTACCTTCCTGCTTAGCTGTCACTTTCATCCATGGATATTCCCTCTCTTGTTTCCGAGCTTCTCCAAAACGCTGAGCGTCACCGCGCCAGCGACATCCACCTCCACCAAACTCCACAGGGACTCTCCATTTCCTTTCGTCTCGATGGTCTCCTCACCGAGGTCAAAACCCTTGATCTGGAAACCGGTGAACGGGTCATTGGCCGCATCAAATACTTGGCTCGCCTCAAGACTTATCAAAGTTCTCTCCCACAGGATGGCCGCATCGAAAAAGCTGCCTCCGGCACCAGCCAGGACATTCGCGTCTCCACCTATCCCACCGTCACCGGTGAGAAGTTGGTCCTCCGTCTCTTCAGCGGACTCTCCACCCCCGTTTTCGAGGAACTTCATTTCAAACCTTCTGTCACTGAAACGCTCCTCCAGGCTCTCCGTCAACCCAGCGGTCTCATTCTCCTCACCGGACCTGCAGGCAGCGGCAAAACCTCCACCATTTACGCCTCTCTCTCTTTTCTATCGAAAAATCTTAAGAAACAAATCGTCACCATCGAGGACCCCGTCGAACAAGTCATCCCCGGCGTCACCCAAACGGAGGTTAAGGAGCTCCTCGGCCTGACCTTCGCCTCCGCAGCCAAGCACGTTCTCCGTCAGGACCCCGAAGTCCTCGTCATCGGAGAAATACGCGATGAAGAAACGGCCCGCACCGCCGTTCGTGCCGCACTCACTGGCCACCTCGTCATTGCCACCCTTCATGGCGGCTCCTGCCACGGCGTCATCGAGAGGCTCCTCAATTTCGATCCCGATCGCCACGCAATTTCTCAATCCCTGCTCCTCATCATTAACCAACGCCTCCTCCGCTCTTTCTGCCCCCATTGCCATGGCAGCAAATGCGAAAGATGCCTTCACACCGGATACCTCGGCCGCATCCCCATCGTCGAACTTCTTCACAAATCCGAGTCTCTTGCTCGCTATGTCCAGGACCGGAACGCCCCCATCCCGGAACTTAAACAAACTCTTCTCAAAGCAGGTCAGGATCTCGTCTCTCAAAACAAAACCTCCAGCGTAGAATTAAGCCGCGTCATGGGAGATCCTCCGCAATAATAATTGCTCCAGGAAAAACTTTCGACCAGGGCTTGGTGGAATTTCGTTTCCAAAAAAACCACCCTCAGGCTTGATGCCGGAGGGTGGCGAACTTGACTTTGATTCGGAAAGCGAACCTATTTCTTTTCCTCGGTCGCTTCTTTTTTCTTTTCCGTGTAATTCAGCAAATAAGCCCTGCGCTGGTCGGCGAAGCTCTTGATTCCCATCGATCCACCCGGGCCGCCACCGTTTCCCTTGATGTCTTCGATTAATGATTTATCAAAATCTTCCGTAGTTTCCAATTTACGAGTATCTTCTTTCACCCCTTCGTCAATCAGGTTGTGGTAACCCGTTGCAATCGGACCCAGGTAATTCCAGTCCAGCTTCTTGTCGGCAATGTCTTTGACGTAACCTAGATATTTCGCTTTGAGTGCCGGAACAGCCAGCAGTTTCGAAACCAACGGTTTATTGGGGTCGTTGACTGCGAGCAAAGGATCGAGATCGATTCCTTTGATGGCAGGCATGTTGTTACCGCGCCCGCCACCGCCAAAACCACGGCCGGGACCACCGGGACCTCCAGGCCCGCCTTGCTGGCCTGGCCCACCGGGTCCGTTTGCCAATTGAGGTTGACCGGGTGCTCCAGGTCCGCCCTGACCATTCGGACCTCCTGGCCCTCCAGCCTGCCCCTGCCCCCCGGGTCCACCAGGTCCACCTTGTCGGCCCCCAGGACCACCTCGGCCTCCACCTCCTCCGAAGCCGGGTCCGCCCGGTTTCACAAAGGTTTCATTGGCATCCTGGGCGATGACGTGGAACTGGCCCTTCACATCCTGATAAATGCTATAGTCACTGGTGCGTATCCAATAGCCGTCATTATTAATCAATGCGTTGTCGAGTGCGATAAAGCGAAGAGCGCCATCGATATCCAGCAGAGGGCTGAGCGCCTCCACTAATTTATCCGGCGGGGTTTCGTTCAGCACCTTGGTCATCTTGATAAAGGAGGGCCAGACTGTGGCATCCTCTTTTGACTTGAGGGAATAAATTCCTTTGTATGCTTTTGGATCGTCTCCAAGATATTTCAAACTTCCTTGTCCGTTGGGGCTGCCACGCACTTTGAACCGGGCGCCTTTCGTGGTGCCATACCATTCCTTGACAAAGTCTTTGTTGAACTGCTCGACGTTATTGTAAATGCCCCAGTTTTCTCCATTGATGACAACTCGGGCAAAATTAGCCTTCGGCGAAGGCATGTATTGACGGGCGATATCATAGAAAAGGACCGGCCGCAGGAAAGTTGGATCCTCATGGGCATTCAACAAATTAAGCGTTCGATACCCCCCCACCGCCTGCTTGGAATCAACCAGGTCCAGGGTGACATTCAACGATCGTTTGCTCCCTTCGCCGACCATGAAGTAGGAAGACATGCCGCGGAAATGGACTCCCACGTTTTTATAAACTTTTCCATCCACCGTCAGGGTGGCGGGAACTTCGACATCCGTGTTATGAAATTCACTGAGTTCCTTTTCCCAATCAGGACTTTCGAAATCGAGAAAAAAGGTGCGTAGTGTTTTCCCATCGTAAAGCGGAGTATTAAAGGATTTCACCTCGGCTGGAGAAATCTTCTTCCCAGCAGTCGGGGCGTTGGCCGCCTGGCGGTTTCCACCGGGACCACCGCCACGTCCGCCAAAACCGCGTTGTCCACCGCCGCTGGCTTGTTCCTTTTTAAGGTATTCGCGGGCAGCTTTTCGCTCTTCAAGGTTCAAGTAGCCGTCCTTGTTGGCGTCGAATTTCTCCACCAATTTGGTGACCTGCTGATTCATCGGACCACCGGGACCTCTTCCTCCACCGAATCCTCCGGGCCCTCCCGGGCCACCAAACCCGCCCGGCCCCTGCTGATCCGGCGGCGGCCCATCCTGGCTGAAGGAGTTGACCGCCAATCCAGTAAAAAGAATCGTAACAATCGGAAAAAGACAGAGTTGTTTCAGGGTCATAAGTCGCGTGGTTTAGCAAAAATACTCAATTCGTGGTCTAACTTCAACTGTGGCGGCAAACGAATATCTCCGCCGGAGATCAAACTTGCTTAACCATACATGCGTGAAACCCAAATGAACGCCGCCACTTCTCAACCCTGCTGGCCTCCCGGAACCTAAAACCAAAAATTAATCGGCTTCACTCCCTGCCTTTCGAAATAAGGGTCCAGCCTCTTCGCCAGCAGTGGCCAGTTCTGGTGCGGCACCAGTGGGTAAAGGTGATGCTCCAAATGGTAAAGATGCTCCAGTCCTATCAAAGAAAACATTTTGCCTCGAAATACTCGCGTCTGCTCCAGCTCCGTCTTCCCATTCGCGTTATGCACCACAAAAGAGGTGACCAGGGGTGTAATCCACGCCCCGGAAATCATGAGTAAAACATAAACCAAGGGAACCACGGTTCTTGTGCATAACGCTATCGACAGCAGAACCATACCAAGCGCCGCGCATCCCTCAAACAGTATCACCCGTCGCTCCCTCCCTTTCGATCTGCCTAACGCCCAAATCCACAGCCGCAAATGAAAAACAACACCTTCCAGTAGCGCTCCAAAAAGCGTTTTCCGCGCAGCCGACGCTTCTATGTCGTCTTCCTCCGGAAACCGGGCATGGTGATGCAAATGCGACATTCGATACGCATGCCCGCTGCGAACCCCCAGCAGTTCCGTCATCGTGAGGAAAAAGTCGTTCGCACCATGTGACAAACCCAAATTCCGGTGAACCAAATCGTGCGATGTGGAACCGTAGGTCACAAAACTCAGATACATCACCGCCGCCAGCGCGATCACCCAATGTCCACTGAACGCGGCGTAAAAATAAATAGCCGCAAAAATAAATGGGACCGCCAGGGTGAAAATTCTTTGAGCCCTCGTGATCTTCAACAGATCCATTCCCAACGCCGATAATCTCGGCGGCGCTTCCGTCGGGGGTAATGTTAACGTTTCCATAATTACTCTGTGGATCGGAACATTTCTTTTTTTAAAAGCACCATGGCGGCGACAAAAGTAATCAGCCCAAGAAAAGCCGGGGCCAGATGAAAGAGGTTGGTGTAGCCAATCGCCGGATGCACTCCTATCGCAGAAGCAAAACCTGCCGTCCCAGCCAGCAACAAAACCTGCCACAAGCTTCGACTCGGCCTCCCGCACCAGGTCACGAGGAATACCAGAATGCCGCAGGAACAAACACCACCGCCAAATCCAGCGCGGTCATGGGCGATCAGTGGGATAAGCCGTGGATTAATTGCGCTAATTTGTGCCCGGTCCATTTGGAGGAACTCCAGGTCTTGCGGCACAAACACCCGAGTCATTCCGACCAGCATGATGGTGATCCCCCCGCAGATCATCCCTGTCGCCACAGCCAGCAGACACGCTCTCCCCACCCCGAACCGCGTAAACCAACTGCCTGGCACCGCGGGTGTCAAAAGACTGGATGCCGACTTGTATCCCTTCAACCCGCCAGCTGAACGTTGTAACCCAATGATATAACAAGGAAGCAAAAGCAAAGTTGCCACCCCGTGCCACTTGTCCAGGTAACCATAACCCAGGTAGGCCAGAAAACTCCCAAAGCCAGTCACCCCGGTGAAAACAAAAAGCCACCACGCCCACGCCTCTCCATTCTTAAGCGGAAACTCGGACATCCACATATAAATGGAGCCTATGGCAATCAACGAACCCCCAAACGCCACCCGGTCATGAAACATGAAATGAACCACCCGGCATTGATTCAGGCTGCAGAGCGCATCCGCAGTCATCCCCAGAAATTGAATATCATGCGGTAAAAAATTTCCCGTCGCTGAGAGAAACAACGCAAATCCTCCCGACAACATCAACAGGAAACCAACCAGCGTTAGCAGCGGTCTCCCATCGCCAATCAGCGCCAGGAAATAGTTTCTTTTGTAGACTGAATCCACGCATCGATCCTAACCCAATTTCCGCTTTGCAAAATAGCAAAAACGCTGAATCCAACTTTCGCCCGTTCACTGATCTCCATAAAAAAGGCCCGGGTTGCTTTTCAACCCGGGCCTGGTTATCAACTTTGATTATTGAAATAATTGCGGAGCAAAGTCGCTCAAATAATTGCGCCAGTTCACCCAGGTATGCCCGCCCGATGATTCGATGTTCACCACCTGGAACTCATGTTTCTTCAGCAACTCCACTGTGGAGTTCGATGTCTTGAGCAGAAAATCGTCTTTTCCAATCCCAAACCAAAACAGTTTCAATCCCGCCTTCAATTTTTTATTCTCGATATTCGCCTTGTTCTCAGCCACCCAGGCTTCGCCAAATGGAGCGTCCGCGCTCGCGTTCCTGCTCCCCAAAAGTCCCGAACTAAATACCCCTATGTAGGCAAATTGGTCCAGGTGCGGAATCGCTATGTTCAACGTCTGGCTTCCACCCATCGAAAGCCCCGCAATGGCTCGACTCGATCGATCCGTCATCACGCGATAGTTTTTCTCTATATATGGCATAATGTCCGTCACGAAATCATCGACAAACTCATCCGTAGTTCGTCCAGTAGGCGCCGGCCCGGCCCCTCTTCCTGGACTGCGCGTATGGCCCGCAGGCATCACCACCACCATCGGTTGAGCCTTTTTTGCCGCGATGAGATTGTCCAAAATAAACCCAGCGCGTCCCACCGAAGTCCATGCTTCGTCACAGTCACCAGACCCGTGCAGAAGGTAAAAGGTAGGGTATTTCTTATTTCCCTTCTCATAACCGGGCGGAGTGTAAACATGCATCCTTCGATCTTTCCCCAGCGCCTTCGATGCGTATGTCACTGAAGCCACAGCTCCATGTGGCACCGCTTTGGAATCAAACAAATCTGATCCGGGAACCACCACCAAACTCCAGATACTGCTTTGCGATTCGCTGATCGCCGAACTCCGTGGATCCACCACTGCCGTCGCATCCACATTAAACGTGTAACGGTAAGCTCCCGCGTCCACCGGGCCAATCGTCGCTTCCCAGACTCCGTTGGATCCTTTGGTGAACTCAGGAAGGTTTTTCACCACCGTGGAAATATCCCCTCCATTCAATTTCACATTCTGCGCCTGTGGAGCGCTAATCCGGAACGTAACATGCCGGTCCGCAGTAACCTCGGGTGAAACGATTTGGGGAACTTGTGGGCGCCTCCCCGGTCCTGGTTGCGCCGGCGGGTTCGCAGGCTGCGCCCCAATTGGGCTAATCAACGAAAGTGATGCAAGGAACAGGGAAATCTTGAGGGGATATTGGAGTGATTTCATGGTTAACTCGTTAGTTTGTGGAAAAGAGAGCTATGCTATACGGATTCAAGTTAGGGGTCAGTAGTTACATGCTTGTCACCGAAACGATTAAAAGTCAGCAAAAAACAAAGCCCTCCTCTGGTTATCGAAAGGATGCGTCCATCCAGGCCGCTCCACGCTGGATTTAATTCGCGACCTCTCCCATCACCAGTTAAAACAACTGCATGGTCCATGTTACGGTTTTCGATACCAAGCCTTACGATCGCGAGTATTTGCAAAATTCAGGCCCTGAATTCTCATGGCAATTCAATGAGTTCAGGCTGAATTCCAAAACAGCCTCCACGGTGCAGAAAGGAACCGTCATTTGCGCTTTCGTCAATGACTGTCTGGATGGCGAATGTTTGCGCACTTTAAAAACCAGGGAGGTACAACTGGTGGCATTACGCTGCGCCGGCTTTAACCAGGTCGACCTGAAAGAAGCAGCCAAACTGGACCTGAAGGTGGTGCGAGTTCCCGCTTACTCCCCGCACGCCATCGCCGAACACTCCCTCGCCCTGCTTCTAACTCTTAACAGGAAAATACACCGCGCCTACAACCGGGTGCGGGAACATAACTTTTCTCTCGATGGGTTGGTGGGCTTTGACCTTTTCAAAAAACGAGTTGGCGTTGTCGGTACCGGAAAAATCGGAAAAATTGCTGTTCAAATATTTCGCGGGTTCGGAGCCGAAGTTCACGCCTACGACCCGTTTCCGGATAATGAATGGGCAGCGCAACACCAGGTCACCTACACCTCGCTCGATCCACTCCTCGAGCAGTCAAACGTGATTTCCCTTTACTTGCCGCTCACTACAGACACGTTTCACCTCTTTGGGTCCGACCACTTCAAAAAGATGAAACCGGGTGCCTTCCTGGTCAATACAAGCAGAGGAAAACTCATCGATACCAAAGCCCTGATCCACGCATTGAAAAGCGGCAAGCTGGGCGGTGTCGCTCTTGACGTCTATGAGGAGGAAGAAGGCGTTTTCTTCGAGGACCTGTCGAATGAAATGCTGGAGGACGATGACCTATCACGGCTCCTCACCTTTCCCAACGTTCTGATTACGGCCCATCAGGCATTCCTGACTGCCGAGGCATTGAGCGGAATTTCAAACTCCACAACCGAGAATATTCGAAGATTCCTAAAACAGGAGTCCTTTCTCCCGGGCACCGAGTTGACCACTAACGAATAACTTTTGGCGTGGTCGGCGCTTCCGTGGAAACATTCATCGTAATAAATTCGCCGTCTGTCGATACTGTCGGAAGAATAGTTAATTTTGGACCCTCCCCAATCTGCATCTCCGACTGACGACCGTTGACCGTGAGTATTCTCGGCGAATAGAGCACGTTGACGTTGGTTTGTTGTTCCAGTGCTCTCATCAATATCGCCGTTTGGGGATTTGTAAGCACCAGTGGCCGGGAATTAAGATTGAACCCAAATGTGGAAAACATTTGCTCTATCACCTCGACCGGCATTTCAATCATTTTGTTCTGAAGGATGACTCGCCACGAGAGCGGGTCCGAAACGTTTTGCTTGTCCACTTCAGCAGTCACAAATACCAGCACTCGCTTTCCTGGTTGTGATTCCCATCCTTCGGTTACCAGCGTTTGCTGGTTTCTCACTGTGGCAGTAATTTTTCCGGGAGTCGATTGACCATCACCGATCCATTCGGTCTGCCCTTCATTCGGCATTTTTTCATCCTCTCGATCCCCGTGAGTTAAACTGTTTGACCGACCTGCTTTGTCGCGTAGCGCCAGCAGTTCGGTGTGGTCTTTTTGATGGCGGCTGATCTCTCCCTGCATCGTTGCCAGTGTTTGTTCAAGGTTTTGGTTCCGATTTTTCAACTCCGCTAAATCACGCGTCTGATCACTTATTTTCGCGTTATAGTCTCTTTTTTCATTGTCCACGATATGTTTAAAAACCAGGACGGTTCCAATCATTCCGGCAAGTGAGAGTAAAACAATTTTCGTTTTTAGCGTGGCCATAATGGTGGTTCCGTGACTGAGAGAATACGATGCGACCGCCATTTCCTTTAATGACACCGCCGCCAGCAAAGGGACAAGTCCTGCCGGGGCAGCCTGGACGGAATTTTGCAGGAGCAGTTCGCCCAGGACAGCCGTCGATAAGCTCGCGGCATGCGGCAAAAGCAATTTTCTCTTCCTTGCCGAGACTGGGCCCTTTTCGGAGAAGGAGAAGAAAAACAGCTTGTGTAATGTCCTCGGCCATGTGCGAGTCCCCCGTTTGCCTCAAGGCTGACGAGTAAACCAAATTCGTGTGTCGCTCTATGAATTCTTCAAAAGCAGCCGCATTCCCCGGCTCGGAAAAGTGCATTGGCATTCGAAGTTCATTCATGGTCTCACCCAATATATGGTCGCCCCTTATGGAAAGGGACACGGAACTTCGTCGATCACCCCTCTACTGCACCGGCGCAGGGGCACTTGCCGCAGCCGCAGGACCATCTACGATTTCAATCTTATCGCCCGTGAATACTGGCTCATCTCTTCCGGCCAGAAGTTCTTCTCCCGAAAATCGAACTATCCGGTTTCGATGGTAAATTCGAATCTCAGCAGGCGTCGTTTCAGGAACATACTGGGCGGTAAGAATAGCGGTTGCCACCGTCAGCCCCGCACGCCAGTCAATCGCATGGTTTTGCACGTTTCCCACCACCGCCACCTGATGCCGCAGGTCAATCGGCGGAGTCTCGCTCGATGCCTGAACTTGAGCCGCTCGCCGCCCCGCCACATAAGCCGCCATCGCCTGCTGTTGGGCCTTTTTGCGCGATGTGCAGGCCGGGGCCAGAAAGACCACGCACACCAGCGCCGCTGCCGCCACTCGTTTTATGCTCGAATGCCTCATCACGTCCTCAACCATATCCAAAAAGGAGGTTTTGCACAATTAGCTTGGATGTTCTACTCTTAGAGACAAACTTCCTCCATAACCAAAAGTTTCGGATGGGAAGGCCAGAACATGAAAAAAATTGAAGCCATAATCAAACCTTACAAACTCGACGATGTGAAAACCTCCCTCCAGGAAGTGGGCATTGTCGGGATGACCGTCACCGAAGTTAAAGGTTTCGGTCGCCAAAAAGGCCATACTGAAATTTACCGCGGTAGCGAGTATACCATCGACTTCCTTCCCAAGGTAAAAATCGAAATCGTCGTCGCTGATGAAACTGTCAATGAAGTCGTTGCCGCCATCATGAAATCAGCTAAAACCGGGAAGATCGGCGACGGTAAAATATTTATTTCCTCCGTCGAACAGGCCGTCCGTATTCGAACCGAAGAACGTGACGAAAAGGCGGTCTGATTTCCTCTCAAGCTTACGGCACGATTTTGTAGTCGTGCCACGTCTCACACCGTCATGATTTCTTTTTCCTTGGATGCAAGGTGACCGTCGATCTTCGAAATATATAAATCTGTCAGTTTCTGCACTTCTTTTTCCGCCACTTCCACCTGGTCTTCTGTCACACCCCCGTTTTTTGCATCCTTCTTCAGGGCTTCAATCGCATCCCGCCGCACATGCCGTATCGCCACCCGGCCATCCTCACACATCTTCTTGATGATTTTTACGAATTCCACCCGTCGTTCCTGGCTCAAGTCAGGCAGCACTATCCGGATAATCTTTTTGTCCACCGCAGGGTTCAATCCAAGATTTGCTTTTTGAATCGCCTTTTCAATCGGGTGCAGCGTGCTCGCATCCCAGGGCTGAATCATGATCATCCGCGCCTCTGGAGTCGTGATCCCCGCCAGCTCTCGTATCCGCATGTTCGATCCATAAACATCCACCATGATGTTTTCCACCAGGCCGGCCGATGCTTTTCCCGTTCGCACCCCGGAAAATTCATGCACGACCACCTCTTCGGTCTTGATCATCTTCTCTTCCGCCTCCAGCAAAATATCGTCGAGAGCCATAAAATTAATCGGTTACTAATGTTCCCACTTCCTGCCCCATCACCACTTTTTTCAAATTGTCCGGTTTGAAAACATCAAAAACGATGATCGGCATCTTGTTATCCATGCAGAGCGAAAATGCCGTCGAATCCATCACCTTCAATTGCTTTTGCAATGCCGTGATATAGGAAACTTTGTCGTATTTTTTCGCTTTGGGATTTTTCTTCGGGTCCGAATCGTAAATCCCATCCACTTTGGTTGCTTTCAGGATGACCTCAGCGCCGATTTCGTTCGCTCGCAATGCCGCCGCCGTGTCCGTTGAAAAATAGGGATTGCCTGTCCCGCCGCCGAAAATCACCACTCTCCCTTTTTCAAGGTGTCTAACCGCGCGTCGGCGAATAAAGGGCTCGGCCACTTGCGACATGCTGATCGCGCTTTGCACCCGCGTCGCAACACCGCATTTCTCCAGCGCGTCCTGCAATGCCAATGAATTGATTACCGTTGCCAGCATCCCCATGTAATCACCCGTGGCTCGCTCAATCCCTTTCTCACTCCCGGCCAGTCCGCGAAAAATATTTCCTCCCCCCACCACCACCACCACCTGCACTCCGAGCTCTCGCACCGCCCTTACCTGCATCGCCATGTCATGCACCGCTTCCGGGGATATGCCAATGCCAGTCGATCCTCCCAGCGCTTCACCGCTCAGCTTCAGTAGGATTCGTTTGTATTTAGCCTGGGTTGTTTTCTTCATGAACGCTGGGAAGTTGTAGCAATGCTCCTTCCACCCGTCAATGAGCAGAAGCCCCCCACAACACAAAAAGGCCCGAAGCGTTTTAACGCCTCGGGCCTGTAAAAGTGTTCCGATTAGGCTCCTGACACTGCTTCGCCCACCTGGAAACGCACGAAACGGCGCACGCTGATCTCGTCTCCGAGCTGCTTCGCCACCACCGCCACGTGATCCTTCACGCTGATCTCAGAATTCTTCTTCACGAAGCCCTGGTCCACCAAACAGCAGGTTTGATAGAACTTCTCCATCTTGCCTTCCACGATTTTTGCAATCGCCTGCGCTGGTTTGCCTTTGACTTGTTCGGCTGCAATTTCAGCTTCTTTCGCAATCACATCCGCCGATACTTGATCCCTTGAAACCACCGTCGGGTTGGCTGCGGCGATCTGCAACGTAATGTCGCGAACCAGCTGTTTGAAATCGTCGTTCTGCACTGTCGCTTCTTTGCCGGCTCCTACTTCCACCAGCACGCCTACCTTGGCCCCGGTATGGATATAGGCCGCCACCAGCCCGTTCCCAGAAACTTCAATGCGATGATGGCGCGAAATCTTGATGTTCTCGCCGATTTTCGCCACCTGCGCCGTGCGCTGGGTCTCGAGATCTGCCGCTGGATTAGTCGCAAGTTGTTTTGCCACATCATCACAAAATGCCCGGAAACCTTCGTTACGTGCCACGAAGTCCGTTTCGCAATTCACTTCCACCAGGATCCCCAATTTGGCGCCCGGTTGGATATATTGAGCGATAAGACCTTCTCTCGCATCGCGTCCGGCTTTGCCGACCGCTGTCGCGGCGCCTGAAATGCGCAATGCCTCCACTGCGCTATTCATGTCACCATTCGCATCGGTCAATGCCTTTTTGCATTTCATCAAACCTGCACCGGTTATTTCCCGGAGTTTCGCCACACTGGCAGCAGTAATTTCAGCCATAAATATTAGATTGGAAAATGAAAAGGCGGAACTCGCGTCGCCGCAAATTCCGCCAGGTTAAAGTTAAGCGGTTACCGCGGGAGCCTGTTCAGTTGCAGGAGCTGCCGGAGCTGCTTCAGCGGGTGCCGGAGCGACTTCAGCTTCCGGGTTTTTCTTGCGCGCATACTTCGCGTCGTATTCTGACTTCGCATTCGCGATGGTCGCAACAATTGCCCCAAGGATCACACGCACCGAACGAATCGCGTCGTCATTGCCGGCAATCGGATAATCCACCAGGTCTGGATCGCAGTTTGTGTCCACGATGGCCACGATTGGGATCTTCAGACGGCGGGCTTCAGCCACCGCGTTATGTTCACGTTTGATGTCCACGATGAACATCGCCGCAGGATACTTCTCCATCACGCGGATACCGTCGAGATTCTTGAACAGGCGGGAAGCTTCGCGGCGGATCATCGATTGCTCCTGCTTGCCGTAATCGCCAAGGGAACCATCCTGCTCCATTTTTTCGATCTGCTTCATGCGTGCGATCGAACGGCGAACAGTTTGGTAATTGGTCAATGTGCCACCCAGCCAACGCTCCGTAATGTGGAGCTGACCGCAGGACTTTGCAGATTCTTTCACTGCTTCCTGGGCTTGCTTCTTGGTGCCGACGAAAAGGACGTTGCCGCCTTTGCCGACCACTTGAGAAAGGAATGTGCAGGCTGCTTCGAGCTGTACAGCAGACTTGCTGAGGTCAATGATGTGAATCCCATTGCGGGCATCAAAAATGAATTTCTTCATTTTGGGGTTCCAGCGCTTGGTCTGGTGACCAAAGTGAACGCCCGCTTCCAATAATTCTTTTACACCGATATTTGTCGTCATATTTCCTTTGTTAGAGACTCTATTCAGAGCCATCCTGCGGAACACAGGATTAGTTTATTTGTTGTTGTGGCGCTCTCCCTCTACACTGAAGAAGACTTGATGCCGTTAAACACCCTTCGAAACCAGTCCGGTTTTGAGAGGGGTTGAAAGTTACGCAATAGGTTACCTTACCGCAACTGTTATTTTATCGCTGATGGCCCCCTCAATCCCTCAATACTCCCCCCCAATCCACGGCTTTGTCCTCGCCGGTGGCCTGAGCACCCGCATGGGAACCGATAAATCAACGCTTACGCATGCAGGCAAATCCTTTGTCGATAACGCTTTAGAACTACTGATTAAGCTCGGCCTCCAGGCCGTAACCGTTTCCAATGATCTCCGCCCCGGCCGCGGCCCCCTCGGCGGCATCGAAACCGCCTTTCTACAGCACCCCTGCGAGGCTGGCTTATTTCTGCCCTGTGATATGCCCTTGTTGGAATTGGAAACCCTTCAGTCGCTTCTTTCCACCTACCGGCAAAGCCGTTGCCCGGTCGTCCTCAAAGTTTCAGGTCAACGGCCCGGCTTCCCCTTCATCCTTCCTTCGAATGTTCTTCCACAGGTAACCCGGCAGTTGGACAAGAACGAGTTTTCATTGCAAAAATTGTTCGTCGAGTTGCAACCGGTCTATATTGAGGCAGTTGACTCTCAATCATTGATGAACGTGAATACCCCGCTCGATTATCAGGTCATTAGCAACGTGCAAAAGTCATAAACGCAATGTCGAAACCAGTTCTCAGGCTTTTCCATCTCCTTTTGATCGCTTCGCTCCTTGGCTGCTTTCCTTTCAGCCCGCTCCAGGCTGCTCCCGCGGGGAGCAACGAAGTCGCCTTTATTCTATTTCCCAGCGTCATCGAGGCTCGGTCTTCCGCTGGTAAACCGGGCATGAACCTCCTTTTGGAGACCCAGGATCTTCATAGCTACGGCACCGATCTCATTCTACCTGCCAAAACCAATCTCCTCGCCGTTTTCAACCACGACTTCGCAGTCGACCTCGAATCGCTTTGGAAAGAGACCGCTCAGGGATTTCAGCTCTCTCTGTTCAAAGGCGGAACTAATTCTCCCGAACCACTCCCCGGCTTCACTCTCTGTGCTGAAATGGCCGATGCCAAATCCGCCGAACAATGGGTAACTAAAAAGA
Source organism: Verrucomicrobiales bacterium (assembly GCA_028293375.1). Classification (GTDB taxonomy): domain Bacteria; phylum Verrucomicrobiota; class Verrucomicrobiia; order Limisphaerales; family JAQGOY01; genus JAQGOY01. The sequence continues at coordinate 7,554 of JAQGOY010000094.1, read as the reverse complement.
CCAGTGCCTGGAAAACGGAAGGCCGTGCCGTTCTTCAGAGCAACGTCGAAGGCAAGCCCTACTTCGCCATTGAAAAGAATCGGCTCATCGCCAACGGCCAAACGAACCTGATCCGTCCTTATTTTCTCACGGGGCCCCTTTTCTTTTGCGCCTCGTGCAGCAACCAGTTCCTGCTCTCCACCTCTGAAAACGCTCTTCGCGCGTCCATATTGGCCAACACCAACCTGGCCTCCATCGCACCCAAAGATGCCCAGGGTAAAACCGCTTATCTTTCGTTCCTGCCCGGCGAGACAGAAAAGCTCTTCTTCGGTCCCACAGAAAAATTGACCAACGGCAACTCCATTGTCGATAGCGACATGGTCCTCGGTTCCTTCATGACTGATGTCGCCCGCACCACTCTTGCTTATACCAGCGGCGCCGGGGCCGACGATCTTCGGTTCTTCTTCCAAACTGCCACCCCTGCCCGGCCTTTCATGCGCATTTTAAGATTTGATACCAACAGCGCCGTTCCGCCGGATTTCGTTAAAGAGGACGCTGTCAGTTTTCATCGTTACCGCATCAACATGCCTGACTTTTTCCAAAATTTCGAAAAACAGCTTGGCGGTTTTGCCCGGCTCATTGTCGAAACCGTCGGCAAGGATAAGGATCCCAACTTCGATACCCGAACGAATATCTTCCAGCTCACAGGCAACGATATTGTTTATTACGAAGTTCCCACTGTCATTTCCAACACCCCCTCTTCCAGCGGCATGCTGTTTATTGCCTCCAGCAACCCTGAACTTCTCGGAAGCAACGTCCAGACTTTCGTCACCTCTCTTCTCCCGGGCAATCTGAGCTCTTTCTCACGAACCAACATAGCCGGCGTCGCTTACTCCACTTTTTCTTTGCCGCCCATGCCCATGTGGGGACTGAATACCACCACCCAAACCGTCGCCTGCACCGTCTATTCCAATTACCTCGTCTTCGCCAGCGAAACCAGCGTCCTGGAAAAATTCCTCAGCCCCGCTCGAACCAATCTTCTGCCGTTGGCCCAAAGCGAAGGATGGAAAAAAGCCCAGGCTGTCCTCGGGCAAACCGATTCCGCGCTGGGCTTTGCTCGCAAGCCCATTCTTTCCACCACCACCAACCAACCGCCTCTATTGAATGAAAAGAAAGAGGTTCTCCTGTTTTTCTCCGCTGCTACCGGGACCAATGGCCTGGATTTGCACTACGTGGTCCCTCGGTAAGGGCTTCTCCCTTCTGGCTGCAGTCACGCTCCCAAAATCGCCACTGCCACCTTCCGCGTATGTGCGTCATGGCGATGTTCCCAAAGGTAGATCCCCTGCCATGTTCCCAGGGCCATTCTCCCGTTCAAAATCGGAATCGTCAGATTCACCGCAGTCAGCGCCGTCCGAATATGCGCCGGCATGTCGTCGGGTCCCTCGGAATCATGCCGGAATAACGGATCCCCATCCCCAACAAGTCTCGCGAAATAGCGCTCGAAATCCGCTCGCACCTCCGGATCGGCATTCTCCTGGATCAACAGCGAAGCCGAGGTATGTTGAAGGTGTATTGCCACCAGCCCATTTTCCACTCCCGCCTTCTGCACCAGCCCCTGCACGTCGGAGGTGAACTCCAGAAACCCTCTTCCCCGGGTTCGAAAACTGAGGAGATGGGTGAACGACTTCATGCTCCCTGGCTTACTTCACCTCGATCATTTTTTCCAGGTCGGGGTTCTTGGGGTGGCCCAGCACTAATGATTTTTGATAATGATAGCGGGCCAACTCAATGAATGGCGGCTTCTGCGTCGCATAAACCAGCGCCAGATTGTGATGCGCACTCGCATAGTCAGGCTGAAGTTGTATCGCTTTCCTCAGCGCTGCCTCGGCTGGGATTCTTTGCCCTTTTTGGCTCAAGGTTATTCCGAGGTAATTCTGGGTTTCGGCGCTCTTGGGGTTCAGATCTGCGGACTTGCTCAAGAGATCCAGGGCCTCGTCAAATTTCTCCTGCCGAAACCTCAACTCTCCCAGCAGTGTCAGGCTGAATGAATCTTCCGGGTCCTGTTCCAGCGCCGTCTTCAGATACTTTTCCGCCTTCTCTATTTGGTTCAATTCCAGCTCTATGGCCGACAAATTTCCCAGCGTATAGACGTTCAGCGGATCCTGCGCCAGCACTTCCAAATATTTCTTCTCCGCATCTTCAAATCGGCGTTGGGCGAAGGCCCGTTCCGCATCCGCCGCCAGCGCCCCGGCCCCGGCTGGCAATTCTCGATTGGTCTTTTTTGGCTTCTTCACCACATCGGATTTTGCTTCCGTGCTCTTCGGCTCGGTATTGGACACCGGTGTCAGGTTGGCCGTATTCGCTGTCGGGCTTTTGGGTGCAGGAACCGCTTTTGCCGCCTCGGCAATTTGCTGCTCCGGCTTGCGAAACAGTGCCAACTCCTCGGGAGTGAAAGGCGCGGGTCTCGCCTCGTAAACCGCCAGCTTCGATTTCATCACCGCCACCTGTTGGTCATCGGTTCTGCTCGATTTCGAGCGCACTTCCTTCAAATCATTTTTCAGCAAGTCTAATTTCGCGGTCAGTTCCCCGTTGCTTTTCGTCAGATCCTTCAGCCGTCGTTGATCCGCCGAACTCGATTTATCGTTCCGCTCCAGGGTCGATTTCAACTGGTCAATTTCCTTGTTTGCCGCAGTCAGTTTCGCTCCCAATTCTTCCTTCTGCTTGTTCAACGCATCGGTCTTTTCCTGGTCGCGCTTCACGTTTTTGTTCTCATCGCTGCTCTTCGATTTTAAACTCTCCAAACTTTTGTTCGCCTGTGACAACCGGTCTTCAAGTCCTTTTCTGTCCACCTCCGCATCGGTCAATTTCTTCTCGAGTTTGGACTTCTCCGCCAAAGCTTCTTTTTGTGAATCAATCAGCCGTCTGGCTTCTTTCAACTTCTTTTCCAAATCATCCCGATCTGCCAGCAGCGCTTTGATTTTTGCGTCCTCTTTCGCCACCGCCTTCTCGTCCGGAACTACCGCTTCCACCGTTTTCTTCGGAACTTCTTTGGTGTGTTGCTGCTGTTGTTGTTCCAGCGCCACTTTCAACAAATCCGATTCTTTCTGGAGTTCCACGATCCGCGTTTCCGCTTTCGCCATGTCCCGCGGACTGACCGTGGCCGGTTGCACCGCAAACGCTTCCTTCAATTTCGATTCCAGCATCTGGTTCTCCGCCCGCAATCGATTGATCTCCTGGTTCAACGCCGTCATTTGTTCGTCTGTCAGAGGCGTTGTTGTATTCGTTGAAGCGTTCTGTCCCGCCGGCTTTGCCTTGGAGGCCGGTGTTGTCGCCACAAGTTTCCCAAGCTTCTCCAGTTTTTCGCCGAGGTCCTCGATTCGAAACTTCACCAGGCTGCTGTTCCAGGTGGGGTGACTGTTCTGCAAACTCTTGAGAGAGGCCTGTGCCTCGGTGTACTTCAGAATGGCGGCGGCGGGCTGTCCGGTCTGCTGAAACGTCTCGCCCTGCTGGATTAAAGGGTAAATTCTCAGATAAACATCCTCCGGCGCCTGGGCAAACGCGGAAAGAGCAGTGAATAGCAGAGCCAAAATAACGAACCGTTTCATGTTCCCCCATGCTACGAACCCACTACCCAATTTGCAATTTCTTTAGAATACCGACGTTTAGGCTCTGCAAACCGCTTTCCAGCCCGATCGAACTCACCTTCGCCATGCCCGCACGCCCAACCTAAGACTCATTAACCAAAGCGAGCCCGGCTCTCCCCAAGCGCCGTCAGGTGCGACCTGTCTATAGTAACAAACCTCCCCACTGAAAAGAGCTGCATCGCAGCGACATGCTCCCTACCCCCAAACAATCCTTGTGCTTCAGTTTCCCCATCTGTGAAAATCTGCTAAATCTGTGGACAAAAAATCAGCCCCCCTCAGTGGCTACTCCTTCAGTGGAAAACTTCACTGTTGCAACTTCTCCAGCCGTTTAAAATAGGAACGCAACGTTTGCGCTCCCGGCCGTGACAGCAAACCGGTGCTCGCCGAAAAATGCCGATACTCCGCCTTGATCCCGCTCACCAGGAGTTCCTGCGAAGGACTAGGATTCGATTGTATCGCGACATACAGGATGGTCGCGTCCTCGGGAAACTGTTTCATGGCTTTATCCAAAAGCGGATCATTCGGCTTTAGTTTTTTGTTCGCCAGCAGCTCAATCAGATACCCTGCCGCAAAACGCCGATCGCCCGTCAGTTCCCACGCTTGTTTTTCTATCTCCTCCATGGCAGCCGTTCCGGAGTTCAGGTTGGCCGCAATATTCAGAAGCTCCGCATCTTTCGATGCCTTTCCCGACGCCAAAAGTTTCGCCCCAAACTCCTCACGAGCCTGGGCACGGCCCATAACCTTGGAATCCATGGCCACTCCCAATAACAACGATGCCAATGCACCATCCGCTGGCAAAGTCTTGTCGGGATCGACCAGGAAACCGTGGCGAACCAGGATTTGAAGCAACGCTGTTTTCGTAGGCTGCTCAGGAAGGAGACAATCGCCAACGCAAAGCGCGGCCTTGATCCGGGGACTTGGAGGCATTTTTCGAAGCACCGCCAGATCCCGGGCGAGATAGCTTCTTTGCGGTCCGTTATTCCACCAATCCCGTTCAAACCTTCCATCCAAGGCAATCAAACGAACTGCTGCGTCAACATCGCCTTTCTGCGCGGCCGCTCGCAACGTGGCCCGTCGTTGTGCCTGTCCTGGGACAAAATAAACGGCGCAGACCAGAGATTCCAATTCCACCAATGTGCCAAGCGATGCGTTTTCGGATTGCTTCCATCGCGCAACAGCCTCCTTCGTCTTCCCAAGGCGGATAAGACAATCGGCTGCCAGGCCGTGGACCGGCGCGTATTCCGGATAAGTCCTGGAGTATTCGTTGTAAGCCTGAAGAGCGCCGTTGTATTCACCTGCGCGTTGTTGCTCCATGGCCCATTCCATCAAAACGAGTGGCTCATGCGGCAATTTCCCGAAGGCTTCCTTGTGCAACGCGTAGGAGAGTTTTGAATCCAGGTTGTAAAGCATGTTGCCAAGCATCAAGGTTTCCGCCGGGGTGCGCGTCGCCTCAGGGAACAAGGCGAGAAGACGATCATTAGCCTTCGAAACCTCACCATCCTCCGCAAGTCGCTCAAGGACAGCTGTAATACTATTGGCTTTTTCTGAGGCCGCCCGAACATCGCTCTCCAGATCAGCAGCGCTGACGCCAAGACAACCGAGCACAACGAAAAGGAGCAGGAGCGAACGGCCCAGAGACGAACCGCGCAGAGGAAAGCGAGTAATTGGATTCATGGTATTATCCTGATCAATGCTATTCGATATACGGGAGGATGGCGACAATTACCGTGAGACCACTGGCAAGGGGAAGCTTATCCACAGACCTACACCGAGTTTCGCAGATTGGAAACAGGAATGGGGATACACGGTCGCATTGGTTTTCATGGCGTTTGGTCGTTAGGTGGATTCAAAGGAGTTGGTGTATTTAAAGTCAACCGGGCGATTTTGAAGAGGAGGCAGCGCCTGCGGCTGGGGGTCTGGCCGCTGGGGGTAGCCTCTTCGCGGAAGCCTCATCCTGCATCCGAACTTGCAAGTTCGGGGACGGGGAATTTGGATTTGTTCCTTTGTCATGGGAATGAGAATCGTCGGGTTGGTAGCGTGGTTGGGATGGGGTTTTCATAATCCTGGGTTGTGCGATTGTTTTTCAATATTTCGTTAAAAGTGGTTGTTTTTGCTCAGTGACAAAATGAAATGTCACTTGGAAGTGACAAAAAAGTGACATTGGGAAATGTTGAGATTTTGGTCCATGACTTTGTTTCTCCTCTCCGGGACAGACCCGCGAGGGTATCGCCCCATCGAGGAAGCCTCGTCCGCGAACTAAACTTTCAACATTTCGGGGTGAGTGAATTGTTTGCGATTTTGAGCCGAAGTTCGAGTCGAGGTTCGACTTCCATTGAATGGTGCGGCATGGTGGAACAGAGGAGGGACAGGGATTTTATGCTTTGTTCTTTTGTGTTCATCCTGCACGGGTTGTTTGACCTTTTTTAATTAGATACTTCTCACGTCGTATCCTACGAATTTTTACGACGCTCGCGGGTTGGCTTTGGTTTTCTAATGTTCGGGTCCTATTGGTTTATTTCATCTTGCACCCTGGATTATCTCCTGGTTTTGGGGGCAGACAATGGTTAAGCGTTTTCAATTTTATTTCGGGTTGGGGGTGAAGTTGGGATTTTGGCGCATTATATCGTTTCCACTTCAGGGGCAGCCCGCCAAGGGATAGCCCCTTCGAGGAAGCCTCATCCTGCATCCAAACTTCCAACTTTCTGGATAGGGATTCTACTGGAGCGTTTTGTTTCTTTGTGTGCTGTGTCATATTTTCGATGGTGTCGTTTCAATTTTGGTTTGTGTCCGCAAAGCTTTTCAAAAAGGACATTTTAAGGACACGATTAGGACATTTGCCGAGGAGAACTGGGTTGTCACTTGTGACAGGAGGTGACATTTTTTGAGCGCCTGGTAGAACTTGCGATTTCGGCGCGGGACCTCGTTTCGTGTTCGAGGCGAGGGACCTGCCGTCCAGGCTGATACGGGATACGCCATCTCCACAAAGCCTCGTCCGCGAACCAAACTTTCAACATTTCGGGGTGTGTGGATTGTTTGCGATTTTGGTGCGAGGTTCAATGAGGTGTTTGCGCGATGAATATGCATTTTCAAACCTTCGTTCCGGTTTTAGCGGGCTTGGGTTAGGAAGTGGGATTGATCGTTCGGGTTGTGATTGTTGGAATCCGGCCATCGCGAAGCTTTGTTGGCAGCGAGGCGCATTTGGTCGAACCACCATCTGGCGCGGTTCCTGGGCAGCGGCTTGGAAGGGCGTCGATTGAGGTTGGCGTTCATTTTCAATTCAAGCTGATTTGATTCATTCATGCACCCATTCTAGCAAGGGGGGTAGGACATCCGCGGGGCTACCTTCAAAATAGTTTGAGGATTTTTTTGCAACACGAATTTCTTTGCAAGGCGTTGCGAGTCAGGTATTTGCAAGTCGATGTAAGACTAATTCGAGGTTTTTGCGTGAAATTATTTTTAACTTTGAGAGTCAACATGGGGAGCTGAACTTGCAAGCCTTGGGAAAGGCGTTGCCCGGATGTTTTGTCCACAGATTGCCACAGAACTTCACAGATGGAGAGGGGAGGATGGAAAACGGAAGTTGTTTTATAGGATGGGGAAAATCGAAAATTCTATTTTTTAGCAGAAAGCCGCGAAGGGGGAATGGGACTCGATTAAAGGATCCGGCTTTACGGTCAGCAAAGCAAACGCCTACTCTGTCCAGTTTTTGCAGAGGGCTGTGGCCTGCTGCAAAACCAGTTGCGTCGCGTCATCCTGAAGATCTGGCGGGTATCCGTATTTTCGTAAAATTCGTTTCACTAAAATTTTGATCTTGGCCCGAGCGCTTTCCCGAATAGCCCAGTCTATCGTCACGCTTTTCCGCACCAGCGTCACCAGCTCAGCGGCGATCACCTTCAATTTGTCATCACCCATCGCCACCTTGGCCGATTCG
>JAQGOY010000068.1 GCA_028293375.1 Verrucomicrobiales bacterium | reverse complement strand
GCATTGACAATCGTGGTGGCGTTAAAACTGGCGGGGTTGAATGGCGCTGAGACTTGATTTTGGTAATTGGGCTTGGTCCAGTTTTCATGAATGAAAGCCCATTCGCCGTGACCCAGGTAGGAATAGGATCCGAAATGAATGAACATGCCAAATCGGCTGTCGGCCCACCACTGCATGTTGGAAGGAACCGTATAAGCGGAAGCGACAAAAGGGTTCGCGCCAAACAACGCGCAAATCAGCAGGAAAATCAATCTACTCAATTTGGTTTTCATTGTGAAATCGTGGAAAAAGTGGAGGGTTTTGATGGCGCCGAGCCCGCTGGCACCCATGACAAGTGCCAGCGGCCCGATTTAGCGACAGGCTATCTCCTGATCATTGAATTTTACAGGAGGACATCTGGTCATTAGCGCTCGGACTCAGGGTGGTGAAGTCCGGAGTGTCCGAGGTTCTGGTCCAGGAGGTCCCTCCGAAGTTGTCGTTGGCATACATGATCACCGTCCAGCCAGCTGGAATCTTTACCGATGATGCCCAGTTATCAGTCACACCTTTGGCTGCAAGCTGAGCGGTGGTGTAGGTTCCCTTGGCAAGGCCCTGGCTGGCAGTGCCGCCATAGCTGGTGTTTTGATAAAAGGTGACACTTCCCCCGCTAACCACTCCCACCGTGAATGTTTCCCATCCTCCGAAGGTGGCGCGATTGGCAATCAGCGGGCTGGCTCCGGAATTGTCAGCGCAGACATATTGATTATTAGCCATGGCGCGCAGGGCGATGTTGCCGTTTCCTGCATCGACTTCTGTATACGTTTCCCAGGGTCCAAAAGAAGCGCGATTGGCGATGAGCGGATTTGCGCCAGCATTGTCAGCGCAGACATATTGGCTATTGATGGAAGCGCGCAGAGCGATGTTGCCGGAGCCAGCATCAACAACCGTGAATTGCTCTGCTGTGCCAACGGTAGTGCTGCTGGCGATGAGTGGGGAAGCTCCTCCACCTGGAGCAGTGACGTACTTGCCATCGGCCATGGCTTTTAGCGAGACGGTCGTGCCGGGAACCAGTTTTTTGGTGATCGTTCCCTGCCAGCTGTTCCCGGTGACGGTGGCGTTAAATCCGCTGGAGAGATTCACGAAAGCGGATCGTCCGGCGTTGAGACCATTGACCGTGTTGCCGGTGATGGTGGCTGAACCGGTGGGTGCGGGATAGTTGGCGGGTGAGATAACGATGCCATCAAGTCCGGGGGAATTAATGGTGTTGTTTTGAAAATTGATGTTGTTGCAGGTGGAAAAACCAACGGCGTTGTATAGTGAATTGTTGACGGTATTTCCTGAGACTGTTGCGCCGCCGACATTTCCAGAGCTTTGTCCATCGCCTCCGTTGCCAATGTGCAGAGCCGGCTGCTGCTGGGAATAGGCATTGCCTCCGCAACGCACCACCGTGTTTCCAGATACGGTGGCGGAAGTGAGATCCGACCCATTGACCCCGAATTTCCCCACGCCGAGTCCGATGTACCTGGCGGTGTCACTCATGTAATTGTTCTGCACCAGATGGCCGCCACCCCCATAGATCCCAACGCCCTTCCCGCCCCACATGGCGATGGAGGTGTTGTTCAACACCTTGATGTTGGACATGGGAGTGTAATTCTGGCTGCCGTTGTAATTGACGGAGTTGATGGCCAACGCATCGTCTCCGGTGCCGCGGACGAAGTTATTGGAGGAAGTCAGATTGTTTCCAACAGTTCCGCCGAGGCTGACGTTGTTCAAGTTACAACCATCGGCCCAAATGCTGGTAAGTCGGCAATTTTGAACCGTGCCACCGGTGCCGGATGCCCAGAAGCCGGACATGGTGTGCTGGGTCCAAATGCTATCAGCCAGCCAATTGTTACCGCCGGTGTCCATCCCACCGCCACAGCCATCAGCGGACGCGCGGCTTTTGGCGTTGGAGTCGAGGGCAAAGTTTCTGACCGTGCAGGAAGTCACGTTGAATATTGCGCCAAGCGGGGTGGAGTTCGGAAGCGGGACATTGCGATAGACCGTGCTGTACCACATGCCAGCGCCCTGGATGGTGATCCCATTGGCGTTGAGTCCGCCCAACGTTTTCACGTAGAAGGTGCCGGAAGGGATCCAGACACTTTTACCCTGGGACTGGGCGGCGTTGATGCAGTTCTGAACGGCAGTGGAATTATCGGTGCTGCTATTGTTGGCTACGGCCCCGTAAGTGACGATGGAGAGGGAATTTGCTGGTTGGGCGATGGCGGCTGGCGGTGCTTCAAGGTCAACCACATCTATGTAATAGAAAGCGGCGCTGTTTGCTGCGTTCTTTTGCAACCGGATGGTGTTTCCCGGGGCTACGGCAGAACCGGTGATGAAGGTATGGACTTCGTCATAGAAGGTGCGGGGATTGCCATCGGCAGGGTTCTGACTTTCGTTATTATAATGATTATTTCCTTCATAACCCCAACTCTGCGCAGAGGTCAAGGTGAGCGCCTGTCGGAATGTCCCATTCACATACAAGTCGAGGATCGCGGTCATACCCCCGCCGCCGGAAGCGTCAGGAATGCTGGCGCGGACATTCAAGGCATTAATATTGTGACCGGTGTTGTTTACCCACTCGACATACTGGCCATTCGCGTTGAGCCGAACGTAACCGTGACCAGAGGCTTCAACTTCCGGGCTGGAGAATTGGGTGGTCGGAGCTGCGGTGAGGGTTACCACAGTTGCGCCGCCACCGACTGCTCCTGCTTCTGCCTCGTAACTGCTGAAGGGAGTCGTCGCCCCTACGGCAGCTGCCCGATTTGGCATGAATAAGATGGTCGCCGCCACTGCCAGCGAACAAGTAAGTTTAATAACAGATTTCATGGTTTTGTTCGATAGTGATAAATGAAATCGAAACTATTTATTGAACTTTCACCGAAGAAACCTGGTCATTTGCGTTGGGACTCAGGGTTGAAAAAGCAGGGGTATCGGACGTTCTCGTCCATGATGTTCCAGAAAAATTATCATCCGAATACATAATCACCGTTCGACCACTGGGAATCCGGACGGAAGAAGCCCAATCATTCGGCATACCGCGTGATGCGAGTTGGGAAAGTGTGTATGTTCCCACAGGCAGAGCCTGGCTTGCCGCACCGCCATAATTGCTGTCCTGATAAAAGGTGACAGTAGTTCCAGCACCGGGATTTGGCTGGGTTGGCCGCACGGAAGTCAGGCCTATTTGTCCCTTCAGCATTTTGCCACCGTCGCCCGTCAATCGCAGATAGTAGTCTGAAGTGCACCAGGTGCCATCCTCATCCAGCCCGAGGTAGCCTGAACCAGCAGGAATCCAGGAGGCATCCGGAGCAGTCTTGGCAATCTGATTTCCTTCGTTGTATTCGTCATACATGGAAATGTAGATGCCCTGCACGCCCGCACGTTTGGCATTGTAGAACATGCGCCACATGAGGTCGCCGTGGACCCGCTGACGAGCGGAAAGATCGCCGGGCAAAACGCAGGGTTGGTAATCGACACCGTTGGCATTGCAGTCCGATTGGTCACCCACCATGAAATTATTATAAATATTATCAGCATCGCCAACATTGCCAACGGCGCCAATGAGCCAGGGTGAAAGCATGTTGAAGGCGTGATAGACACCAATGTATCCAGCCCGTGAACCGCCGACTCCCGTGCGCCATTCACGGGGGACACCTCCCACCACGTAGCACCCCTGGCCTTTAAACCAATTGATCACATCAAGGCAAACGGCAGCGCTCCATGGATGATTGGAGTCGTTAAAACCGAAACCCCATATGCAAACCACCGGCTTGCCATTCTGTTTGGCGTAGGCACCGGAAGTGGTATGGGTCTTCATTTTGTTGGTCCAATCCGCCTTGATTTCCGTTTGCATGGAGGTCCAGCCGGAAACGTCGTACATGATCAAAAACTTGCGCCCATAGGTTTCAGCGGCGGTCCGCACGCGGGTGGCCACTGCATCGCGAATGGGGCCTTCCTGGGTGTTAGGGTTGAACCGTTGCAAGGCGGCGGTATCTATTCCGTTTTGCTGCATCCAGAGAAAATGAGTATTGACGGTCTGCTGGTTCCAGCAGGAATAAAGCTTCGCTGGGTTACCGTTGCCCAGGTTTCCATACCCGGTCTGGTAGGTGGTGGTGTATTCGGTCACGTCCGGCCAGGCCTTGATGCCCTTGTTGCTGTTGGATGGAAGCGCGCCCCAGTTATTGGCCCAATGCCACCAATTGTTCATGGGAGAACCATCGCCCCCGCAGGCAAACCAGCCCTGGTAACCCACAGTCACTTTGCCGACGACATCGCCGACGGGACTGGCGGCACGGGATGAAACGGCAGCCAGGAGGAGGAGGGCGAGGACCCTGGCGAAAACAGGACGGAACTTGGTGAAGTTTAATCGTTGCATAGTTATATGATTATTTATTAGTCAAGAACATGACCACGACCGCCATGTCGACGCGGCAGGAGAGCGCCAATAAACCGTTGGACAAAAGTGGAAGTGATGACGAAGTATTGGGGAGCCGGGGGAAAAGCGGTATCCCCTAAAGCGGGGAGATTTCGATTCAGGGATAACTTCAGGAGCGACTCAGGTCAACGGTGGAAAAGAGGCGACTCCGTTAACAATAATTCATTAAAACGCCTCCGCTTTATGCCGGGCAACAGCCTCGAGGCGGCTTCGGACATGCATTTTTTGGCAGATGTTCTTCACATAAGTGCGGACGGTTTCGGTGCCGATGTTCAGCTTGTCGCCGATCTCCTTGTAAATCAGGCCGAGAGCAAGCAGCTCCAACACTTCCTTTTCCCGGGGCGAAAGATTTTCCGACTCCTGGGCAGCGTGGTTGGTCAGATGAAAATGAGCCACGACCTTGTTGGCGATGTGGCTGGACATGGGAGCGCCGCCGGTTGAGACATCGCGGATGGCAGCGAGAAGCTGTTCGGGAGGGCTGGACTTGAGGAGGTAACCGTTCGCGCCCGCCTTCAACGCCCGGAAAATGCGTTCACTGTCCTCGTAAACGGTCACCATGATGACCTGTTTGGCCGGCATCACCTTTTTGATTTCTGAAACACATTGAATACCGGACATACCCGGGAGTTTTATGTCCATAAGCACCACATCAGGATTTTTCTCGAAAATTTGCGGCAGCGCGTCCTCGGCGTAACCAAACGCGCCCAGGCATTTTATGTCCGGCGCACCATCGAGAATTTGAACAATTTGCTCCCTCAAACCGCGATGGTCTTCGACCACGATAACAGATTTTTTCATAAATTGTGATTCCATGATCGAGGGATGGGGCAGATCACGAGATGCAGCTGGGGAAAAAACTTCAGACATTTGCCTCCTGGGGGATTATGGCCAATTGAATTCGGACGATGGTGCCCCGGCCGTGATTGCTGTCGATCTCGCAATTGCCTCTGATGTTGGCCATCCGCTGCTTCATGTTGGCAAGTCCATGGCCTCCGACGTATTCCTTTGAAACAAAACCGATTCCATCGTCGTGGATGGATATCTTTAACACTCCATCCACAAAATCCATGCGCAGCGTAATCTCGGTGGCGGTGGAATGCTTGATCACGTTGTGAACAGCTTCCTTCACTGCCATGTTGATATTATGTCGAATCTGGCTGGGAACCTGGACTTCACGGGGCAGACCCGTGACATAAAAACGGCAGCGAATAGTTGTTCCATCGCACAACTGCTTTACCATCTGGCAGAGATAGCTGCCTTGAGCCTCCAGGTTGTCATTCTCTGGATTGACGGCCCAGACTGTTTCGTAAAGTGCTGACACGAGTTCCCGCGCCATGCATGAGATTTTCCCAAAGTCCTCACGCGCTTTGATGGAAAGTGCCGGATCATCCTGTGCCATGGCGCTCAGGAGCGAGATCTGTGTCACCCTGGCGCCCAAATCATCGTGGATATCATGCGCTATGCGCAACCGCTCCTGCTCGAGCGCACGCTGGTGCTGCATTCTAACCATTTCGCGGCGCATTCGATTCCAGACGGCGTATCGACCGGCTCCCAGCACGGACGCAACGCCCAACAGTGCGCAGACGGCCCAGAACCATGGCCGCTTCCAAACAGGTTGGAAAACCAAAACATTCAGAGAGGCCTCGACACCGGTAGGCACGCCCAGTACATCAAGGCTCCGCACTCGAAAATGGTAATTTCCAGCGGGCAAAGTCCCGTATCGAGCTTCCCTGTATCTTCCCGAACCCATGGAATACATTTCATTCCATTCCACCACCAGGCTATCTCCGGGAGACACGGCGGGAGCGGTTTCCAGTGTGCTATGCCACTCTCCGTGACTGCTGGGGTCCTCGTCCAGGATGGCAAAAGCACGTGTTTGCGGATCCTGGCCGAATTTCACTATTTTCGCCATGCTTGGACGCACCCCGTCGTGCATCCAGCCTTTGGGTGGATCCGAAAGCGGAGAATCGGGAAGCTCATTTTCAAAGGGAGATTCCAACAATACTTCATTAGCCAGATTACCGGAACTCCTGGAGACAACCAGATTGGCGACGACATAAAGGCCAACGGTGTCTGGCGGCCCTGCCGATGAAATCACAACCAGTAAACGGGAGGCTTTGGGGGGAACCACCAGGGTTTCACGACGATGGGTCAGCGAGGAGGTTTTCAACGAACCGGTCCAACCGGTGGTCTCGCCGTTGACCGAATAAATACATTGGTTGATCTGATCCCCTGCTGCATTGTAAAATCGCACAACCAGCGTCATCTCGGAAACATCTTCATGCCAGACATTCTCGAAAGGGTCGAGCATGTAGCGCAGGCGTATTGGGAAATTTGTAACACCCTGCCTGGGGCCGAAACCAAATCCAACCTTTTCAGGAAAAGAACCAAGCGAGACCGTCCCGTGATTTTGAATAGGGACATCTTTCCCATTTTCAGTCACCCACTGAATTTCCAGGGAATTATTTGGATCTGCGCCCGGACAAGAAAATTGGGCTAACAAGAGAATGAAGCCCATGGCAAATCTCCAAATGCCAACGCCCAGAAAATAGCACCTGCCATCAGGTTGGGGACCGGGGTTCATGTCCGCAATCTAACAATTGGAGTGCTACAGGCAACGCTCAAAAATACCCTCGAAGCTGACCACCTGGCGTCATGAAATGGTGCCGGTCAACGCGAGTGGCGCTGCAAACAGCAGCACAAGGGCTCCTCACAGCCAGCAATGTTGAGCCATCGCCACTTTGGAAGTGATGCGTCTGATGCCAATCGTCCGGTTGTCATCCCATGAAGCGACCATCATTCGCGTGGCCCTATGAATCCGTAGTATCGACCCATCCAATAAGCATGCAGGAAATCTGCCGGGCCGGTTTCGTCTTCCCGCCAAAGGTGTATTTCCTTCCAGGATTTGCCATCGACGCTTCGGTAAGTTCCTCCAGGGCCGCTGGCTATGATACCCATGGCAGTTTCAAAAAATGAATTAGCCCTTGGAATCCTCCATCCTTCCATGCACGGGACAGCGGTTTTTCCGGCATCGCGGCTTAGGAGCAGGCTGCCAGCATCAACCCGCAACCAAACCCCGGACTTCATCCTGTGCCAATCTTGAAAAGACTGGGATGGAAAAGACGTTGTTTCGGCCACGCCAGCCGGACGCCAACTCATTCCCCCATCTCGAGTGATGAAAATTCCCTGGTCGGTTTGGGCATGCAATATGAAAGTCCTGTTTGTGGATGCACTGATGTTCTGAACATTAGCCCCGCGCAAAGCACTGGACATATCGCGCCAGGTCTTTTCCCCGTCCAACGTCATATAAATCTTCCCCGAGGTGTCGCAAAACCACTCCACCAGGGGATCGTCGCAAGTGGATTGAAACATCGTCACCGAGGGCTTCAACCAGCCGTCCATCTGGTATGGGTTTCCTTTCCATGCATATTCGTTGTCCAGAGGGCGCAGGTTTATCGGAATGGGTTTCGCGCTTAGGCTTTCCCCGCGCGAGAAGGGATTTTTTTCAACATCTGCACGTAATGAATTCATCACTGGATGCATGACGCGGTCCAACGGGTAGAGGTGTAATGTTTCCAGGGCGAGCCGTTCTGACTCGGTACCATGGGTGATACCGTCTACGGGTGCTGCTCTCCGCCCTGGTTTCGCTGGGGATTGATATTCAGGGACTAAGGCCACCGTCATCCAGGTGAAGAGGGAGTTGCCCTCCATCCAGTTCATTTCCCAAAGGTCGTCCACCCAGGAGCGGTAAAGCTTGAGCAGCTCGGGATCATGCTCGTAGCGAATGAGGTTATACAATGCCTCGTAATCCTGTCCCTCACTGCTGTGATTGACCCGGGCCAAACGTTCGAGGCTGAAGGGGCCACTCTTTCGCCGGGGGTCAGGGTTTTGTTTGAACCGGGCGACCACTTTGCCATAGAGCTCCATGTAACGTTGCTTTCCAGTAATGTGATAGGCAATCAACAAATCGGGGAGCAACATGAGGGAGGCACGCAAGGGCGGTTTCCATTGCTGGTCCTGGCGTTCCGATTCATCCAAATACCGCGCATATACCGTGCGGTAATACTCATCGCGCGAAGGATCAGGATCAATTCCAACATGACCCCACTGGGTTACTTTTCCATCCACATCGACGATCCGGCAGTCATTGTCGAGGAGATGCGTCATCAGCCGATCGACATCCCGGGCGATGAACTTTCGCTGAGCATCGCTTGCGGCAAGGTCATAATAAACAGCATAGCCGTAGAGAACGGCATTGAAGTTGTCGACGCTCACATCGCCATACCATCTATAATCGGCGTATTTTCCCTGCCCCTGATGCCATTTGAGAGAGTCTCGTCCATCCCGTTCATAATCCTCCACGGGTCCGTGACCGCGGACATAACCACGCGCGAGGAGGCCCGGTTTACCCGTGACTTCCTGCTCGATTCGGAGCCCCTGGAGAATCTGATCTCCTATCTCCCGAGCCCGGCGATCATGCGAAGCGGCAAATTGATAGCCGACGCCCGCCAGATAACGACCGGTCCATACGCCGGCATGTATGACGTTCCCAGGCTGATTGACGGTGTGCTGAAAGTTAGTCCCGGCAGGACCAGCGGGAACAATGCTGACGTAGAGGCCGTTGAGCCAATGTTTTTCCAACAAATCCTGCTGCAAATAAACGGCTTTTTCACTGAGAGAACTGGAATCCAACACGTGAGCAGCGAGTAACCTTCCAGTGATTGGGAGCAAACAAAGCAGGATTGTGGCGATGCGAATATAGAAGGAATGCCGTATCATATTTAATCTTTTATTCTGGCGAACTGGCGTGCTCAATCGCATAAGAAGCGACTCGATCCGCCCCGGCCAGATTCGCGGTTAAATTCCTTAACCAATGCGCAAAAACGATATCGCCCACATCATGTACCAGCAAGGCGCAGGTTAATGGAATCGAACTCGGGCCAAGTCTCATTGTGCCGTTAGAAAACTCAATACTATTCCTCAAACCAGGCCCAATGAGCGACCTCTCAGGAGTGCTTTTGGCTTTGAGGGAGCTGTCCACACCACGAACCCGAACCCGATGAGGTGGTCCTCCAATGCCGAAATAGACCACAACAGAACCAAGATAATGCAAAATGGAATCGTCTGTGTGACATAACTTGTCGGATTTCCATTGTGGCGGCTAACATAGATTGAGTGAACGAACAGACTGACGCGGAGCTCCTGCAGGCCTATGCCCATCGCCATTCGGAAGCGGCCTTTGCATTACTGGTGAGGCGACACATTGATTTCGTTTATTCTGCTGCGCGGCGGATGGTTTGCGATCCTCACCTGGCAGAAGACGTGACGCAAGGCGTGTTTGTGGCTCTGGCGCGCAACGCAATCCAGCTTTCAGAACGCTCCACGCTGATTGGCTGGCTGCATCGCACCGCCAAAAACATCGCTGCCCACACTGTTCGAACCATCGAACGTCGCCGCGCCCGCGAACAAGAAGCTGTAACTATGAACGAGTTGCCTGGCCAACAAACTGATTGCCCCTGGAAACAAATAGCTCCCCATCTCGACTCTGCACTGGGCGAGTTAAAAGACTCTGACCGCGAGGCTATTTTGATGCGTTACATCCTGAATCAGGATTTTCAATCCATTGGCCGAACGCTAAACTTGAGTGACGACACAGCCCAAAAACGCGTGAGCCGTGCGTTGGAACGCCTGCGCGAAATCCTTGCCAGTCACGGATTCACCGCCAGCGCCAGCGGACTGGGCATAATCATTTCAACACATGCGGTTGAAGCCGCACCCGCCGGTCTGGCACCCAGTGTCTCCACTACAGCGACCTCAACCGCAACTGCGGGCACCACGAGTATTATCACCATGACCTTGCTTAAAAAATCAATTCTTGTAAGCGCCATTCTCGTCCTTTGCGGAGGAGCTGTGGTCCTCACTCAAAGGAAGATCGCAACGAAGGCCTCTGGTAATGAAATTGGAACTGCCAACCTCAGCCAGTACGTGGGCCGATTTGAAATGCCGGGCCACAAGATCGAAACCCGAAAGGAGGGAGACGGAATTGCGGTCATCATTGACGGAAACCAAGCTTTCATAGCACATTTGCAATCTGGAGAAAAGTTTACGAGTCACGACCATAACTCTTTGACGGAAATGACTTTTGTCCGTGACGCCACGGGCCGGGTGAAAGAGTTTGCCCTGGTACGAGATGGTCGAAAACTCGGCGATCTGAAACGTATAGTTGAGTAAAAGGCAAACCGTAATGAAAATACGAAGGCCAGCGGGTGACGCATTTACTCTTATAGAATTGCTGGTCATCATTGCGATAGTTGGGCTGATGGCAGCCTTGCTGATTCCTGCGATGGGGAGGGCCAAAGAGAAAGCGAGGCGAGCCACCTGCTCGAACAATTTAAGACAGATCAACCTCGGTCTTAGAATGTACGCTGACGGTTCCGAGGATTCTGCCCCACACACGTCTGACGTGAAGGACCCGGCATTCAGCCTTATGGGTTACAAACGATTGATTAAAAGTTACCTTGGACTGAATGCCACCTCCTCGCAGCGGGACAAGGTGTTTGCCTGCCCTTCGGACACTTTTTACTACGACGACATCACCGGAATTCCCCGCTTTGTTGGGCAGGGCCTTTGCGAGCAACCGATGTCCGATCATTCCAGTTATGCGTTCAACGGGGCCAATGCGATGAATAACTCCAGCGCGCCAGGTATTTCAGGTCGAAAGTTGAGCTCAATCATTGACCCCTCAAGAACTCCAATGGTGGCAGAAGCCTCGGCCTACGTACCCTGGTCATGGCACCAGCCAAAGCTGCCCTTCACTCACCAGAATGCGATTTTTTCGGAGGCGATGAATATGGTCAGTTTTGTGGATGGTCACGTCAGCTATATTAGAATCTATTGGGACGGGGTCAACCGCGCCGGCTTAGCCCTGAACTACAATCCACCTGCTGAATACGAATACCGATGGAGCGGAGACTAAAAGCCGCTTAATCACCCTACGACGCGTCAACGCTGATCTCGTTAAAGAAACACGTTATTTCAGGTCCACCCGTTTCCCGGTTTGGGCGGAGGTTCGCGCCGCTTCCAGGATCTCGGTGACGATCAGATTGACTTCCAGGGATGAAAGTCCGGCAGGCTTTATTTCTCCGCGCACGACTGCGGCGAGGTAGGAGAGTGGATCAGCGTCCGGGCCCTTCAATGGCACCGGGGTTTTCTCTGTTTCCGGGACGCTCCCCGATCGCAGTTTGAGAACGTCTTTTCGCGGAATCAATAACTGGCCAGAGGCGCCGTAGATTTCCATGTCCTTGCGATCATATGGCCAATTCCATGACGCCTGGATGATTCCCTGGGTGTGGGGATAAGTGAGCACGATGGTCGCTTCGTCATCCACGCGTGGATAAATAGCGGGCTTGAGTTGTTGCGTCACAGCGAAGACTGATGTAGGGCGTTCTCCCTGCATCAACCAAGTAATCAGATCCGCTCCGTAACAACCAAAATCCATCAAAGCGCCGCCGCCGTTGAGGACGGGATCAGTCAGCCACTTCAAAAAGTCCGCTGAACAACCAATTTCCTTCGGCCCGCGATGTCCGTCATGCACGACGATCTTGCGCAGTTCTCCGAGAGAGTGCTGGTCATGGATAATGGAATAAGCCTGCTGGTTGGCCGGATACCAGGTGGTTTCGTAATTCACCAGAACCTGGATGCCACCTTTTTTCGCGGCGGCCTGTATGGCCCGGGCGTGCTCCATACTGACAGCGAGTGGTTTCTCCATCATCACGGTGAGACCATGCGTGGCGCACTCTTCTACGACGCGGCGGTGTTCAAACGTGCTGGTAAATGTGGCCACGGCTTGCACATTTGTTTTGGCCAGCAGCGCCTCGAGGCTGGAGTAAAACAGGTTGGTATTCAGTTTGTAATTCTTCGCATAGGTCGAAATCAATTGCTGATCTGTCTCCACGATCCCGGCCAGTTGAATATCGGTTCGGTTAAGCGCATTCGGGATGAATCCGCGAGCGTGATCGTGGGTAAGTCCGACAATGGCAAAACGGACGGGAGGCTTGGCCTCCTGAGAACGAGCGGACAGCGTCAGAACGGCGAACAGGATGAGGGCGGAGATACGTTTAATCATAATGACGAGCAGTTACGCGAAAGTTCTAGACGGTTTTCGATCACAAAGCAAAACCCACTATGCGAAGCCTCAACCATTTGCTTCAGGGCTCCATTAATTACTGCGGGTATCGATAGCGGGCAGCTTTAATCTGCCCAGATAAATTCCGTCAACTTTGTGCCCAAGCGCCCATTTGAAATCAGGGCTGAATTCGACGGAATCGAAGCCGGATTCTTTTGTAGTTGGATAGTTCATTTTTAACGTCTCTACGTTGATCAAGGAAGTGCGGGAGCTCTGAAACACAAGGTATCGATCAGTCGCCCACTGAATGCTATCCGGATAAACATTGTGACGGTCATATGGATGAAAAACAAATTCACGATTGAGGCCTGTTGTGCTGTCCGCAATGACAATTTTCTCTCTCCCTATTACTTCAATGGTACGGATGCCATCAGGAGCGAGGGTCCGACCCGGTGTAAATTCACGCGGAATCTGATTCAATGGAGTTAACCGGCCAGAGACCGGATCCAAAGAAAAGGCCTGCTGAGTTTCGTTTTTCTTTCCGCCACCGCCCGTCAACACGACGCCCATGGGTTTTGGACCGGTCCACCCGACAAGATCCAACACGGTGGCGGGCAAACTGATTTTCTGCCACTTCCCAGACTCAACGTCCGTCAGATAAATGACTCGCGCCCGTTTCTTATCCGTTTGCATTTCCCAGCAACCAACGCCGACGAATCGAGCATCAGGCGAAATACAATCTTTCAATACAAACCAGTTTGTTGCCCCCGCTGGCATGCTGATTTCCTTTTTGCCCGCCGGATCCACAAACCAAAGGCGTTGTGTATCGGAAGTCGAAAATGTCTTGGTTTTTTTGGGCACCCTCTCGCTCACCACGAACACCATGCCCGTCGCGCTTGTCAAATGTGCCTGGACAAATATGGATCCCTCAAACTCAGCCAGCAGCTTGCGGTTCGCAGGCTCGACGATGGGTGCCCCCGACAATTGCGAATTGTGTTCCGGCTCTGACGTAGTGATCAACAATGTATGACCATCATGCGAAAATTGGCAAATTTCATTGGAGCTGGCGAATTTGTTCCAACCGGTCACCGTCGGCCCGGAGGTCGTTAACGAGGGGTCATTCTCAAGCGTTCTCTCCGGCAAGGGTCCATCCCGCAAGCCTAAGACCAGTTGTTGGATAAGATCCTCTCGGTAACCCTCGTCTTTCTCGGAAAACTCAGCGCGTTTTTCTTTGGTACTGAAATTGAAAAACACTTCAGCCTCGGCGGTTTCGTCCTGAAGGAACCACTTCGTCGCGACCCAACTACCGTTTCTTCCTTCTTTGAACCCACCGTGCGGATCGCGGACAAGCCCGGTGCCGAGCGCCGCCGTATGCATCTTAATCATCAGACCGGGCTTCTGTCCGTACGAAGCTGGCGGGGGTTGATGAAAAGCTTTGGCAAAAGTTTCAACGAAACGGCCTCCAGCTGCAGCGTCGGCGACAGCAATCCTTGCCTCGCCCCAGCTCGTGGGCAGGTCGGTTTTGGCCGATGCCTGAATTGAGTTGCCGATAAGAACCCGGACTTTGGAGTCCTTCTCGGTCTCGCATTCAAGAAAAGTCCAGTTGCCTCCATCCTCGAACCACGGTGCGGCATCCAGCGCCTTCTGTTTCTCATGCACCGCCACGATTCGCATACTCAGATAACCCCACTGCTCTGATTCCTCAGCGATGCCTCCCGGCTGGATTAGCGTGCCCTCTTGTTTGGTTGGGTTCTTCCGATCGCAGCTCATTAACCAAAAACCGACCACCAAGATAATTCCGATGCCAAGTATGAAGCTTATTTTCATCACACGTTCTTGTTCGCAACTTTTTGATTCAGCCTAATTTTGATCAACAACTCATTCAACGCACGTTTCGTTTCGTCGCTGGGCAACTCGGGCAAAGTGCTGGCGTCATGCGCTGCCTGCAACTTTATCCGCAGCCGTTGATATTCCGACTCGTGGATGGTGATGTCGGCGTCCATCAGTTTGGACTTCTCAGGGCCCGCCAGCTTTCGGGCCACCAGGTCGGCAACGAAAGGCAATCGGAACGCCTCATTCAAAGTGACGAGGTTTGCCTCAATCTCGCCAGTGCGCATGAGATGAATGCCCGTGAGCAACACCCGGTAGACATAAAGCAAAGGTTTCACGCGGCGCGGAGATTCCTTGAGAAACAACTTCCACTGTGTTTCAGCAAACCCGAAGTAGTGATGCGAATGATGCTTCGTAATGACGCCTGCTCGATTCGCACGGTTCGCATCACCGCTTGCTATGGACTTCAACTCTGCGTGCTCGGGCGTGGTCTGCACAATCAGCGGCGAAAAAAGCTGTTCCAGCACGTAACCGTTCTTTTTTAGCAGCAGACCAAAGAATTTCCGCACGTCATGGCTTACGATATCCATCTCCAGTCCTTCAATGACGCGTGAGTCCTGAACCGTTTCATCGTCGACATCCAGACCGATGATCTTTTCAAGCGGCAGGACATGCGCCCCACGCAGGTCAAAATCCGAATCCGGTGACGGAAACCCGTAAAGATGCGCACCACTGATGGTAGCGAACAACAAAGGATAAGGTTGCGCTGCGACAATGCGGTGGAGAAGCGGGTCAATCTTCATACTTTTATTAAAGTCAGGGAGTTATGTGGCTCAACGCTTCTATCGAGGCTTCCAAATTCAACCGGGCCTGACTTTCGTATTTGTTGCGGAACCAATCAGTGGCAAAGATTCGCTCGCGAGAGAGAAAACGCTTTAGTATTTCAGCCCGTTTCGAGGCAAAGACCAAATGAGGCACCCATCTGTACTCATTTCGGATTTGTTCCTCATATTCCCAAAAGTGCTTTGTGTCCCGCCCAAGAATACTCAGATCGACATCTACCATCACGGCCGCGTCAATGCTTGTGCCAACCTCATGATTCTTCGTCGCCATGATGAGGAAAGCGACATGTTCTGATAACTTTTGATTTGTGCCGATACTGTTTATGCATTCCAAGGCGAGTGCGACACTTTGTTCTTCATTGTCGCTGGCTTTGGGATCATAGACGGCATCGTGGAACCACAGCGCAAACTCTACCACGGTCGGATCCACTGCAAGTTTTCTGGCCTCATCAAATTCAGCCAGGCACTCTGCGATGTGCTGATGAGTATGATAAAATCTTTGTGGTTCGGAGTATGCGCGGGTCAGGCGGTCATACCATCCCGCTTCAAGTTTGTTCACGCCAACTGACCGGCAAAGTGCCACCCATCGATATTGATCAGGCCAGTTCATAATTCAGACCTTAAGGAACCTGCGATACACGGGCTCCGAGACATATTTGCGTACAACTTTTTGCCAACCTTTCGGGCCAATCAGACCTTTCACCATGCTAGAACTCACTTCGGCAATATCGCGCGGCGGCATCAGGAACACCGAGCAAATACCGGAATCCAAATCGCCATTGATGTTTCTCATGGTCCGCTCGTATTCGTAATCGCTCTCGGAACGGATGCCTCGCAAAATATGCGTTGCCTTGACCGAGCGCGCGTACTCAATGAGATATTGATTTGAAAACGAAGTGACTGAGACGGAGCGATAGGCCTTAAGTGAATCGCGAACCATGCTTAATCTTTCTTCCAGCGAAAACGTATATTTTTTCTCCGGATTGATGCCAATTCCCACGATCAACCGGTCAAACATGCCAACGCCTTGTTGAATCATCCAAAGGTGACCGACTGTGAGCGGATCAAAACTTCCCGCGTAAACGCCGAGGCGTTTCTTTGTGCGCATATGCTTTTTGTAACAAACTGGAATGTTTTGTTAATCCCAATTATTGAACGAGAAAGACGCTGATTTTTGCTCGTGCCTTCATGAGCAACCGGGGGACCATTGGGTGCTTGTGAATCGCCAACCGACCCCGTAACTTGTCATAACTGGTCATGAAATCCTATGGCTCGATCCACAACCCGGTCGGAGTCCTGGCCGATCCGAGCTCACTGGTATGGGGAACGGCTGCCGGGACCAGCCCAGCACTATCTTCAATCACTTCACTCCATGCGAATTAGTTTGCTTAAAGCAGAAGGCCAAAGAGGATCAGTATGCCGAGCAGATTTCGCCAAACGGTGTGGATGGCGCAGCCCAGTGAAAGTGAGCCTCACACCACGCACTCTTTGAGCAAAGCATCTCCATGAAACGCTACATCCTAGCAATAACACTCCTGGCACTTGCCACAGACTCACATTCCGCCACTTACTCCGCCCCGGCCCTGGATTACTACCGCCTGGTCCCAGGGTTTCTGCCCGAATACAAAAACGCAGCTGGACGCAACCTCGGCAACGGCTTCGCTAATCCCAACCCCTGGGGTGCTTACACCGCCTACCTCATGGGGACCAACGTCAAAGGGCAACGCACCTGGCGCATCGAGAACGAACTGCCCGGTGGCAACACCTCGCAGGGTTCGAGCATGTATTTGCTCGAAGGTTCCGAACGCGCGCTCCTGGTGGACACCGGTCAGAACACGCCCGAGGTCATGGGCCAAAACGATCTGAAAACTGTTGTCCGCCATCTCCTGGCGCATAACAACGACGGAACGCTCCGCTCAAACGCAGTGGATTTCGTCGTCGCCAACACCCATAGCCATGGCGACCACACTGGCAAGAACCGCCAAATGTCCGACCAAACCGTTTACTATCCGGACCTCGATTGGCCGCGCAATAACGCCCCCACCAATTACGTCCCCATCAAGGAAGGTGGCGGTCCGACCACGCACGGTTCCGGGACCGCTGTCAACGAAATCGCCTTGGGTGGACGCACGATTCGCCCGATCAACCTGGCCTGCCACACTCCCGGTTCCACCGGCTACCTCGATACGGAAAATAACCTGATCGCCACGGGTGACGCCATCGGTTCCGGCTACGTCTGGGCCCACTTTGGCCTGATTTCGCAATACGCTGAATCCGTCCGTCATCTGCAGGCCGTGCTTCGGCCAATGGACAACCCAGCCGTGCTGCCGGCACACTTTTACCAAGTGGACGAGGCATCTCGTGGACCCGCACCCATTCGCGGCCGGCCCCTCGACAAACAATATGTGGATGACGAAATTGCCGCTGCAGAGGGCGTTTTGGATGGAACCGTCATCGGCGAACCTTACGGCACCGTCGGACGCAATGTCACCATCGCCAAGGTCAACACGGGACAGATGACCTACTCGTTGAACCAGCTCCATCCAACGGGAACCGCCGACAACGCGTGGCATGCAATTGCGATACCCGGCACCAGCGGCATCCTGGACTCCGCTCGATACCCGATGCTAACCAATCTCAAAAGCAGTTTTTATCTGATCCGGGATGGCGCAAACAATTCGCTTTATCTGATCCGTGGTTCCGCAAAAGCGCTTCTCATAGGAACCGGATCACGAACAAACGGTCTCCCAGCATTCGTTGCGCGACTGACGGGTAGCACGCCACTCGAAGTCATCGTGACCAGTGATGATCCTGGCCAAATCGGTGGCTTGAGTGATTTCGCAGCCAACCGAATTTACCTGCCAAAAGGCGCGGGCATATCAATGGCGGGACTTACGAACGTCATCGAAGTCAGGCAAGGCGACACACTCAGCCTCGGCACCGACACCATCGGCCGAGCCGTAACTATTCAGGTCGAGCCCCTCATTGGGCATTCCGCAGCGGGACTAACCCTACTCGATCTTAGCGACAGGGTGTTGCTCTCGGGCGATGCACTTGGAGCACAGTCGACCACGAGCGGACTCATGCTATCTACACCACTCGCCGATTTTTCCAATGCGCTCGCCGCCTGGCGGTCACGCACCGACGGTAAATATGATGTCGTCTATACCGCGCACAACTACCAATGGTTCACGCTTCCGGCATTTGTGGATCAACTCCAAAGCGCCGCCGTGAAAGGCCCGACAGGTGACAGCAAAACAATTAGATCGGCAGGCGGTGCAGATATAGCAGCATCCATTGTATTACAGGAGAAGTAACACGACATGAAGGAATTTTCCAGGGCCCGAATCAAGCCGTCGAATCACCAGTTCCTGGCTTTGTTGCTTCACTATCCAGAAGTTTGCTTTGTGGCCATGTCCTTTTTTGGAAAAATTTGAAATAACAACCAACTGATGAATAGCGGCATGACTATAAACGCCCAAAAACCCGGGTCATATTGCTGAGGGTAGGGAATCCGAAATACTGGCTTTAGGATAGCGATTCCACCATCCAAGCCGCTAATCGTGTGAAGGCTCACATTCATGGCAACGTGCAATGCAACCGCGGTCCAGAGAGTGCCAGTAATAATAAATGCAGAGCAAAATAGATAGGAACAAGCGGCGGTGGTGCAAATCATTTTCAGTGCCTGAATACCGCTTAATCCAGGCAAATGAAAAAGGCCAAACAGAATCGCAATGGCAAGCATTGCCAATCTCAATCCCCATAAGCGGGAAAGCACAACCAGGAGAAAGCCACGAAAAACAAGTTCTTCACCCAGGTTGCTCCAGAAAAATTGGACGGCCCGCGGTAGAAGTTGACCGGCTTCCAACGGTCCACGCTCGAAATGGAAAGGGACAAACACCCAAAGGGCAGCCCCTAGAGCAACCACCACCAGTATTCCACCGACGATTCCAAGAGAGAAACAGCCAATGGATTTAATGGTGCAGCCCAGCCCAAGCCCAACCGGCTTTCCTCCTTCACTGGGAATCAACCGCTGGCTGCCGACTGCCAAAATGATAGTTCCGAGCGCAGTTAAGGCAATTCGGCCGAAGTACGTAACGAGATTCTCTCCAGGAAAAAACATCTGCCCCGCCATTGCGCAACCAACGCAAAAGAAGCTCAACAGAAGAAAATAAGCGAATGCTTTTCGCGGGATCGTTTCGCTTCCATTTGACATTTATCCAATCACGATGCGACAGCAATGGGATTGTGGCCATTAGAAATCAATGCGGCATTTATAATGATCATTTCACTGAATCATTTTCGGCCGATTTGGAATGTCCTCCGCCGTGAGACCCACAATTGACACTTCGGCAAATAAACTTAAGCGCCTTCGACTAATCGCCTATTAATTCCTTTCGCAGTTGGGGAGTCATGGGACGATTATCCTGGGGCGGATTTAAAATGTACCAAATGAGGTTTCTAAAATCCTGGTCGGTCATCTGTTCAAGACCTTCCGGCATGACTGAAAGTTCACTTACCTTTTGCGTGGCAATGTCCGATTTCGAAATAACATCTTCTTTAGGTCCGGCAGATAACAGTTTGATGCGGGTATCGGTATTCTCCACCAGCCGGCCGCTGACGCTACGTCCGTCTTTAGTTTCCACCTCCACATTTTCATAACCTTTGCCGACCACCTGGTTCGGATCAATCACGTTGGCTAAAAGCGCGTCGAGAGTTGACCGGCCAACGCCCGTTAGATCTGGTCCCACCTCAGCTCCTTCTCCGTGCATTTTATGGCAAACAAAGCAGGTCTTTTTGGCAATTTCGTGACCAGCAGCGATATCATAACTCCCGGCAAGGACAACTTTTTTCTTTTGCGCAATCAGTTTTATTTTGTCGGAATCCGATTCGCGAAATTTGCCGATTAATTGCGCTGCGCGGATTTTGTGCGGATTGTTCGATTGCGAAAGAGTGCGTAAAGCCGTCACAGAAATATCCCTGGGTTCCACCCGCTTTTGCTCCACGGCATCCAGGAAAGATTTCGACCAGTCGCTCCGGGAGACGAGAATGTCGCCAGCGGCACGCCTGATCTGCGGATTGTAGGTGGTCCACTGATCCAGCAAGCGTTCGGCAACCGAGGAAGTTCCTCCCAGTTCACCGAGAGCTCGGATGGCCTCTATCCGCAGCGATTCTGGAACATTCCCGGTGGTAGCTGCCTGAAGCATGGCGTCGCGTGCCGCGTCGTTTTTGAGTTGTCTTGCCGCTTGCACGGCCCTCATCCGCTCATCCAATGGAGTCTGGCTATTATTAATGAGGACAAGTGTCTTCGTCATGGCAATCTTGTTACCCCACAAGGTCCCAAGCTTTTGGGCGCGATCCCGCACGTTTTTGTCACTATTCTTGAAAAGCGCGTTAAAGAATTCCTCGGTGCTGCGGCTCGGAAGGATGGCTTTTCCTTTTTGCCCTTCGATAAGTCCGTCCATGGCGGATGAGGCCATCTCCGGACTTTTTTCCGCTGCTGAGCCTAGGAATGTCATGGCCTCATCTATTTTTTCTGGAGACTGCATATCGCAAATTCGTCTCATGGCCTTCTTGACGAGCATTCCAGAAAGGGGCATGGCATCGAGTCCGTCTTCGAGAAGCCATTCGTAGGAGGGAGCCTGGTTCTTGGCAAAAGCGGGTTCTGCGGCCATCCAAATCATGAAGGGGAGCAACGGATCCTGACCATCCTTCGAGGCGTGTATTAATTTCACCAAAACTTTACCCAGGTCCGCGGTATTGCGCGGAGCGGTGTCCGTGGTGAGCGAGCCCGACACAAACTGGCGCGCTGCAGTGGCAACAGCCAACCGCACTGAAGGATCGCTGTCCCCCGCCAGCGCTTCGAGTCGTGAACCGCTGTTTTCATTGGCTATTTGTTGTTCGCCAGTCAACCTGGCAGCCCACATCCGGATGCCCGCCTCCTTGTCCTGAGCGCAAGAATCCAAGGTTGTTTCATCCAGGTTCCCCGAACCGTGTAACGACCATAGGGCAGCGAGTCTTGTTTCCACGCCCGCAGAACTTTTGATTATCGCCTGGAGATCAGCGGCGACTTCTGCACTCTGTCGCTCCGACAAAAGCCGCTGGGCCATTCTTCGTTGCCAGATGTTGGGATGGGCCAAAAGTTTGACCAGTTCCTTGCTGGAGAGACCATTCAGATCCATGTTCGCCTCGGGTCGGCTCATCACCTGCGAACCTGGTTTTGCGCCCGTATAAACAACCCGCCAAATTCTTCCCAGTTCACGATCCACTCCTTCGGGATCAGCATTGGCATTTTGATAACAGGGATATTTGTCGTACCAATCCATGACCCACAAAGCCCCATCCGGACCGGTTTGCTCGCTTACCGGACGGAACCATCCATCGTTTGCTTCCAGAAAATCCTTCTCTGCAGAGGCCTTGAAGCTGGAACCATTCGGGGTCAAGCGATCCTGGTTAATTGCGCTCTGATGAATGTTTCCCATGAAGACACGACCCAGGTATTCGGGAGGAAACTGGTTTCCCTGGTAAATTTGAATACCGGCATAGGCCGCCATAAAATGCTTATGATCCACTATAGAAGGTATCAACTGATAAGAATAGGGATTCATCGGAGTGCCACCCTGCCGGACATAAATCCCTCCCGGCGCCAGATGGAAGAGATGGTCGATGACGCAGGCGCTGACGAAGGCATTTCCAAGTTTATCGAAATCGACTCCCCATGGGTTGCTTGTTCCATCTGAAAACACTTCAAATTTTTTGGTGCGTGGATGGTAACGGGCCAGGGCGGCGTCCATCCTTACCCCGCTGTCATTCGGATCGTCAGGGTTTTTGACCTCGCTATGTGTGAAAACCCCTTCCGTCATGTAAAGCCAGCCGTCTGGCCCCCAGGTCAGATCGTTCAGGAGTTCATGACGGTCATGCAATCCGAAACCGGATTTAAGCACGGTGCGTTTGTCCGCTTTTCCATCCCCATCGGTATCTTCGAGAAAAAGAAGCGAGGGAGCCTGTGCCACATAAACGCCTCCATTTCCAAGAGCTATCCCGGTGGCGAGGTTCAAGCCGTCCGCAAAGATGGTTACCTTGTCTGCCTTGCCATCCCCATCGGTATCTTCCAGGATTTTAACCCGGTCGCGCGGCTTTGCCCCGGCGGGCGCGCCCAATGGATATTCGTAAAGCTCGACAACCCAAAGCCGCCCGCGTGCGTCCCAGGTCATGGCCACGGGATTGATGACATCTGGCTCGCTGGCAAACAAGCGCACTTCGAAACCATCTGGAACCTTGAACTTTTTTTGGGCATCCGCAGGGCTGAGAGCGGGAGTGGTGGCGGGGGCATGCTGCCCAGTCAATTGCCGCCCGGCTGCATAAACGGAAGAACTAGCGGCAGCGACGAGAATAGAAATCAGGAGTGCGGTTTTTCTCATACGGTTACCACGAAGTAAGACGAAATGACTCCAAGGGTCAACTGGCAATTGCACGGTTAACGACTTCAGAGCGAAAATGAGTTCCAAAGAAAGGGCAGATTCATTCAAGTTTTCATAAACAGCTTCCGAAGTTGGTTCAACCCAATAGCTGCTGCTGCTGGTGCTCCGAGTTGAAACTCGTTGCCGTCCTGAATTGGAATTTATCATTCCTCTCAGGTATCCAGTCTATAAGTTGGCTACTCCCTCCGCCCGCCACAAAGCACCCTCGGAAACTCTTTCAATGGTAGGTCAATGAAACTAGCTTTGATGTCATCGAGCAAATTGTTTACATCCGCCGATAGTGGAATCAAAGTAACTGGGTAAGCGTCATTTCCCATAGGACATGAAAAATCTCATGATGCTGGTCGTTGGTTTTGCCTGCTTTTTCGGAGCGGGCGTTTATTTTGGTAAACAACATGGCGTCCATTCATCTGTAACCTCTGTCGCTACCTCGAATCCTCCTGCCAGCGCGCCGATAAAAACCGAACGCTCCAGCAACAACCAATCCACTGTATCCATTCCCGCCGGGACCCTTGTTGAACGGTTCCAAAAAATCTTAAAGCAACCCTCTGTGAAGCGGTTTGCTTTGTTTTCTGAATTCCTCAATACCCTTGAGCCTGACGAATTTGTGAAGGTTGCACACCTAATCGACGGGACCACCACCGATATGCGGCAACGATTTCGCACTGCTCTGCTGCAAAAATGGGCGGCGAAGAGTCTCGCTTCAGCCTTGAGTTACTCGGAAAGCATTGGACGCAACACGGAAAAAGTTGCCGCCATCGCGGTGGTTGTTGGGGTTTGGGCCGAAAAGGATCTCGATATGTGCCTGAAATGGATTGAGAAACTTCCACAGGAATCACTTCGGACGTCTTTGTTCCAGTCAGTAATTGGCTCTCTGGCAACGACTAATCCGGAAAAAGCGCTTGCCCTCGCTAAAGCCAACCCGCGGAGTCATCGGGACTCTTTCATGTGGACGATTTTTAATCAATGGGGCATGGATAACCCGGAAGTTGCCGCAGAAGCAGTTCTTCAATTGTCCGCCGGACCAGGGAGGCAGCAGGCCATCCAATCGCTGGCATCTTCCTGGGCGACAAAAGACGCGGCAGCAGCGATCAAGTGGTTGTCATCGCTTCCCGATTCTCCGGAAACCACTTCGGCAATTCAGAATGCCACCACGCAGTGGGCCGTCCAGGATCCACTGGCCGCTGCAAGCTTCGCTCTAACCTTCAAACCCGGGCAAAACCGCAATCAGGCTCTATCTATTGCGGTGGCACAATGGGCGGCCAATGACCTCGGCGCCGCTGTCACCTGGGCGCAACAACTGCCGGACGGAACAGCAAAAAAAGAAGCATTGAACGGGCTATCTGTGGAATGGGCTCGCCAGGACACCCAGGGAGCCATGAAATTTGCAGAGAGTCTTCCACCAGGGTCAGTAAAAAGTTCTCTTCTGATTAATATCGCGTCCCAAATGGTCAATGACGATCCATCTGAAGCCTTCAAGTGGGCGCAAAACATTGGGGATTCAACGACAAGAAACCAGGTATTAAGGAGCGTCGTATCCACGCTGAGCTATCAGGATCCCAAAAAGGCGGCCGAATACCTGTTGCAACTTCCTTCCAACCGACTGGAAGTGGAAGCCCTTGGCCAAGTAGCGGGGGCATGGGCTTCGGAAAACCCGGTTGCAGCCATGGAATGGATTAAACAACTTCCAAGTCCCAGTCTTCAAAGGGAGGCCTTGCGCGGCGCTTCATGGAACCTCGTGAGCGCGGATCCAAAACTCGCAGCGAGCATGGCAGAATCGCTTCCGCCCGGGGCAAACCGAAATGAGTTTATCGGCAATATCGCTTCCGCCTGGGGGAATTCCGACATCAATGCAGCGGTGGAATGGACCAAAAAACTTCCAGAACAACTGGCTTTGGCATGCTTGAATAATATCAGTTATCAATGGGCTCAGCAGGATCCCAAAGGGGCGATAGATTACGTTGCATCAATGAAGAACCAGGCGCCTTACCAGAATTTTATAGGAAATGTGGCCAACCAATGGGCTCAGTCCGATCCTCCGGCCGCTATCGAGTGGATGAATCAACTCCAGGATGGAGATTTGAAAAAAAGGATGCAGACGACAATAGCCACCGGACTGGCCCAGAATTCTCCGGAGCAGGCGGCTGTATTCGTCAGTGGCCTCCCCGCTGGAGAGGCCCAGAACCAGGCTGCCAATTCGGTGGTAGCAACCTGGTCTTACCAGGATCCGGAAGCGGCCGCGAAGTGGGTAGCTGGATTTCCTGAAGGAAAAGGAAAAGAAGACGCGATCCAGAGTGTTGTCTCCAACTGGAGCAATACCGATCCGGCCAGCGCCTCCAAATGGATTCAAACCTTTCCCGATGGTAAAACCAAAGAAAGCGCCGTCGTAACCATGGTTGACCGGATCAGTTTTCAGAGTCCCGACATTGCTGCTCAATACGTTGAGGGGATTCAAAACATCAGCCAGCGGCGAACGGCGGAAAGTGAAATCGCTCGACGCTGGTTGCAACTCGATCGCCCATCAGCCGAAAAATGGGTTCAAGGGTTGGAATTGCCAGACGATCAAAAACAGCAAATGTTGAAGTCCACGGCCGAAACCGAACCGTAACCAGTGGAACCGCAGGCCCTTCCTACCCAACAAATGAACCGGCGAGGGTTTTTTGACAGGGTAAACGAATTTATTTGAAAAAAGATGGGCCGTTTTTGATTTTGCCGTGTCTTTATTATTAGAGTGAACCGAGTCGATCAGAAATTCAGTCATCGCCAACTTTGCCACAGGTGCTGGAAACGGTCGCGGGACTGAAGTTCAATGGTTTAAAGAAAAACCGGTTTACCGACCCATCACAGAATAATGAAAAAGCGGATCAATAGATTTTGTTTGCAAGAATGAAACGCTAGCCCAACACTTTCCCGATCAGAATGGCCCTTCCCTTTGTCATCGAAACCAATTCCCTGGTGAAAACCTATGGGACGCAAAATGCTTTGAACGGGGTGAACTTAAAAGTGGCTCCTGGAGCGATTGGACTGCTGGGTCCCAACGGTGCTGGCAAGAGCACTTTCATGAAATGCCTGCTCCAGCTTTTGCCGATTACGTCCGGTTCTGCCAAACTCCTGGGAGGCGAGGTGGGAACGGAGGGGCGGGAAATTCGAAAAAGGGTCGGTTATACCCCGGAACAGGATTGTCACATTCCCGGGATGGTGGGTTGCGAGTACGTGACTTACTGTGCGGAACTGTGCGGCCTGCCTTTTCAGGTGGCTCGCCAAAGAGCCCACGAAATGCTGGACTTCGTCGGGATGGGTCAGGAGCGCTATCGAAAAATCGATACCTATTCCACCGGGATGAAACAACGTTTGAAGCTGGCCCAGGCCATTGTGCACGATCCCGAAATCGTCTTTCTGGATGAGCCAACTAATGGTCTCGATCCTAAAGGGCAGGCTCAGATCCTCGAACTGATTCATAGTTTGTGGCATACCTACGGGATTACGGTTGTCGTCTCTTCCCATTTGCTGCATGACGTGGATCGGATTTGCGAGCAAATCATTATCATCGCCCGGGGAACGGTTCTGGTGCATGACACCCTCGAAAATCTGAAAGCGAGCAAGAAAGGGTCGGCGGAAGTGGTGGTAGCTGACCGTCATGAGGCACTTCGTGCGGCCTGCCTGCTGAAACAATGGCCATGTGAATTGCTTCCCAACGGCCACCTGAAAGTGGAACACAATGCCGACTCCCTGAACCCCCTGCTCCATGTCATGCGCGAATTAAAAATGGCTCCCCTGGAAATTATTCCAAGCCCAAACGCACTCGAAGAAACTTTCGTTCAAGCCCTGGAGATTTCAAATGCCACTGCATGATGCCAGTTACAAACACTGGGACGGCGTCCATCTCGGACTCTGGCACCGCCGCCTGGCCATAACCCGCAATGGCCTGACAGGATGCCTGCAAAATAAACTGACCCGGCATTTGGTGGTCACCTGCTGGATCACAGCTCTCATCGTCTCGGGGTTGTTATTTATAATCGGCCAACTCCTGGTGGCAGATAGCGTTGTCGTCAAATGGGTCTCCAATCTCAGTCCGCAATTGCAGGTCTTTGTTCAATTGCTCACCTCCTGGCTGGAAAAACATCCCGAGATATCGGTGCGTACCACCCAGAATATCCTCTTTTACTACTACTCCGTCTACCTCATGCGGGTTAGCATTTTTGCCCTTGGAATGGCTATTCCACTTTTGATCACCAGCGATCTGGCCAGCAAAGCGATCATTATTTATTCATCAAAAGCAGTAAGTCGGGGAGACTACCTGCTGGGAAAATTCTGCACTGCATTTGGGCTGGTGGCGCTGACCTGGTTTGGGCCGATTTGTGCCGCCTGGCTTGTCGGCAATCTTCTTTCACCCGACTGGCATTTCTTCTGGCACTCGCGGGCCGCTCTCGGACACATACTACTTTTTGGCATTTCCTGCATGACGATTTTAAGTTCTCTCGCCATGGGTATTTCTGCACTCTCCAAACAACCCAAATCGACCGCCGCCTTTTGGTTTATCTGGTGGATCCTCGGCGGCGTCTTGACCGAGATTGCACTTAAGTCCAAGCCCTGGCTGGCCCATCTCAGTTTTAATTATGACCTGGAACAACTTGCGCTGGCCACTTTCAACATTGGAAGCGATATCAAAACCGCCCAGGAAAATATTCCCATACTTGGAGATATGCTGATGCGGATCAGCAAGGCAACGATGGATGCGCTGAATAACCCAAGCACTTCCGGTGCTTTATTAAGCCTCGTGGTCATGATCAACATCGCTGCATGGACCGTAAATCGGAGGGTGAAGCCGGAATGAAAACCATCATCGAAGCGACAGAATTAAATCGCTGGTATGGCATCGTGATGGGGTTGAACAATGTCTCGTTCAAAATTGAGTCGGGGCTGACGGGGCTCGTCGGCCCCAATGGAGCAGGCAAGAGTACTTTAATACAGATTATTACCGGCCAGTTAAAGCCAAGTTCAGGAAAACTGACGGTTTTTGGCGAGTCTCCATGGAACAATCCTGCCTTAACTCGCCGGGTCGGTTATTGTCCTGAAGGCGAGGCGGTTCCTCAGGATTTACGTCCGCTCGACTGGCTAAAGGGTTTAGGACTGATTTCCGGAATTTCTCCCAGCGAAGTGGTCCCAAGGGCTGAGGCCATGCTCGATAAAGTCGGATTGCGGAGGGAACATTGGCCCAAACGAATGGGTGAGTATTCCAAGGGCATGAAGCAACGCATCAAGCTCGCCCAGGGCCTCCTTCACCAACCCGAATTGATCGTGCTCGACGAACCAATGAACGGGCTTGATCCCATGGGCCGGCAGGAAGTAGCAAACATGCTGAAGCAGTTGGTGCACGATGGCGTAAGCATCATCATTTCCAGTCATATCCTCGCAGAACTTGAATCACTTTGCAGTAGTATTTTGGTGTTGAACTGGGGCCGTGTTCTCGCTTCCGGGAATCAAAAGGAAATTCGTGGGGATATTAAAAACTGGTCCGAGGAATTATCCATTCGCTGCAATGCCCCGGAAGTATTGGCGCGGCATCTTTTCGACGCCGGAATGCTTCAGGGGTTCGACCTGGATCCAGAAGAATCCATTCTCCACATCCGCGTCAAGAATGCCGAATTGTTTTATGCCTCGTGGCTTGGGCTTCTGCTGGGAAGTGGCGTGATAGTTTATTCCATTCAAAGTGAAAGTCGCTCTCTCCGAAACATCTTCGACAAGGTAACCACGTGATCGATCCCACGATTCCATCCGAAAGTAAAATTTCCCGAGTAGCCCTGGCTCCAAATTTTTTCAGTGCTTTGCGGGCAGTCTGGATGTTTACATGGAAATCGCAACTTACCCTTAAAAAACTTCCCATCAGTCTTCTAAGTATTTTAGGCCTGCCGGTTTTGATGATTCTAACGACGCAATCTCCAGAGTCCTGGGCACTCTCCCATCGCCCAAAAATGGGGAGTGCATCGGGTTATATGAATGGAATTTCCAAACGGTTGAAACCTGCAGGGTTGTCTTTGGAGCCGGAACTGCGCGCACAAATTATCGCCATTGCATTCGAGGAATATCAAGCCACAGAAAAATCGTGGCAAACCCCGGATGGCCGCGAAATGGATCCCGCCATCATGGAAGCTTCCATTCAAGCGACCCACGCCCGGATCAGGGATCGAGTGAAACCGTTGCTGGATGAAAAAGTCTTTGCTGAATTTGTTGAATTCCAAAAGCCGAAGTTCAACCAACAACCGATCACCCTGGAAAACGGATTGTGGACCAGAACTTCCCCATTTTATCGATTGCTGGTGGATCTTTATCTGTTCCTGGTGCTTCCGATGAGCTGTGTGCGAACGTGCGGCGCCGTGATACGTGACGAGTTGGAAAACGACACGCTTGGTTTTTTAACCACTCGTCCAATTAGGCGGGCCACCCAGTTGGTTGTGAAGTTCCTAGCCCACACCACATGGCTGCAGATTTGGATGCTTCTTCAGGTGGGTCTGCTTTTTCTGGTGGGATATATCCGACATATCCCCGATCTCCAGCAACTGATTCCTGTTTTTCTGGGAGTCCAAGTGCTCGCGGTTTGTTCCTGGTGCGCCCTGGGATTATTTCTAGGCATGGTTTCCAAAAAATACATGCCCCTGGCTCTGCTCTACGGCGGCCTTATCGAAATGGGAATAGGAAGCATCCCCACTAACATCAATACTCTTTCCATGATGAGGCAAATGAAGGCGTTGCTGGGTCATAATGTGGAACTGGAGAATTTCTTCAACTGGCCGGATATCTCCACAGGGGTTCCTGTCCTGGTATTAATTCTTGCGGTCCCTTTATTCGTCACGCTCGCTGCGTTCCTCTTCACTTTTCGAGAATATCATCACGCCAACGAAGTGCAGAGATAAGGATCTCACTTTGGTGTCTCAAACATGGGCAAGACGCGTCCCGCTTTAACAACTTTTTGGGCTCTTACAGCGTGTTTTTAAAAGTGCTCCCCACGCGACGGAGGAAATTCCAAGTTGGCCCGGGGGTTGCTATAAGACAAACCGAAGCCTTTGACCACATTGGTTTCAGGAAATGCCTGGCATTTTTATTCACTAAATTTGCCCTTATGGCACCTTGCAAAAAACCGTGGAAACCACACTTCCACGGTTTTTACTTTGCCCACAGGAATTGATTTCTGCTTAATGTGTTCCCGATGAAAACTTTAGCCTGGAAAAAAGGCCTGATAGGACTTTGTCTCCTGGCTGTTTTTGCCATTCTTCTCTTATTTCCTCGCTTGCTTCCCGTGACTTCATGGATAGATCAATTTACCCATATTATTAAAAACAGCGGCGGGGCAGGATATTTGTATTTCGCGATTGTTTATATCCTTGGCACCATTCTTTTCTTTCCTGGAGCGCTTCTCACCTTGGCCGCCGGGGTTGCATTTGGTTTTGTCCAGGGAACGGCCATCTCGTTGATCAGCGCCACTATTGGGGCATCCTGCTCCTTTTTGCTGGGCCGCTTTTTTTTTAGAAATGCGATCGAAAAGCGTGTTCGGTCCAATCCTCGGTTTGTTGATTTCGACGAGTCGATTGCCAAGGACGGGCCTCTGATCATCCTACTGCTGCGTCTCAGTCCATTGATACCCTTCAATTTTTCAAATTATTTTTTTGGCATTACGAAGATAGGATATTGGACATTCGCAATTCATAGCTTCATTGGCATGCTTCCGG
>JAQGOY010000067.1 GCA_028293375.1 Verrucomicrobiales bacterium | reverse complement strand
AAGGAAGCGGGCCAAATCTCCAGTTCGGTAGAGCCTTTCTCCCGGCTCGTCGCTGAAAGGGTTGGGAATAAACTTTTGACCCGTCAACTCGGGATCGTGCAGATAACCACGAGCCAATCCAGGTCCTCCCAGGAAAAGTTCTCCCGTAACCCCTTCCTGGACAGGATCCAGCGCGGAGTTAAGAACATAAACACGTGTATTGGAGATGGGTTTGCCGATAGGGACTGATCGTTGCGAAGACTGATCCCCGTCCGGGATTATATGGCATGTGGCAATGGTGGCGCACTCCGTAGGGCCATAGCAATTGACCATGCGGCAATTCGGCAATTTTTCCTTCACCCGCCTCACAACAGCAGGAGACAAAACATCGCCGCCGGACAACAACTGATGCAAGTTTTCCAGGTCTTCGATTCTTTCCTCGACCATGGCGTGAAAAAGACCTGAAGTCATGAAAACCGTGGTTACTTCATGTTTTCGAATTTCGTTTCCAATATCGGACAAACTGGGAATCCCAGGAGGCATCATCACCAATCTGCCTCCATTAAGCAAAGAGCCCCATATCTCCAAGGTGGAAGCGTCAAAAGCCAGAGGTGAAAGTTGAAGAAAGACTTCGTTGGAAGAGAAGGAAGCGTAATCAACTCCTCTTACCAAACGCACCACGCCGCAGTGAGTGATTTCGATACCTTTCGGCTTGCCTGTAGAGCCGGAGGTGTAGATCACGCAAGCAATATCTTGCGAAGAAGATGGCGCTGATCCGGGTAGTGGCCTCTTAAGAGTGGCAGTTGGTGGTTGTAGTTCATCAAGGAAAAGGACTTTAGCCCGCACCGAACCCGTTCCCTGGCCGGATGAGTACTCCAGGAGTGTGGAAACACGCCTCATGAGACCTTTCTGAGTTAGAAGGACCGTGGGCTGGGCGTCCCCCAGCATCCAGGACAATCGGCCGTCGGGATATTCAGGATCCAAAGCCAGATAAGCGCTTCCTGCCTTGAGCGTCGCGAGCAATCCCACCACGACCTCAAGCGATCGTTCCACGCAAAGTCCAACAATGCATCCGGGACCTGCTCCAAGTTCCAGCAAGCGAACGGCCAGTTCGTGGGCCAGAAGATCCAGTTGGGAATAGGTCAATGACTTCTCGCCTGAAACGAGGGCGATTGCTTCTGGAGTTTTCGTGGCCAGTTCTTCAAATAGTTCGTGAATGGAGCGATGTCCCGGGAACGGCCGTGTGGTGTCGTTCCACGAAACCAATATTTTCTCTCTCTGCCAAGGCGTAAGTAATGGAACAGATTGTTCGGAAACAGCGGGTTGCACCACCGCTGGGGAATCCGTGATTCCAGAAGAATCTTTTTTGGGGTTAGATGGCGAAACGCCAAGGGGCCCAGTCCTGCATTCCAGTGGCCCCAGCCCGGCCAAAAGTTTTGTTGGGCTGTAAGCCACTTCCTCGAGAAGTTCCTGAAATTGACGCTCCATTCGCTCCAATTCCAGGTTCTGGAACAAGCCGTCCTTTACTATCCATGCGCACCTCAAACCTTCCTGCATCACTTTTACATCCAGTGCGAGATCAAACTCAGCCATGCACTCGGGGTTGTCCCAAGCCGCAAAGAGCAAATCTCCCGCCTGTGCTGAAACGGAAGGGATATTTCTAAAATTGAATACCGTTTGGTAGACGGGTGTGTTGTTCAGGTTTCTGACCGGCTTGACCGCGTCCACCACCTTCTCGAAGGGAAGTCCCTGATGATTAAATGCCTTTAGTGATTTATCACGTACTTTTATCAACCAATCTTGAAATGTAATCTGTTCTTCGAGAAGATTTCGCATTGCAAGAATGTTGATGAAGCATCCCATCAATGGTTCTGTTGCCATTTCAGTGCGGCCCGAGATGGGGCACCCCACAATCAAATCGTTCTCCCCCGTCCATCGAAAGAGCAGGACCTTGAACGCAGCCAGGAGGACCATGAACAGTGTGGCTTTCTCCGTTCGACCCAGGACAGTGAGCCGGTCGGTCAATCCCGAATTCAGTTCAAAGGAATGGCGATACCCGAAACCATTGGTCGCCCGGGGCCGGTCTGATCCGGGGCCAAATTGCAGCAATGGGAGTTTGCCGCCCAGTTCCAGCTTCCAGTAGCGAAGATCTTCCTCCCAGAAACCCTGCTCCAGCATTCGATGCTGCCAGGCCGCGAAATCTGCATATTCATGGGCCTGTGGTTCGCCAGCATGCCCTGAGCCAAATAATAACATTTGATAATAGTGGGCAAGCTCCAGAGTCAGACGTTCACCTGACCAGGCATCAAATACGATGTGATGAAACACCAGCAGCAGGACATGATCATCAGGATTGATACGAACCAGTTCAGCACGCACGAGGGGTCCTTGCTCCAAATCAAACGACTCTCTCACTTTGCCTGCCGCCAATTGCCGAAGCTGCTCCTCCGCCATGCCAGGACTTTCATGAGACAATTCAGTAACAGCCAGTTCCAAGTCCTGGCATGGAGCAATTTGAATGGATGGACGTCCGTCCCGGATTGCAAACCGGGAGCGGAGTCCCTCATGTCGACGTATAATCTCGTTGAGCGCGTGTTCCAGTATTCCAGTTCGCAGGGGGCCGTGGATGCGAAAATGAGTTGGCCGATTCTGCGCCACCGAGTTGGGATCCATCTGCCACAAAAACCATAATCTTTCCTGTGCAAAAGAGAGGACCCGTTCTTCATTTTTGTTCCTCTTGATTTTTGGCCGGAGAGACGCACCCTGCGATCTTTCCAACAATCGTTGGCTTAATCGTTGGCGTTTTTCTGGGCTCATCTTTTGTTGAGCCAATAAAATGGAAACATCAAGATCCATTGAAAAAGAGAATCCTGTATTGTGGTTACTTCGCGGAACTTGATTCGCGCCCCATGTTTTCAAGCAGTGCGGCTGCTTCTTCAGGCGACATTTTTTCGATGGATGCCAGCAGGAGAGCCTCTGCGACATCGGGAATCCCCGCTGCTTCCAAACTTTTCATCACGAACAAAGCCTGTGCTGCCACCGTGGACAAATCCAGGAGTCCAGTCATGGGAATCTCAAGCCCCAACCTGTCTCGGAGCCGCGAAGCCAGCCGGGTAGCTGCCATGGAGTCGCCTCCAGCCAGCATGAAATCCTCGTTCCGTCCGACTTTTTGGATGCGCAATACTTCCTCCCAAATAGCCGAAACCAGCTGTTCCGCCGGGGTAACTGGAGCTTCGTATTCAGCTCGACCCCCAGCGACGAGAGGCCTCCCCTCCAGGCCAAGCACTTTGGAAAGGGCCCGGCGTTGAATTTTGCCGGTCGGTCCCTTTGGAATTTCTGCGGCGATCACCACGTTTGCCGGAACTTTAAAATGGGCCAGTCGTCCCGCAGCGAAGCTTCGAATTTCTTCAGGCGTTGCAATCGCATTTTTCCTCAACACCACCACTGCCGCCACTTCTTCTCCCAGTTTGGAATCAGGCATCGCGAAAGCTACTGCCTGAGCCACCGCCGGATGCTCCAGAAGCACTTCATCGATTTCGCGAGGCGAAATTTTCTCACCGCCTCGATTGATGATCTCCTTGATACGACCTGTCAAAAACAAGTAGCCCTCGGAATCGAGATACCCTTCGTCTCCTGTGCGGAACCAGCCATCGGTGAAGGTCTCCTTATTCGCTTCTGGATTGCTCTCATAACCAGAGGTGACTGATTCGCCCCGGATGACAACTTCGCCTGTTTGGCCTTTGGCAAGCAGGGTATTATTGGCACGGTGCATGACGGCCACCTCCAATCCCGCTGGCAAACCGACAGAACCCGGTTTGCGCTGGCCAGGAGGCAAGGGATTAATAGCCATTTGATGGGACGCTTCGGTCATGCCATAGGCTTCTATGACAGGGACATCGAAGCGCGTTTCAATTTCATGCATCAACTTCGGAGCCAAAGCGGCTGAACAGGAACGAATGAACCGGAGCTGGCTATGGCCGCAAACCGGCGCTTCAGCATACCTCTGAACAATGCTCTGGTGCATTGTAGGGACAGCCGTGAACCAGGTGGGCTTGAATTGGGATAGCCAATCGAAAAAGTCAGGAGCATAAAAACCCGGTGAACAGATTATGCTGGCTCCAGTGGACAAGGACGAAAGCAGCGCGCCGATGAGTCCGTGCACGTGAAATAAAGGCATGACATTCAGACAGCGGTCCGTGGCGGACAAATGAAGCGATTGAGCGATAGATTGAGCCGATTTAACAAGGTTGTGTTGAGTCAGGGGAACGATCTTGGGGCGGGCAGTGGTGCCGGAGGTGTGTAAAACGAGCGCGACATCCGCACTTTGCGACCACTCCATGACAGGAGGAATAGATCCCGTTGGTGAGATCAGGTTAAAACTTCCAGCGAACGTTCCCAGCGTTTCCAAACGAATGATTTGAATACCCAATTGCGTTGCTGCCTGGCTGGCCGCTGGTGCAACTCCCTCAGAGAGGATGAGCG
>JAQGOY010000029.1 GCA_028293375.1 Verrucomicrobiales bacterium | reverse complement strand
AAGTATGCAGCCCGGCGCCCCATTGAACAGGAGGTGAAGAGGAAGCGGGTTTGCCAGAGAGCTTCTGTGCTTCACCTGAATCAGCCG
This sequence comes from Verrucomicrobiales bacterium, assembly GCA_028293375.1. GTDB lineage: Bacteria > Verrucomicrobiota > Verrucomicrobiia > Limisphaerales > JAQGOY01 > JAQGOY01. The sequence goes on along the minus strand of JAQGOY010000029.1, from coordinate 3,527 downwards.
TGATCGCGACAAAGGTGGCCGCAACGAAATTATTAAAACTTTCGATCGAGATCTTTTCGATCAACCCTTTGTGCTGTAGTTCTTTGGAGAACCATCGCACCTGGCCGTGGGTCACCAGATCTTCCGCCAGTCGAGAACCTGGGACTTCGTCTGTGCCATTGTAATCGGCAATCTCAACACCATTGGTGAGGATGAAACTTTCATTTTGGCCATCACCATATTTCACAGTGATTTTTGCTGCCTGAAGATTCATGTGGGTGTCCGCGCCGCAACAGGGAAAAGCCCAGCCCCCTACCCCGCCGAGGAAATGAAGTCGATTGGCCTGAATACCGAGGTGACCGACTTCGACACTTTGTGGGAAAGTCCGGGCCAGACCGGACCCACCTTTGAGCACCAGTAGGTTATTTCCAGAAGAGGTCCGGGATGGATGAACAATTTCAAAAGGGATGTTTTCCACCTTCACCAGTCCGAATTTTTTAAACTCCAGAGATTCGCGGCTGGATTCTATGGATTGATAAATCCCGCGTGTGGAGTTGGCGTCGAAAGCCTCACGAAGATCGATGATTCGATACTGCGACTCGGTAGAGCCGATGTAAGTCAGGATATCACGCAGAGATTCGCCACCCAGAGCTTCGAAGCCTTCGGGCATGAGCGAGCGGCCCGTGCTTTTGATGGATTTGATATTTTGGCGTTTGATTTCGACATCGCCGCTGGCGTTGCGGAGAAGGACAGCATTCTTGTCTTCCCTGGCAAGTATCCCTTCATACGATTGGTCATCCAAAGTCTCAATGCTGGTAGAGACAAAATTGGGTTCCACGACACGATTGGGGTCCAGCACATGAATTATCAACTCGGCCGGCCCGTGGGCACCCATCCCGGTTAAATCTGGAGCAAGGTCTTTGCCCTCGGACTTAAATTTATGACACACAGCACAGTTTTGGGTAAAAAGCTTTTTACCGTTCTCTACATTCCCGGGCTGGATGACAAGCGGCGTAAATTTGGCAATCAAGTCATTCTTTTCTTTCAATTCAGGGCCTCGCAATTCGTTGATCACCTGTTCAGCCCTGGACCTCACTAGAGGGTCCCGGTTGGTCTTGAAAACACTCAGGGTAAGCGGGCTCAGACTGCGAAGATCAACTGACCTTTTTTGGAGTGCGTCGAGCAACGCCATGGCGCCATCAGAGCGGCGGAGAAGCACAAGAATCGCGGCGTCACGCGCTTCAGGGTGGAGGTAGGGAAAAAGCTTCATCATTTCTGCTGCACTGGTGGGAGCCCAAACAATGCCGAGTGCAGCGACGACATCCTTTTGAATGGAAAGAGGCAACCCTTTTTCGACCACGCTGGCAATGGCAGGAAACACATCTGGATTAAAATGCATGGCTGGTCCAAGGTTTTTAAGAATGTTCGCCAGTTCCTGCGGATCCTGGGTTTGTTTGAACCGGTTTAACAACTCGGCAATGAGGGGCTGAATTTGTGGATCGAGGATATGGTTCTTATCCCAGCGCAACGCGAGAGACAAGGTAGCAAAAGAAACAGCCTTATCTGGTGACAGGAGAAAAGCGGCAAGGCTGTCGCGAAGTTTAGGATTCCAATTCACCAGGGTTGGGTGGATGGACTCGAGGGAATGAAGGACCGCGACTTTTAACGCGCTGGTTTCAGCTGGAGCAGAGGCCGTGATGGAGAGAATTTCAGGAAGACCATTATCGGTTGCCCGAGTCACGATTTGACTGGCAAAAGCTTCCAAAAAGCCAGCGTTTTCCGGGGAACCGTTAGCAAATACGATACTCAAGAAAGGGGTCGGTGACTTCTGAGCCACGGCAAGAATGGCGGAGCGAGACCAGTTGTCCGGCGAATTTCTGAACTCGAGTAAAAGCGACGAAACGATGTTAGAAAACATGGGGAGTTCCAACCTGCCCACTTTTTCATAATTAAAATGGTTGTACTGGGCAATGATGGAGAGAAGTCGAACGCGAGCGTCCGGTTCCGCAGGGTTAAAGAGTGCGGTGGAGATGGTGCCCTGGGTGGTGGCCAGGGCGTTGGCAGCGTTCTTGCGAACTGCAACATCGGGATCGTTTTGAAGCACGGCGGCGAACAAATTGTTTTTCGCTGGGGACATATCAAGCTGATTGATGACCCAGATGGCGTGAAGTCGTTGCACAGCGGGCGCCTCCTTTGAGGTCAGAATTTTCTGGAGCGCTGGAAGTGCAGAGCCATCGCCTTTTTCCACAAGGGAACGTTGAGCAATCATGCGCACGGTCATGTTGGGATGGGCCAGGGCGCGGATCAATTGGTCTGAATTCGCCGTGGAAAGATCTTCCGACTCAAACTTGGTGGCTTGCTTGTGCTGCACACGCCAGATACGGCCGAAATAATGATCGCGGTCAGGCCTGACGGCGGCGTTGTTGGGCCCGTGACGAGGACCACGAGTGTCGTTATGAACAGCGGCCTGGTTATAAAAATCGAGAACGTAAAGGGCGCCATCGGGGCCAACCCTTTGATGAACCGGACGGAACCAGAGATCTTTTCCAGCAAAAAACTCCTGGTCTTTGCGTTCCGGATCCTTGCTGGCAACGTAGGTATTGCCTTTGGGAGAGAGAATGTCCTGGTGAACCAAATTTACGGTGGGTTCGGACACATAAAACGTGTTGTTCCATTTTGCGGGCCATGCGCCGCCATCATATATGCAAGCTCCGGCAGCGGCAGTGAAGCCGCCAACGAAATCGATCTGCACATAAGCCTGCTTGTTGTATTCCCTCACAGGGAAAGCGCGGTTATGATCCTCAATGGTCTTGTAACTGGTGGTGCCCGTCCCGTACTTGGCTTTACCCAGGAGGCTTTCCGGCACGACCACGTGATTAATGTGATTGCCGTTTGCCTGGGAGAAAAAGATTTCCCCATCTGCGGCCTGGTCAACACCCCAGGTATTGGACCCTTTGGAGGAGTATTCCTCAAATGCAGATCCGTCGGGTTTGAATCGAATCACGCCGTCGGTGATCGCACCAAATTTTCGTTTACGATCGCCGGAATAAATATCTCCGCGGCTGTAACCGACGGTGGCATAAATCCAACCATCAAGGCCCCAGCGCATATTGCTCATCACCGCGTGGGCATCGGAGGTGCCCAGGCCGGTGTAGAGAACTTCTTTTTTATCGGCAACCCCGTCCCCATCTGTGTCGCGCAGGAAATAAATATCCGGCGCCTGACAGACAATCACCCCGTCCTTGTAGAGAACAAGACTCGTGACGAGATTAAGGTTGGTGTAAAATAATGTTTTTTTATCGTAAATTCCATCATGATTCGTATCTTCTAGAATGGAAATGCGATCTCCGGGAAGACGCGAATTATCAGTATGAGCAGGGTACTCAATGGCCTCTGCCACCCACATCCGGCCTTTTGCGTCCCAATCGATTGAAAGCGGTTTTTGCACCAGAGGTTCCGCAGCGACCAGGGTGGCTTCGAAGTCGGGATGAGTAACCAGCAGAGCGCCCGCTTTTTCCGGCGCGGTGGGGCCGCCCTCGGGGTAACGA
>JAQGOY010000261.1 GCA_028293375.1 Verrucomicrobiales bacterium | reverse complement strand
GCGTTATTGTCCTTATACGACGGGGCCATGATGTAGCGGTGATCAAATCCGCTTTCGCTGCCAAGAGTGGATCCGGGAGCAGGCAATCCAGTGTCCGAAGCGTCCACATTGTAGCCCCGTTCATAATAACTGGATCCTGTGTTGGCATTTCCGGAATCCAGCGACGCTGTCGTAGCTGGAAAAATTCCCGGCGTCGCGTTTTTTTCCACCACAATGTCCTGGGTGAATCCTGAAACGGCCACCGGCTGAAAATCAGCGTGAAGCAAACTGGAAAACGCAAGGGTTATGCCAGTGAGCAGAAGTTTGGAATCGATTCTCATAATATTTGACTATTCTCCTCTTAATTGAGCTTTCAATGTGCATCCAATTCACGCCACGTCCAGTCCCAAAAATGAAAATTGTGGGTATACCAAACGGTATATGACAGGGCAGTGTGACCAATGAACACGGTGCATCCGTGTTATGCCTTATCTTTTTGGCTAACACTCCGCAATTTCCACCATGCTTTGTTCGGGGCTCCGTTTTTAAGAGGGATTGTTTGCGTTCAGAGCATTCACTTTCAGACTTGCCGCATCTTTTTTAAATTTGATAGCCCCACTCCTGCCAAGTAACATGGAACCCTCAATGAGAAACCTCCGCAGGAATAGCGCTTCGGTTTTAACAGGTAAGGATGCAAAACTTCATCCTTCTGGAAGTTTCGGCAGAAGAGTTTTTTTCAGACAAGCCGGCGCCGCCATCCTGATAACTCAGGCTTTTCCTTTCCTGGCTTTAACTCGGGGGGCTGTTACTGCCGATTCCATCGTTGAGACAACTTATGGAAAAATTCGTGGATCCGCTTCGGACGGGGTTCACACCTTCAAGGGCGTCCACTACGGCGGAACCACCGAAGGCAAAAATCGTTTCATGCCACCTGTGAAGCCTGCGGCATGGGTTGGTGTCAAAGACGCGCTCGATTTTGGTCCCGTCGCTCCACAGACCCTGGCGCGAACTTCCTCGGCGGAGAGCGAAGACTGTCTGGTCCTCAATATCTTTACCCCTTCCTTGAAAAATGGAACAAAGCGCCCGGTAATGGTCTGGCTTCATGGCGGAGGATTTGCCACTGGCGCTGCTTCGTTACCATCTTACGACGGAACAAATCTGGCGCTCAGTAACGACGTGGTGGTGGTCACCATCAACCATCGCCTCAATGTCTTTGGTTTCACTTTCCTCGGCCAAACGGCAGGCTCAGATTTTGCCACCTCGGGAGCAGTCGGTGTTCTGGATATTGTCGCAGCTTTGGAATGGGTGCGCGATAACATCTCCCACTTCGGCGGCGATCCCGCATTGGTAACCATTTTTGGACAATCTGGAGGTGGCCGCAAGGTGTCCACCTTGATGGCTATGCCAGGTGCTCAGGGACTGTTTACCCGCGCCATCATCGAGAGCGGCGCTCTCCTTTGCCTGCCAACCCGCGACGATGGCACCGAACTTACTGAATTGCTCATGACCGAGCTGGGTCTAAAACGGGATCAGATTCGAGAACTGCAAAATGTCCCAGTGACTCGCCTATTGGCGGCGAATGCCGAAGTGATTAAGAAAATTCCCTCTAAAATTATCGGATCAATGCCCAATTCTCCAGTGGTCGATGGCACAGCCATTCCCCACAATCCCTGGGATCCCGTGGCCCCTTCGTTATCCGCCAGCGTTCCTCTCCTCGTTGGCTGGACCAGAACTGAGGAAACGGGATTCGACGCTCCAACTCCAGAATCCCGTGCGATGGATGAAGCGGGTTTAAGAGTGCGCTCCGAAAAACGCCTCGGCATGGATCCAACTGAGGTGATTGCAACTTACCGCAAAACGCACCCCTCCGCGACACCATGGGAACTTTACATATTTATAACGACAGATCATCCGCGCGGCATTTATCCGCGAGAATTAGCGAAACGAAAAGTTGCCCAGGGAGCCGCCCCCGCCTATGTCTACCGGTTCGACTGGGAAACTCCAGAAAATGGAGGACACATGCACTCCCCGCACAGTGTCGAGATCCGCTTCGTGTTCAACAACATCGCAGCGGCAAGCCCCTCCATTGCTAAAATGCCAGAAGCTTACACTCTGGCAAAAAAGGTCAGCGCCTCCTGGGTCGCCTTCGCCCGCACCGGAGACCCGAATATTCCGGACCTGCCAAACTGGCCCGAATATTCAGTCAAATCCCGCGATACCATGTTGTTTAATAATAGCAGCATGGTAGAGCAGGACCCGGATCGCGAAACCCGGCTGGTCATGGAAAAAGTATTAAAGTTGACCTGACGGTAGTGGAGAAGACGAATAATTTAGTGGGCCCAGCAGGGATCGAACCTGCGACCAAGCGATTATGAGTCGCCTGCTCTAACCACTGAGCTATAGGCCCAAGAGATGGTGATTATGCCGCAAGCAGTTTTAGCGGCAAGCCGATTTAAACGCCTGTCTCGCAAACTGAATCTCCTTTTGAATGGACATAAATTCTGGCACGCTTGCTTCTTTAAATGGGTATTTCAGCCAAAGATTTTGAAAGAATGCAGTCTCGCCTCAAGGGAGCCAGGTCCGGGCTTAAGGCGGAGCCCGCCCATGCGCTTAATCTTCGGAGTAATCAGGTTATCCTTGGAATAGATCCTTCTCTTCGTGGGACCGGATATGGTGTTGTCAAAATCGAAGGAAAATCTGCAACTTGCCTCGCTCACGGTACAATCGAATGCGATAGCGATTGGGAACACTCGCGTTGCCTGCTTTTCATTACCCGGGAGTTGCGGAAGGTTATTGAAGAACATTGTCCTACCGTTTGCGCTATCGAGGGTCTTTTCTTCGCCCACAATCTCAAAACCGCGCTGGTCATGGGGCAGGCGAGGGGAGCGGCCATGGTCTCCGCCGCCGAGGGCGGTCTTCAAATTTTTGAAATGGCCCCGCGTAAAGTGAAGCAAACCATTGTCGGTTTCGGCGGAGCCCAGAAGCTGGCCGTGGCCAAAATGGTTCAACGCATGTTGAACCTCGCGGAGCTTCCAGCGCCGGATGCGGCAGACGCTCTCGCTCTTGCTTTGGCCCATAGCCAAAGCAACGCTATGAACGGATTTTTGAAACGCCAACCCATTTAACTTATGATCAGCTCTTTACGGGGAACACTAGTCGAAGCTTTGCCAACCCAGGTCCTCATCGAGGTCAATGGGGTCGGGTATGAGTTGCTTATTCCTCTTTCCTCCTTCGACAAACTGCCAACTCCCGGGCAGGATGTTCGAATTCTAACTCACCTCGTAGTCAGAGAAGACGCACACGTCCTCTACGGATTTATGACTCCAGCGGAGCGCGAGCTTTTCCGCACGCTTATTAATACCGTTTCAGGCATAGGACCCCGCACTGCCCTCAACATCCTGAGTGGTGTCTCTGTTTCCGCTTTCAAAGGAGCAGTCGCCAGCAGCGATACCAAAGCCTTGTCTCAGATTTCCGGTGTAGGGAAAAAAACCGCAGAACGAATTGTTGTCGAGTTGCGGGATAAATTTGGAAAAGCGGGAGCCTTCGAAGCCAGCAGCGCGCAAAGGACTCTTTCCCCTACCGATCAAAAAGTGAATGACGCCGTACTCGCCTTGATGGCCCTCGGGTTTAAGCAACTGGAAGCGCACGATACCATTCGCGCTGTGCAGGCGCTGCTCGGTCCCGATGCCTCCCTGGAAGAACTGGTTCGGGCAAGTCTGAAAAAGGGTTAGTCAGTTCGATGCTTCTGGTGGTTCAGAATACCGGGGCACTCGATCCAGGATTGAAGTCACATACCTGCGTGTTCCTGGAAAACCGATCTGTTCGATAAAAACCTGGCTGTTTGTCGCTGCCGCGCCTTTATTCCATTTCAAAACATTACTTCGACCCGCGTTGTAATCTGCCAGCGCATAGGCGGCTGGGTTGTCGGTCCGGGTATAACGTTGCAATAATTTTTGCAGATACCAGGTTCCGGCATACAGGTTGGTCTGCGAATCGAATAGAAAATCACCCTGGAAATTGTTTACCTTTCCTGCTTGAGCCCATTCAGAAGCAGTTCGTGGCATAATTTGCATCAACCCTCTTTCTCCCGCTCGGCCCGTGATTCCCGGGTGGAAATGGCTTTCTTTCCATACCACCGCTTTAATCAGTGAAAAAGGAACATGGTAACGATGCGATGCCAGCGAAATGGCTTTATCCTGGCTCCGCTCCAGCCAGTTGTTGTGCCACCAATAAATCATTATTCCGACAACCGCCAGCAGGAATAAAAATGAAATCCTTTTTTTCACTGGTTGGCACGAGTTAAGGACCGGGCTTTGATTTCTTCGATCGCCCACAAGGCATGCTCCACCACCAATGGTTCCTTGTCGCGGACAGCTTTTTCCAGAGCAGGGAGCGTGGCTTCGTTTCCTACGTTGCCCAGCGCCACGCATACATTTCGCAAAAGTCCTTTTCTTTTTGTTCTCAGGATGGGACTTCCAGCAAATCGTTTCTTGAACTCCTCCTCCGTCAGATCCAGCAGGGAAACCAGTTCCGACCCGCCAAGGTCTTTCCTGTAATGGCCCGCCATTAACGAACCCTGCCGGGCAAATTTGTTCCAGGGGCACGCCGCGAGACAGTCGTCACAGCCATAAATTCTATTACCCATCGCTTTTCGGAATTCAACCGGTATTGGTCCTTTCAGTTCAATGGTGAAATAGGAAATGCATTTGCGCGCATCGAGAACAAAAGGTTGAAGAATAGCTCCGGTGGGACAGCTCGAAATGCATCTGGAACAGGTCCCGCACCTGTTTTTTTCAGGAGTATCCGGTTCTAAGGGCAGGGTCGTGATAACTTCGCTCAGAAAAAGCCAATTTCCCAACTGGCGCGAAATAAGGTTGGTGTGCTTTCCCACAAAGCCTACTCCTGCCCGTTCCGCAATGTCCCGTTCCAGAATCGGGCCTGTGTCCACATACCACAGGGACTTGTGATTCCGCCCGCCTTTTTCTGACAGGTATTCGGTGATGGCTTTCAGTTTCTCTGACAGAACCTCATGGTAATCATTGTATTTTGCATACCTCGCTATCACGCCTTCGTCCGGCTTTTCCTTCCGATCCTCAGTCCGGTGGTAGGAAACCCCGAGACAAATAAAAGTTTTAGCACCTTCCAATACTTTTTGAGGTTCGACCCGTTTTGGAACACTTCTTTCCATCCACCCCATTTCGCCGTGGTGGCCGGCTTGAATCCAGTCTTCGAAGGCCGCTTGATGCTCCGCAGGACGCGCCGTCGTGAATCGACAAATGTCAAAACCGAGGGAATAGGAGAAGGCGCGTATCTCTTCTTTCACTGGATGGGAGTCCGAGCCAATTGGTACTGGTGCAGCACGTGTTGCACCACTTCTCGGCTGTGACGGTTTTCGGTGCTGATAAGAATATCAGACTTCTTGTAAAACGGCTCTCGTTGTGTCAGGAGGAATTTGATTCGTTGCAATGGATCTGCATCCTTCAACAGAGGCCTATGATGCTGGTGTCTGACTCTTTCCCAGATCGTTTCGGGAGATGCCCATAAACAAATCACGATCGAAAACGACTTCAACAGTTCCAGATTGTTGTTATGTGCCGCAAGCCCCCCTCCGGTCGAAATCACACATCTTTGACAAGTGGAAAGTTCCTGCACCAGTGCCTGTTCCCGTGCCCTGAATTTTTCTTCCCCTTCGGTTTCAAAAATAGCGCTGATCGATTTTCCTGCCCGGTGCTCCAGCATCTCGTCTGTATCGATATAATGATATTGAAGTTGTTCCGAAAGCAGTTTGCCCACAGTCGATTTCCCGGTTCCCATAAACCCCACCAGGGACAAATTCTGAATGTGTCGTTCGCGATTCACTGCAAGCCTTTTATCCCTCAAATAATATAGTCCATAGGATTTTCGTGTACCCCCTGAAGCTGCCGAACACGGTCGCAAAGTTGGGCCACGCTGACCCCTTCAAGGATCTTTACGATGGCGTCACGCACTTCTTTCATGACGCTCCTGATCCCGCATCGATCTTCATCGGGACAGGAACACTTGTCGTAGAATTTTTCGCTGACGCAACAAACTGGAGCCAGGGGACCCTCTATATGACGAATGACCAGGGCCAGCGAAATCTGATCCGGAGGACGGCTCAATCGATAACCGCCCGAGATTCCGCGTCTACTTTCGGTAACCCCTGCCGACTTAAGTTCATTCAAGATCTGCTCCAGGAACCGCTTGGGAATGTTTTGTTGATCGGAAATCGTCTGGACACGAACCACGGCCTGATCGTAATTCAGGCCAAGAACGATCAAAGCACGAAGGGCGTATTCACCACGTAAAGAAAGCTTCATGTGCTCATCAATGTTGTAATAACAATAGCCCAAGGGCGAGAACATTGATAGGTATATATCTCCATTGACATGATAGAGTATCCCTTGCAATGTGAACATTAGGCATGAAACCTGAATTCAAGCCTCATGACAAAAACATCGAAACGTGTCTGAATCCTCCAACATTTCATCTTGTGCATCTCCTCCTGGCAACAGGCGGGAAAGCCTTCTTCATGTCTTTGATGAATTAACGGGAGCTGGAGTGTTGATTTCAAAGCCCTTGGGCGGCTTTCAATCGAATGGCAGTCAGTACCGGGTCCCCAGGTACATTAAGCTCGGACCAGTGGATGGCGGAGATCCCTTCCGTCTTGCTATTTTTTCAGTAATCCATGGAGACGAATCAGCAGGTGCCCTCGGTCTTGCCAGATTTATTCAGAAACTGGTTGATCTGCCCGGAATTGCCAAGGGCTACGTTCTTTACCTTTATCCATTGTGCAATCCCACCGGTTATGAAGACGGCACCCGTCACAATCGAAACGGGTATGACTTAAACCGCTTGTTTTGGAAAAACAGCTCCGAGCCCGAAGTGAAGATTTTAGAAAATGAAATTCTGAGCCACATGTTTCAGGGGATCATCACCCTGCATACCGACGACACCAGCGATGGCGTTTATGGTTACGTCCATGGTGATGTGCTTTCGAGACACATCCTGGAGCCGGCGCTCACTGCCGCTGAGGTCTACATTCCAAGAAATCAACGTTTAAAAATCGATGGTTTTAAAGCAGAAACTGGGATCATTCAGGATTGTTTTGAAGGCATTCTTCGTAGCCCAAGTGAACTTGGTCCGGCCACCTTCGAAATCACTTTTGAAACTCCGCAGTTGATTCACGAGGATCTGCAGGTGGCTGCCTTCGCGTCAGCCCTCGAAACCATGCTGATAAAATATCGGGAAATGATGGCCATGGGAGCAAACATATAACCTTGAAAACTTCCATTCTGGAAAAAGCTTTTGCTTTTAGTCTCGGTTGGTAGGTTTCACCCCGTTCAATGTCATCACGCAAATTCAATGCTCTGCCGGGCTTTGGGCTGACCCTGGGTTTCAGCGTGCTTTACCTCAGTATTATTGTCTTGATCCCCGTTTCGGCGCTGGTGCTCAAGAGTCTTCAAATAACCTGGCCCGAATTCTGGGCGGTTATTAAATCTAAACAAGCTATATCAGCTTTTAAACTCACCTTTGGAGCATCTCTCATCGCCGGAGCTCTTAATTGCATTTTTGGTTCGCTTTTGGCCTGGGTCCTGGTGCGCTACCGTTTTCCTGGTAAGAAGCTCATTGACGGCCTCGTGGATTTCCCATTTGCCCTTCCCACCGCCGTCGCTGGATTGAGCCTGGCGGCCCTCTTTTCTAAAGATGGCTGGCTCGGCAGCTTTCTTATCCCCATGGGCGTGCAGGTCACGTACACCCGCATTGGCATTGTCATCGCACTTACCTTTGTCGGTATGCCCTTTGCCGTCAGAACGCTTCAGCCTGTCTTGGAAAACCTTGATGCAAGTCTCGAGGAAGTGGCTGCCACCATGGGTGCAGGACGCTTTCGCACCTTTTGCCAGGTCGTGGGTCCTTCGCTGCTTCCCGCCATCCTCACAGGATTCGCGCTTTCCTTCGCTCGCGCTGTTGGCGAGTACGGGTCTGTGGTTTTCATCTCTTCCAACCTCCCTAATAAAACCCAGATTGCTCCCTCCCTCATTTTTGCCTTCCTTGAGACAAACGATTACACCAAGGCCACCGCAGTCGCTGCCGTATTGCTTGTCATCTCTTTTGTGATTTTGGGAATAATTAATTACCTCGAAAACTGGTCCAGCAGGTTTAATCAATAATATGGCTGGGAACCTAAAATCAATACAACGTAAAGGTTCGGAGATTGCCGAAAAGCGCGGCACCGAAGAATCTCCCGTTGTTAAATGGACTTTGATCTCGTTGGCTGTGCTTTTTGCCGTTTTGTTTTTGCTCCTCCCGCTGCTCAACGTTTTTTACCAGGCCTTTCACAGCGGGCTTCAGGTTTATCTCGATTCACTCCGGGATGCCGACTCCAAGTCTGCCATCATCCTGACTCTCAAAGTCGCTGCCGTCACCGTCCCCCTCAATGTCATTTTTGGCCTGGCTGCCGCCTGGGCTATTGCAAAATTTGACTTTAGGGGAAAATCGCTCCTCAACACTTTGATCGATCTCCCGTTTTCCATTTCCCCAGTTGTCGCCGGAGCCATGTATATTCTTGTTTACGGGGTTCACGGCTACTTTGGGCCGTTCCTGATGAAGCATGATATCCGGGTTATTTTCTCCACCCCGGGCATTATTCTTGTCACTGTATTCACCACGTTTCCATTTGTGGCGCGCGAATTAATCCCGATTATGCAGTCCACGGGCACCGAACAGGAACAGGCCGCATTGACCCTCGGAGCAGGCGGTTTTCGCACCTTTTGGCAAGTCACCTTGCCTTCAGTAAAATGGGGAATCATTTATGGAGTGATTCTTTGCAACGCCCGGGCCATGGGCGAGTTCGGTGCTGTCTCTGTCGTCTCTGCCAATGTGGCTGGAGAAACGCAAACCATCCCGCTCAGAATTGATTCGCTTTACCTCGAATCAAAAACCGCCGCTGCCTTTGCCCTCGCCAGCATTCTTGCCGTTTTGGCCCTGATTTCAATGGCCATCAAAACCTACTTCGAATGGAAAACAGAACGCGAGGAAGCCCTTGCGCAAATGGTGGTTGAAGAACCCTCTTAACACGGAAATGAGCATTGAGCTAAAAAATGTAAGCAAAGTTTTTGGACAGGTCGCCGCCGTGCGAAACGTTAGCTTTTCCGTGAAAGACGGCGAACTCGTCGCCTTGCTCGGTCCTAGCGGAGGAGGCAAAACCACTGTTCTTCGCATGATCGCCGGGTTGGAGGTCCCCACCTCGGGCGATATCCTCATCCGCGGGCAAAGGGTGAATGACATCCGGGTCCAAAACCGTAATATTGGCTTTGTCTTCCAAAACTACGCCCTGTTCAAAACGATGAACGTTTTCAAGAACATCGCTTTCGGTCTGAAGGTCAAGAAATGGAAGAAGCCCGATATCGAGGAAAGGGTTCAATCTCTCCTTGAACTTCTCGATCTGAAAGGGATGGAGAAACGTTTCCCCCATCAACTCTCCGGTGGTCAGCGGCAAAGGGTAGCCATTGCTCGCGCACTCGCACCTAAACCTTCCGTGCTTCTCCTGGACGAACCCTTCGGCGCGGTCGACGCAAAAATCCGGCAGGAACTCCGCGAATGGCTCGTGCATCTGCACGATGATTTCAACGTCACCACCCTCTTCGTCACTCATGACCAGGAGGAAGCTATGGAAGTTTCCAACCGAATTGTCATTTTCTCTAAAGGAAATCTCGAACAAATTGGTTCTCCTCGGGAAGTATACGAACAACCTTCCAACGAATTTGTGGCTCGTTTCATCGGGGTCATGAACGTCCTGGAAGCCATGGTCGAAGGCGGTATCGCTCGCGTTAACGAATTGGAATTTCCCACCCCTGATCTGAAAAACGGCGAAAAAATAAAGATAGGGTTTCGTCCTTATGCTGTGCAAATTTCGACCGATCTTGCTCTTTACCGCTATCGAGGAGTACTGCGCCATACATTTTTTCTGGGCATTCTTCTGCGCCTCGAACTCGAATTGCCCTCCGGGCAAATCCTTCGCTCTCGTATCACGAAGGAGGAATACGCCATTCTTGGGCTCAAGGACGGCATGGAAATATCCTGCCAAATCAAGCAATTCAGGATTCTTTCCACTGAAAACGCCACCCTTACCGCTGAAATCACTCCGAACCTGCCTGCGCCGCTCCCTCTCGGCGAAGGCATTTAGTGGCAGTTTCTAACTAACGATTCCCTGAAGATAGGCCTTCACAAGTAATGGCAGATCGTTGCTGTATCCCCCTTCCAGAACGCTGAAAAATGGAATTCCTGCCTGTCGTATCTGCTGCCCTATCCAGTAGAAATCATCAGCCTCTAGTAATTCCTGCGCCAACGGGTCCCGGGCATAGGCATCGAACCCGGCCGAAACGCCGATCAATTCCACCTTCTCCGAAGCCAATTTGGACAAGCCCTCCCTCACTGTTTCGCGGTAATAGTTCCTCGCCGTCAAGGGAGGCAACGGATAATTAAAACAATTTTTTCCCGCGTGCGAGGTCCCGCTTCCCGGGTAGCACGGACTTTGGTGAATGGATGCGAACACGTAGCCTTCTCTATCGAGAAAAATATCTTCGGTCCCATTCCCGTGGTGGACGTCAATATCGAGCACTCCAACCCTTTTCACACCGCTGGCGCGGGCTTCTCCACAGGCGATCGCGATGGAATTCAAGTAACAAAACCCCATGGCGGTGGATCGTGTGGCATGATGACCCGGTGGACGCATTAAACTAAAAGCAATCTCTCCCTTTTTTGCCGCCTCCATCGCTCGAATCGCTGCAGCAGCCGAATCTTTAGCTCGATCGCAGATTCCAGCTAAGCGCGCAGTGTCCGCGTCAAAATTGCCGCTGCCTGACTTTAGATTTTCAAGGAGGCCTGAATCGTGAATGCGCAAAATGCTCTCCTCTGAAATCGTTCCCACTGCCCGCCAGTCACACACAAAGTCACTTTGCCGCTTCAATAACTCCCTGGTCGAGCTCACCCGCGCCGGGCGCTCCGGATGGCCCGGCGCGGCATAGTCTTCCGCAGCCTCGCTGTGGAAAATGACTACTTTCGCTGGATTATTCCCCATGGGCAGTGGCGGGTTTCTCCGTCAGTGAGCTAAAAAAACGTGACCAGCGCGGCTTATATTTATTATTAATATCCAGCGAGGCCACTACCGAGGTTGCTTTTCCTATGATCGCTTGTCTTTTCACAGTTCCAAAATACCGGGAATCAAAGCTGTTGTCCCGGTTGTCTCCCATCATGAAGTATTCACCTGCGGGAACCAATATAGGCGGGATTGTCCGCAAAGCATTGACCCCGGGCAGGAGCTGCGCCGAGTGTCCCACTTTGCCTAAAGATTCGTGCACCATGATTTTGGAATTTGCATTCCCGCCGTTATCCATCGTCATAACACAGGCAACTCCGTTGATGAATAATGTTTCTGAACGCATTTCAATCGTATCCCCCGGGAGGCCGATGACCCTTTTAACCAGCCGGATGCCATCTTTAGGAGAGAAAAACACTACGATATCTCCTCGTTGCGGATTGTCCCATTCTGCGATGTGGGTCGTTGTGAATGGCACTTTGAGGTCATAAGCCAGTTTGTTGACGAAAACCCTGTCTCCTTCGAGAATGGTTGGATTCATGGAGCCTGTGGGCACATCATTCCTATCGGCAACCGCTGACCGCATGGATGAAGTGATGATGAGAATAACCAACATTGGTTTGGCCCATTCCCGCCAAATGTAGGTTCCAGCCTTTTT
>JAQGOY010000196.1 GCA_028293375.1 Verrucomicrobiales bacterium | reverse complement strand
TCCGGGTCGTGTTTGTCGAGCTCTTCGCGGGTGAAAGGAAAGAAATCGTTGCGGGAGAAGTAAGCTTCGGTGGACTCGGCGAAGTATTCCATGGGGTTTGTCACGGCGTAAGCACGTTCATGGGTGTTGGGCCGCCCATGTCCATGCCAGCGCTCCACTTTTTCATAGCTTCCGCCAGCCTTCGCCCTTTCATACTCCGCTTTGATTTCAGTGTTGGAAAAACCGCCTGGCAACACCCTGTCTTGATAAGCGTGCGCCAATTCGTGCAGCGTAAAGTTTGGCATCCGTTTCGTCTCGCTTTCGAAATTCTTCACGTTGGTGAATTCCACCCCTTTGGCCATGGCGGGATCACGCCCATTGTCGCGCAACCAACCCGCCCCCGGATGATACTCCGCCCGCGGTGTTATGCCAGGATAGGCGGGAGAGAACCAAAGTGTCACCTCGCGCAACTTCGCCACAGCAGGAGCCGGCACCACGCGAACAATCTCCTCCAGTTGCAAACGAAGGAGCTGAATCGCTTTCTCCTCGGACGCTTTGTCTTCACGGAGCAATTGCTCGTTGACCAGGACTCGCCAGCCTTCGATAAGGTTGGTTTGAAAGCTCGCGGCGCTAGCACTCGCCGTTCGCATCGCGGCGATTACCCCTATAACAATAAACCAGCGCATGATCATCCTTTTGCAAACTTCAAGTGCAGTCATGTTGGGGATGGTACAGGAGGAATTCGGAATTTTGTGCATGACTCTAATCAGCATTGTCGATTTAAAGGTGGTCTTGGGTTAGTATCCTGCGCATCCGTGAGAACACCTCAACAATCCATTAACGCTTAGTAAACCACTCTTACCCGATAAAACCTTGCGGGGTTGGCCGGGTTGGTATCCTTCACTAGATAGCTCGCTCCATTCCCGTTGGTAGTCACCAGGGTTTGCCAAACGGCAGGAATGGAAGTGGTGTATTCAACCAAATTGGTTTGGCCAGTCACGCTGTTCCAACTGATTTGGCTCACTGAATTGGTCTTGATGACCTTCACGTTGAGGATGGAAATATCGACATAAACCAGATCTTCAAAACCCGGCGGATTTTTGATCACGGGCAGTTCATTGGGGAAAGAAAGATTAGTGTAGAGAAGCACGCCTGAAGTCCTATTCAGGAATTTGTTAAGGATATTTGTCCCCTTCACCACTCTTCCAAAAACGGTAAAACCTCCGTTTTGACTATCCAGATTGGCGCTATTATCACCGAGGTTAAAAAACCATTGAGAGGTGGCGGAATTCGGGTCGCCTCCCACTTTGGCCATCGCGAGAGTACCGTAAAGGTTGCTGTAAAATTTCCCGACATTGAACTCATTGGTAATGGGACCGAAGGTGGGAAGATAGTCCAATTTTGGGTTCGCCGTGTGTCTGCCCGCCGTATAAATCCCCCCACCCTGAACAACGAACGCAGGAACCCATCGATGAAAGATCATGTTGGTGTAATAACCCGCATTGACGTAATCGAGGAAATTCTTGACGGTGACGGGTTTATCCTGGTCGAAGAGTTCGACATCCATGTCGCCCACTGTGGTCCGAAATTGCACCAGTGAACCAGCAGTGGTTTTTATGCCGGAACAGGCGTAAACAGCGACCGCGAGAACAATGACTAACCAGCGCATGGAAAGACTATAACAAATAAAACCATCTTGTGAACTTCACAATTTGGTCAGTTTTTCGATTTCTTTCCGGATGAATCCATTGTTGGCTACCAACTCGTAGGTATGTTCGCCTTCGATCGGACGGTAATAAAATTCACCCCCTGCATTCTTGATAATGAGGCCTGCTGCGGCTATGTCCCAGAGACGAAGTCCATATTCCTTGTAAGCGTCCAAACGCCCGCTGGCCACCCAGGTCATGCTGAGGGCGGCTGCGCCCAGGAGCCGTATTTTAAGCACCCGGTGCACCAGCAAGTTGAAAACTGGCAACATGCGGTTAAGGGTCACTTCATATTTGGCAAAACCCATCGCCACGATCGAATCCGATAATTTTTTACGATTGCTCACCCGGGTGATTTTGTTGTTCAGGCGGCTCGGTTTCCCTTCGATGGCTGTCCACAGTTCATTGCAAAAGGGATCGTAAACGACACCGAGTATGGTGTGATAAGAATCGTCAGGATGAGGCTTTTCGCCCTTTTTCAGCACACGAGAGAGCTTTTTCCGTCTTTCCTGGAGGGCAATGGAGACGCAGGCGTGTGGGATGCCGTAAGTGAAATTTACCGTCCCATCGATGGGATCGACCACCCAGCGGTATTCCTGGGTTGGATCACCGATGGTTTCTTCTTCACCAAGCAGGGCGATATCTGGAAATTCGGCAGCCAGCATTTTTGTAATCAGCCGCTGGGAACGAACATCAAGCTCCAGTTTAATATCGTGAAGGCTTTGAGAATTGATCGACTTGGCGTTATTGAGATTCCGGCTCATGAGCAGGCCCACGGCGCGAGCGGCAGCCACGGAAACTTTTAAAGCACGATTCAATTGGGTGGAGTTCATACAAATAATAAAAACAGTTATGGAATAACTTCGTCCCTGCTGGCCAACAATTCTGAAAGCTCGGCTTTTTTCTGGTCAAGGAGTCGCTCATCCGCAGCTACGATAACCTCCACCAGGTTCAAGGCTTCTTCAATGCGCGAGAGAGTTACATAATCGGCTCCCGCAGCGTAGAGCTTTTCCACATCGGAAACGAGTTCGGCGTGGACAACGATCTTGCCTTTGGCGTTTAGCTGCCGAAGTTGCTGAAGCATCCTTAAGTTGCTCGAGCCTTTCAAGACCGTGTTGGGGAGGGTGCAAACAATTAGTTCAGCCTCAGGAACCCCTGCGTGGACCAGGGTGTCACGGGAAGAAATATCGCCATAAATCGCCTTGATTCCGCGCTGTTTTAAACGTTCGTAAACGATGGGATTGAAATCGACCACGGCGATGTCGGGGATCAAATCGGGGTGGTTTTTCAAGAGTTCTGCGATCAACGAACTCGCGGTCCATGAAAAACCAAGGATGTAAATACGGGCTGATTGATGGCCTCCGGCTGATTCCGGGTGGTCGCCGTCCCCCACATCCCGAAATCCGATTTTTTGCAAACGAGGGCAGAGCCAAACAAAAATGCGGTTATTCTCCGCAATGGCGTAACTGGACAACAAAGCAAGAATTACGAAGGCATAGGCGCAACTGCCTATCGTTTGCGGGCCAACGTGACCAGCTGCCAGGCCGAGGGACAATACGACGAGAGAAAGTTCACTGACCTGCATCAGATTCAAGGCTGGAAGAAAACTGGCGCGCAATCCCTGTCGTAAAAAATAAAGAGGAAAGAACAGGGTGACGAATCTGCTGGAGATCACAAAAAAAGAAAGAAGGAGTGCCATGGCCACTATACTGAGCGTGGGAACCGGAATGACCATTCCCAGAGATACAAAAAACAGCGTTACGAAGAAATCACGCAAACAGGTCACCTTGGCCGTGACATCGAGAGTGTATGGAAAAGTAGAGATGGCCACCCCGGCAATCAGTGCTCCCATTTCACGGGAAAGTCCCAGGCCAGCGGCTATGCCAGCAATGAGGAAACACCAGGCCAGGGCTCCCACAAGCACCAGTTCAGGAAGCCTTGAAATGCTGCGAAATAAAAGAGGCAACGCATATCGGCTGGCGGAAAAAGCGGCCAGCACGATAACCCCTACTTTTCCCAAAGACTTTAGAATGACCAGGATGCCTGGGTGCATCAGATCAGGCTGTAAGGCCAGAAAAAGAATGGCAAAAAGATCCTGAACCACGAGCACGCCCAGCGTCAATCGGCCCGCAATAGTGTCGAGTTCACGTTTTTGATATAGAATTTTGACAATAATGACCGTGCTGCTTAGCGAGGCGGCAACGCCCAGATAAAGTGCATCCAATTTGCCACCTCCAAAGGAATAACCCGCAAGAATGAATAAGATGGTGCCTAGAACTGTGCCGCCAACCACCTGGATCAGTGAAGTAATGAAGATCGTTTTACCGGCGCTCAACATTTTTTTAATGTCGATTTCAAGGCCGATCATAAAGAGGAGGAGAATCAAGCCGATATCAGAGATGATGCGAATCTCGTTTTCGTCCTTAACCCAGGCTAATCCCACCGGTCCAACGATAAACCCGGCGACCAGGTATGCAAGGATCAGAGGCTGTTTGAGGACATGGGCCACCACCCCCAGTATCCAGGCTACCAGGATGCAAACCGCAATGTCATTAATCAGTCCATGATCCACGCGGAGAAGATAGGAAAGAGGGCCTGAAAAGCAATACTCTGAAGCAGGTTTGATGCTTTTCTAATGGCTCGAATAGATTATCACGGAGAAGCTCGGGGCAGTTTCGTGCTGACCTTATAGGACTGGCCGTGGAAGATGAACCGGTTCTTCGTGAACTTGCTTTGGTAATGGTGAGTTCCCCTGGTTACAAAATCGAACCCGCCTTGAGAGCTACATCTTCGGTTTTCGTCCCATTCCCCAGATCAACCAAATGCCAAGCGCGATAAGGAGAACAAGCCACCAAAGATATCGCAATTCGCGCGAAGCCATCTCCACGAATTCAGCAGCTTTCGGAAAGAGCAGCAAAAGCAATCCGGCCACGGCCAACAAGATAGTCAGGCGAATGAACGCTCGTAGTCTGGGATTCATGGAACGGTTTGTTTATCCACCGGGGCCATTGGAAAAAGCAGTCCTGACGCAGTGTTATTCGCTTCAGCAGGCACCACCAGCGGGGATTTTCCATTCCAGCGTTCCACCATCTGGAGCCGGAGAAAAGCTGGATTCATTTTCAACGCTTCCCCGCGAACCTTTATCGCCTCGGCTTCGCCCCGTGCTTTGATGATCGCAGTTTCGGCCTCCACCTGTGTTTGCAACTGGGTGAATCGAGCCTGGGAAGCCTGTTGTTCTGCCACCATTTTTGCTTCAATCGCCCGTTCCAGTTCATCCGAGAGATCGATATTGCGAATCACGATGTCCTCCACCTGAAGCATCGCTCCAATTTTTTGACGGGCAGCTACCAAAGCACTTTGCTTGATGACTTCGCGATCTTTGACGATTTGTTCTGCCGTGCGCGAAGCTGTGACTTCCTTCAAAGCTTCCTGGACGCGAGGGGCTATGAGGCTGTCAAAAGGGTCTCCCGCGAATTCTTTGTATATCTGCACAACAGAAGCTTCCGGAACGCGATAGAGAATTCGCAGGTCAAGAATCACCTGCTGAAGATCGGAAGAAAAACATTCGGCACGAACGGTCTGGGTTCTCTGCCTGACGTTCACCGCAACGATACTGGTGATGAACGGGGTCTTAAACCCGAAACCTTCGGGCAGGAATTTCTCAGTTGTTTTGCCCAGGGTAACCTTTATCCCTCGTGTGCCGGGTTGAACCACATAGGTCGTGGTGGAACTGGCAATGACAAAAACAAAAACCAGGATGGCTATTCCCAATAACTTTGAAGCGGTGGAAGTCATAAGTTTAACGGCCGGGGTTTCTGCGTTGAGGGGCCGGAGCGGAATTGTTTGCAGCAGGCGCTGCCGCGTTTGCCTTTCGCATGCGTTCCATATCAGCCAGGGGTAAAACGAGATTATCGCCTCCTCCGATCACCAGCGGAGTGAATCCATCCCATTTATCCACGATCTTTAAATCGATGAAGGCCGGGTTTTCCTTCAATGCCTGGCCGCGAATGCGAATCGATTCCGCCTCGCCCTTGGCCTGGATCACACTCGTGTCCGCTTCGATCTGGGCGCGCTGTTGAAAATATTTGGATTTGGAAGCTTCCTGTTCCTGGACCATTTTGGCTTCGATGGCATGTTCCAGTTCCTTGGTGAGGGCGATGTTTTGAATGACGATGTCTTCAACCACCAGAAGCGTTCCGATTTTCTTGCGGGCGATTTCCAGAGCTTTGGTTTTGATCTGTTCCCGGTTCTTGACGATCTGCTCCGCGCTTTGCAACGCGGTCACTTCCTTCAACGCTTCATGAACTCGGGGCGCCACCAGGCTTTCAAAAGGCTCGCCGTAATATCCCTGGTAAAGTTTAACCACCGAGCTTTCCGGAATTCGGAAGAGAACGCGCAACTCGATATGAATTTGTTGGAGATCAGAGGAATAACAATCCGCTTTGTCCTCCGCAGTTTGCTGACGGACAGAAATAGGATAAATCGAAGTTATCATTGGAGCCTTTAAGCCAAACCCTTCCGGTTTGAACGCAGGCGATACTTTGCCCATGGTCACCTCCACACCCCGGTAACCGGGATGAACCACATAACTGCCGGAAGCGATCATGATCAATGCACAAAAAATCAGGATCGCCACACCAATCAACCTGGCCATGCCCTTTGGAGTCATAATGTTATTTACCAAATTCGTTCCAACAGAGCAACGCCCTGCGACGAGTCGAGATTGGATCATGCGCGGTTTGGATGCTATTACAAAACAAGAGCTTGAGAATAACGGGCATATGCTGCCTTTCCTGGTCTTGATCCCCTATTGCTGGCAGGATTCAAAGGCTCGCGCAGACGAGAATCGGGGGCATCGACCCATCGAGGAACTTACCTGCGTAAGCGTGAATCGGGATAGAACCAGCACCTAAATGGCAAAGGATTGAAACTTTGGCACCTGCGTATGTGTTCTTTTCATGAAATAGGGTGATGATTATAAGTAGTGAACCTGGGAATGAGTAATACGGCAAAGTTTGAACTGTTCATGTCGCAATACCAGAACATGGTCTACTCGACCGCGTTCAGGCTGTTGAACAATGAGTCCGACGCTGCCGACATTAGCCAGGAGGTCTTCATCAAAGCCTATGCCAGGTTTGAAGAACTGAGCCGCTCGGAAACAGTCGGTGGTTGGTTAAAAGTGGTCTCCCGGAACTTGTCCTTGAATCATCTTTCGAGGTACCGATCGCGCTGGAAAATGTTCACCGATGTTTTCACTTCTGAGGATGGGTCGAGTTTCGAAGATCACGTCGAGGGTTTATCCACCCCAGCCTCGGAAGAACAGGGACGTTTCGGGGCAGAGGACCTGGAAAGAGCGCTCGGAAAATTACCTGAAAAACAAAGAGTGCCCCTGGTGCTTTTTCATTTTGAGGAAATGAGTTACGAGGAAATTGCGGCGCGGATGAAAGTGTCCGTTGGAAAGGTAAAGACCGACATCCACAGGGCACGCATCGCCCTTAAGCGAATTTTATCAGGCAGTCAAACCGATGTGATGGCTCCGCGGACAGGATCGAAGGTAGCGTTGCTGAAAGGTCTAGCATGAACGAAGAAGAATATAAACCTATGGAAGTTTGGGCTCAGTCTCAACTCTCCCGACTCCCCGAAAAAACGGCTCCAGCAGATATTCAACGGCTGGTTATGTTGCGGTTGCAGGCCGAGGCCCACCCCTCCCTGTTGCGCGCGTCCTGGTTTAGCTGGCCGGCCGGTTTGAAACTGGTCTTCGTCAGCGGAATGTTACTCCTTGGTGCCCTGGTTTATTATTATTGCTCACGCATCGAACTGGAAGTGCCGCAGCCCGTATCACATCTCTTGGAACTGATGCAGTCTCTTTTTGGGACTCTTGGCTCGGTGTTGGGGCAGGTGCCACTCGTCATTGGTAATTACCAAATTGGAATGGCCGCAGTTTCCTACGCCCTCATCCTGGGAATCGCTTCTCTCCTCATTCATCAGGCAAAAGTTCTGCATCGAAATCAGCCATGAAAATCACATCGTCCTTTTTAAATTCCTTTTTCTGCCTGCTCTGCGCTTTCGGCTCAGCCGTCGCTCAGGACAAGATCATGGAATCGTCCGATACCAACGCAAACCTGGCCACGGTAACGACTGTCACTGAATTTCATAACGAACACTGGCGCAAGTCCGGCATCTCCGAGATCTTCGAATTTGCGCAGGATGTCGTAGTCGCCACCAACCAGACCTCGCGACAGGTGGTGGTGGTGCATGGCTCGGCCGTGATTAATGGCGACGTCTCCAATGATCTTGTCGTCCTCGGCGGAAATGCCGAAGTGAATGGCAAGGTTCATGGGAAAACAGTAGTCATCCTCGGGTCTTTGACGCTCGGGCCGGAAGCTGACATTGGGTGGGATGCCACCGTGATAGGAGGCTCCATTGTCGGCAACAAGAAACAGATACATGGGCGCATCGACGAGCATGACTTCGCGCACACACCGGGCCTGTATGCCATTTCACAGTGGGTCCTGAAAGGCCTGCTTCTGGGTCGCCCTTTTCCTCCTTCCCTGCAAATCGCCTGGGTGGTGGCTGGGTTCCTGGTCATGACCACGTTATTGCTGCTGGTGCTTTTCAGAAAAGGGGTGGAGGCTTCCACCCTGGCCTTTGACAAACGTCCCATTGCCTCAGTCATGGTTGGCTTTCTTTCGTTGATTGTTTGTCTTCTGCTTATTGTCCTGTTGGCAGTCTCAGTGGTGGGCGCGATTCTCATCCCGCTTGTTTTGCTCGCCATGATCACTGCAACAGTGCTGGGTAAGATTGGTTTCTTCAACTTTGTCGGTTCCCAGTTTATCCGCCTTTTTCATGATTCGGGAAAACCTTCTCCCGGCCTCTCGGTCCTGCTGGGAATGATGATTATTTATGGTTTTTACATGGTGCCTTTCATCGGATTCCTGGTGCTTGCGCTGACCAGCCTGATTGGTTTCGGCATGGCGGTCATTGCCTTATTTGGAAGCTTCAAAAGTGAAAATATCAAACCCCGACCTGTTTTCAATATGCCCATCAATCCCTCCGGCGGCCAGGGAACGGCTCCAGGTAACGCCACCATGCCGGGCGTTGGGAGCATGGGTCCCTCGTTATCTCCGGGAGTGACGGCTACTCAAATCGCCCCCCCTTCTCTTCCTGTGGTTGGGTTTTGGGTTCGTCTGCTATCCGGAGCGATTGACCTGGCCATTCTTCTCGCTGCCACCGGTTTCTTTAGATCAGCCCATGCCAAAGCTCCTGTTTTTGTCGTGCTCTGGGGAGTTTATCACATCCTTATGTGGGCCATGCGTAGTCAGACCGTTGGAGACATCATTCTCGGAATCAAAGTGCTTAAGCTGAATGGACAGCCATTGGACATCGGCACCAGCATCGTTCGACTTTTTGGATGTGTGCTTTCCGCTTTCCCCCTCGGCCTCGGATTCGTCTGGTGCGGCTGGAACTATGAAAAGCGGGCATGGCACGATTTCATCGCGGGCACCGTGGTGGTGAAAGAAAGAATGCCGCGATACGCCGTCTAGGCCATTTCCAAAATCAAAGGCGAACCTCTCTTGCGAAAGGTTCGCCCTTTTTTTCTCCAGAAATGGAATTACAGCCCCGGCTGAGTCATGGTGACAAATTTGTAATCGGAATTCGCCACCCGCCAGGTGGAATCAAATTGCGTGGCTCGATCCAATGCCACGTAAGTCACCTC
This sequence comes from Verrucomicrobiales bacterium, assembly GCA_028293375.1. Taxonomy (GTDB): domain Bacteria; phylum Verrucomicrobiota; class Verrucomicrobiia; order Limisphaerales; family JAQGOY01; genus JAQGOY01. The sequence goes on along the minus strand of JAQGOY010000196.1, from coordinate 25,553 downwards.
GCTGGAACTCATGGCAAAAGCGGGATAGACAATTTGTGAAAGCTGCGGGTTACCCTGACGATATACCGTTCTGGAAATCCAATTTCCGTTATCCAGGACGGTATGTCTGATCTGACCCGCAAATTCCTGCTGCCCATTGTAGAAATGCTCCGAGGCTGCGTCGGAAAAAATAATATTCGGACGGTTCCTCGAATCAAAGCGAAGGTATGGGGCAAAACCAGCTCCCCGATCCCCGTCCCCGGCCGCATAGTTGTCCGGCAGACGCGCGGCTACGGAGTTTACCCAGTTTCCATTGCTATCTTTTTGATGATAGAACATTTGGGACCATTGGGCCGAGCCGGTATCAGCACGTTCATTATACCAGTTGGCGATCGATGGTTTATCATTTGCATCAAGGGCAATAGACGCGCCATACCCTGCATCAGCAGAGCTGTTGTTCGGCGCATAAACTGTTTCAGTAACCCATTGACCGGAGCGATTGCTCGCGTAATGCAGTTCGCTATAGGGACGCGCGTAACCTTGCGGGCCTGGGCCCAGGTCCATGTGTGGTGTATAGGCAATGTGCGCAAAGTTTTGACTATCGATGGCCATGGAGAAAAAACGAGGAGCCCAGGACTGAGGGAGGAAATAACGAATATTACCCTGAAGAGTGGTAACGACGCTCCATTGCCAGCTGCCATTACGATTGCTCCCATATTGGAGGGTTTGATCGCTGCCGGTGGACGAAAAACTAACATGCCACTTTCCACCAGGTCCCATGGCCCCCGTAAATAAGGCAAAGGAACTCAATCCATTGGGTAGTGAAACGGGAGCATCGTTGACCCATTGCCCAATCGAAGTAAGAACGCTCTGGATCAGAGTGCTGCCACTGACTCGCAAAATATGTGGCATGGAACTGGAATCGTACCCGAGAAATGCCGGGGGTTGAAAACGGTACTCTTCTCCATTCTGTGAACCGCTGTGTGTAAAAGTCCGGCCATCGGAACTAATCACTTTCTCACTCCACGAACCATCCGTTGCACGCTCACGGAATAATAAATCGTGATCCCTCCAAACAATAACTCCTAGTTTTCCATTGGGCGCATACTGAAGGGAGTTGAATCCTTCACCGGAGGTAAATACACGATTGTTGAGTGTGGAAAGATCGGTCAAGACCGTGCCAGACGCGACTGACTTCAGTCGAAAAATCCTTTTAGACCCTGGCAGAAGGTCAGGATAAGTGAAGGCAGTGCCTGCAGGAAGATTAGGGACAACAGTGCTCCAGTTTTGGAGATCGCTGCTTGCCTGCAAATCGGCAGCTTGGGAAGGAGTGCCGGAGATGGTCACAGACCCTAAGGTACCCCGGGTAACAACCAGCGTATTCGGAGCGCCAAACCCACGGAAACCTGTTATTATAAATGTCACGAGTACAAGCAGTTGGGTGATTTTTTTTGTCATTCGTTTTCTTAATATTCCCTTGGAGTTTAAGGACTTTAAAGTCGCCCTTAAACCGGGAAAGTCAATGGGGGAACCGAAGGAATCTTAAGCCGGATTATTGCGGAGTTTTGATTCGATAGAAGACGTTACCGGGCTGTAGGGATGTACTGAAGGTGAGATTCGTGTCATAAGGAAACGGCCCGTAGCTCCCGAACGAAGCCCAAACCTCATTATCAAATGCATTTACAAATTCGATGCGATAGGTCTGAAAAGAGGAAGCGTTGAATTGAGCCTTAAAAACGGGACCCACATCCGTTCTAAAGAAAGTGAAGCTGGCGGCCTGAGCTTGTTCAATTCTAAACACAGTTCCGTGGTTGATGTCGCAAAAATAAATTTCTCCTGCGCCATCTTCACCAAAACTGGAAATTCCACTGATCAGTTTGCTGGAGCCAGGATTGAGCTCGGTGGTTTTTTCAGTGACTAGCGTCTGCCCGGCGGCACGGTCCAGTATCCAAAAACGCGCTGAGCCATAATCTGCAAATAAGTATTTTCCCTGGAGTTCTGGAACCGCTTCCCCGTGATACACATATCCACCTGTCACGCTCACTCCTGTGGCGTGGTCATAGTCGTGGAGAGGATCCGTCACAACGCTTACCGGTGTTTCCGCAGGATAAGGTGAACCGGTGTAAGCGGGAGTGACAATTTTTCCCTCGCGCGGCCGCCAGCCAAAATTCAGCCCCCCCTGCCCCGCTGGAACAAAATCAATTTCCTCCCTTGTATCCTGCCCCACATCTCCAATCCACAGGTCTCCCGTCAGCCGGTCAAAACTGCACCTCCACGGATTTCGCAGTCCGAATTGCCAGATTTCCTGTTTGAAAGTGGCGCTCCCTTTGAATGGATTATCTGCTGGAATCTTGTAGGGAAGTGTAGAGGTATCGATTCGTAAAATTTTTCCCAGAAAACTGGTTCGATCTTGTCCATTACCTATTGTCCCATGCCGATCGTTGGCGCCTCCCCCATCACCGGCGGAAATATAAAGATACCCATCTTTGCCAAAACTCAGCCAGCCGCCGTTGTGATTCGATTCGGGTTGATCGTACGATAAAACCAAAGTTTTCGAAGACGCGTCCGCGCTGGTGCTGGTCACCGGGTCGCCGAGTGCCTGGAAACGGGCAATTTCCGTATGGCCCGCAGTTCCGCCGCCACCGGTGGTGAAGTTGACGTAAAAATAACCGTTGGTCTTGTATCCGGGATCGAAGGCCAGACCGAGCAGGCCCTGCTCGTTGCCGGTCGTTATCCCCGCCACAGTTAGGAAAGGCGCAGGCTGCAGCACCTGAGTTTGAAGGTCGAAAATTCGAATGTTACCTGCATGATATTCCACAATGAATAACCGCTTCGTGTCCCCCGGAGGAGCTCCGACGAAGAGAGGAGATTGTAATCCTGACACCACTTTTTTGGAGGCAATGGCAGAATGTGCATTGGGAGCAAAGGTGAAAACGGCGCAGGCTGCTGCGCTCGCAAAATAAATCAGGCGCTTTAGCATAAAATACTTTCCTCGTAATGATTCATTAAATCCGTGGGATCACGATAAACTTGATCAGCCCCTTCTTGGCGAAGAAGTTCTTCTTCAAATCCACCGCATAAGATACCTATGACTTTCAGTCCAATCTTTTTCGCGGCCTGGACATCGTACGGGGTATCACCGACCACCACTGCTTCATGACGGGATATACCATTTAACTTATTCAGCGCAGCCTGAAAAATATCCGGCTCGGGTTTGGAGTGGGGCGCGTCGTCTTTGGTGGTTTGAGACTGGATGAGGTCTTCGATATGTAGGATTTTCTTAAATTGTTCCACTTCCTCATCTTTGGAGGAAGTAGCCAGGCCGATTTCCTTTTTCTCCTTCAACAAAAGCTGGAATAATTCGCGCACATTCGGAAATGGTTTTGCCTGTTGAAGGTAATGCTCCTTGAAAATTTCGCCCCGACGTTTTTCAAGTTGCTTACCGAATTGCTGGATTTCGACTTCGGTCAGGAATACGGGGAGAAGCTGGTCACCCCCCTTCCCAATTTGCGGCCATATCTCTTTCGATGAAATTTTTTTCCCAAATTCTCTGAACGCATCGGACCATGCCTGCGCATGAAGCGTGTTGGAATCCAATAATGTTCCGTCGATATCAAATAAAATCCCTTGTGCCATTTGCACTCCTCAATGAGTGAAGTTACTCCTCGGAAGCCAAAATGCAAAAAAAGTTGACATGACAGAAACTTTTTTAGAGTCTTAGCCCCTCTAATGACCGCCAGTCGCCATTTTTGCAACCCCTTTCTGATCGCCATGCGCCGCATGGTTCAGGGTCGCATGGCCGTGCGCGTCCACGTCGTTTCCCTGAATAAACCTGATTATTACGGGAGGCAGACTGGGTAGATAAGTTTTGACTTTTCCCAGCCCTGCCACCGAAAAAGTGGCAGGGCTTTTTTGTTTTATGAGCCCTAACATCCCCATTCCTTCACGATTGACCAGATTGATCGATGTGATTTTCGGTTATAAGCGCGCGCTCGCTGCTGTTCGGGAGCTGCCTCGCGGCGTATGGATCATTTGTGCCGGGACTTTTCTGAATAAATTTGGAAGTTTCGTGGTGCCCTTCCTTACCCTTTACCTGACTACAAAGGGCTTCAGTCTCGTCAATGCGGGTTTGGCAGTCGGCTGCTACGGGATAGGGAATTTATTTGCCTCGATCCTGGGCGGATTTTTGGCCGATCGTATTGGTCGAAGGAAGACGATCATTATCTCCATGATTGCCGCGGGAATCACCATGACTCTTCTTGGTACGGCTCATCAATTGTGGGCTATTTTCGCCCTCACGGCCTTGACCGGACTGGCATCTGAATTGTACCGACCCGCGAGCAGCGCGCTAATCGCAGACCTGGTCCCGCCTGAAAACCGCGTAACCGCCTTTTGCGTGTACCGCATCGCCTTGAATGCCGGCTGGGCTTTTGGCCCTGCTACCGCAGGATTCCTTGTTAAATATTCATTCTCCTGGCTGTTTGTGGGCGATGCCATGACCTCCCTGTTGTACGCCATCGTCGCCGTGGCCTGGCTTCCAGAAGGCTTGCGAACCGCCAGACAGGAAGCGCATTGGGCTACGGCCTTGAAGGGTGCCCTGAGCAACTTCGAGTTCCTGAAAGTACTGGCGTCATCCTTCCTCATTGGTCTCATGTTTTTTCAGATGAGTTCGACCTTTGGGGTGCATGTCATCAACCAGGGTTTGTCCGCAGAAGTTTATGGACGACTCATATCCTTTAATGGGCTGTTGATTGTGCTCTTTGAATTGCCTGTTTCGACATGGACGCAAAAACTGAAGCCGCAAAGAATTATTCCTGTGGGATACTCTCTGGTCGGAATAGGCTTTGGCATTGCCGCCTTCGCACATGACGTTTGGTCACTCCTGTTTTCGGTGATCGTCTTCACCATTGGGGAGATGTTGTCGATTCCGATTGCTTCCGCCTATGCCGCGAATATGTGCCCAGCGAATGCCAGGGGAAGATACCTTGGTCTCGTGAGTATGACCTGGTCTTTGGCCCTGGTCGTGGGCCCGAGTGTGGGATTGCGTGGCCTGGCCTGGAATCCAGGCGCGTTTTGGCTTCTGTTTTCGACATGTGGATTCCTAGCCGCGTGGGTGATTTCCACTTCGAAAATAAAACAGCCTGCCTGAATGTATCATTTACCCGGCGCTTCAGGAGCCAGATACTCGCGTGTTAGTGAACGAATGAGCGCGATGGCTTTTGGAGCGTCAATTGCCACGTCTGCCGGCTTTCCGTGAATGCTGAAGCTGCCTTGATAATTTCCTTTTTTCAGGGCTTTAAAGAAGGAAGCGTAGTCGGACTCATCCGCATTTTTGGGATAGATCCATCCATTCGGGTTCTGAATTTCGATTTGTCGAATATGGGAAGCCGCCTTTTCCAGAATGGCCAGGTCTTCTTTGGATTTCACCAGGATGGTATATTCCACCAATAGCTGCAGGTTTGGGTGGTTCACTTTTTCAACCAGCGCCAGAGCTTCAGCCACGTTGTTAATCAGGTCAGTGGTGGGGGCGGGAATAGGCTCGATCAGAATTACTATCCCGTGGCGGGCCCCTTCCTCGGCGGCCGCGCGACAGAAAATTTCGAATTGCTTTTGCGCATCAGCCTTGAGAATGCCTGCGGGAACTTTTCTTAAGTTGGTGAGCAAATTACCGAAGATGACCATCTTGAGTTCCAGCCTTTCTGCCCTGGCCAAGCCATTTCTCAAGGCAACCCCCATTCTTTGCGGCTCCATGTCCGGACCCAGAATTTTCAGGTCTGCTGGAAGAAACCCATACCCTGAGAGGGCATGAATCGGAAGCGCCTTCAAACGTTTCACTGTGGCTTCAAAATCGGCTTCAGACAGTGGCAATAAATCCTGCATGGCTAACTCCAAATACTCGAACCCGGCGGGACCCGCTTCTTCGGGGGTTTGAATGTTCAGCACCTTGACGCAACGACCCACCGGAAAACCGGGAACGGGGACAGAAACTGACCCTGCATTTGATAACGATGTAAATCCGCAGATAATGGCAGCAAACAAGAGGGGTCGGATAAGCATGGCTGAACATGACCGCAATATCATAAAAATACAGTCAAAAATCGTCGCTTGCGCTAATCCTCCTGTCGGTGAAAAGTTAGGCGATTTCCGATCCCCTGGACTGTTACATAAAACATGCAAATCATTGACCAAGATCTCCAGACACCGCTTCCTGCCGATCCTCGTTTTTGGCTTCTCGACCCTTCCCTGACTTTTCTCAACCATGGTTCCTTTGGAAGTTGTCCCCGTCCGGTGATGGAGTACCAGGCTGAAATTCGCCAACGCCTGGAACGAGATCCGATTCAATTCCTGGTTCGCGACCTGGAACCAATGTTGGATGAAGCACGTGAAACACTGGCAAAATTTGTAGGAACTTCCCTCGACGACCTGGTCTTCGTTCCTAACGCCACAACCGGCGTGAATACCGTTCTGAATTCCTTTCCCTGGGAACCGGGAGACGAAGCGCTCGTAACAAGTCATGAATACAATGCTTGTTCCAATGCACTGCGTTATCATGCAGAAAGACACGGAGCGACAGTGGAAGTCATCGATATTCCTTTTCCGACTCAATCCGCGACCCAGGTGGTTGATGCGGTGCGATCACGGTTGGGGAAAAGAACCAAATTGGTGTTGGTGGATCACGTCACCAGTCAGACAGGCCTGATTTTTCCAGTGAAAGAAATCGTAAATCTCTGCCGCGAAAGAGGCATTGCCACGCTGATAGATGGCGCGCATGCACCCGGCATGGTTGATCTGGATTTAAAACATATTAATCCAACATTCTACACTGGTAATTGTCACAAATGGATTTGCGCGCCCAAAGGAGCTGCGTTTCTCTATGTGGAAAAAAATGCGCAGTCCTATACACGCCCACTAACCATTAGCCACGGCGCCAGCACCACCCGTCGTGACCGCTCGCGGTTTCAGGTGGAATTCGGCTGGACCGGGACAGGAGACCCCAGTGCCTCTCTCTCCATCCCGTTTGCACTTTCAAGTTTGGGCGCCCTGCATCCCGAAGGTTGGACTGGCTTAAGAAAGAGGAACAAAAGCCTGGTGCTGCGGGCTCGCAAAATCCTCTCGGAAGTTTTTCCTCAATCTTTTCTTGCACCCGTGGACATGATAGGATCGCTGGCCTCGGTGGTGATTCCTGCTGGCAAAGAAAAGGCCCCGGGCTCTAGTCCATTATACTTGGACAATTTTCAGGAACAGTTGAGGAAACAATATCGAATCGAAGTTCCAGTAGTTCCCTGGCCAAAATGGCCATCCAGGCTGCTCCGAGTCTCGGCTCAGGCCTATAACACTGAAAAGGACTATCATTACCTGGCTGACAGTTTGAAAAAAATTCAGACTGAGATAGGACACGACTAATCGCGAGCGGATGTCAGTCGTATTTAGGCCGGGCCGAAACAAAGGGAAAATTCTGGGTTTTCAATCTATCACTCTTGTAAAACATGAACACTCGTTACTTTAAAGTTGCCGGAGGATTTGTCACCCTCTCGGTCCTGCTCGGATTGCTTACCGTTTCATTAAAGCGCGGCTGGTTTTCGGGGGAGTTGATTGTTCAGGGGCGATCGGCAACCGTTTGGTTGGAAAAAGTCCACTATCCTAACCCCAGAGAGGGGAACGCCAGCTATATCATAAACAATGATCCTGCGATCCTCGCCTTGAAATCGAAAGGACCTGAAGTGGTGCCGATACTTGTAAAAGTCCTCACTAACGCACCGCCACGCACAGATGGTTTTATGGCTGCCCCCATTGCCTGGCTGCGTAAAAAGCAATGGCTGGCGCCGCCAACGGTCGACCCCATTCGTTACGACCAGGGGATGCGGGATAGGGCAGCATTGGTTTTATTGGAGATAGGAAACAAACAGGGAGGGGGAATGTTAAAATTGTTGGAAACCTACGGAGAAAGACCAAGAAGCACGTTGGTGGATCGAGATTCGCGTTATTACTATACCCCCTTTGATTTGGGGGCTTTCTCACAGGGCCAGCAGAGGGAAGAGTTCCTTGCGGAGCTTCATGAATCTTTTTATCACGCCAAACGGTCCGTTAGGGAACTCGCCCTTCAAGCCACTTTCGTCTTTCACCCGCCAACTGCCTGGAAACAAGATCTCATCCAGATGATGGAAGAGAATGATGGGAATATCCGTCTGGCTGCATTGTCAGCTTTATTAAGAATGGTGCCCAACAACCGTGACCCCGTTATGGCGACTGCCCTCAAAACCTGGAGGGCCAGGACCGATAAGACCCGGAACGAAATGTTTCTCGAGGCTCAGTTCGTCGCTGCCGAAAACCTTAAGGTTCGGTAATCGAAAAAGTTAAACAAGCTGTCGCGCTCCATTGCGTTCTGAATTATTCTGACTTTTTTTGAAGCATCGCGAGTGACTTTCGGACGGAGAGGATGTGCAGGGAAAATGCCAGTGGCACCATGAACGCAGGAATATAAACGAATGGAAAAAGTAGAACTGCACGATTTGGAATGGGGGTCATCAGCATGCGTTGTGGTCCCGGCGCGGAGAGGACGCCAGTGACTACAGTCACGCAAAGGATGGCCGCACAAACCAGGTTCCAACTAATGATCGATTTCAGAGCCCACACTGAGCTTTTTTTGGCAACGAAGCCCATGGCAACTGCGCTCACTCCGGAAATAATATCGAAGTTTCTTCCTTCAAAGGTCATTTCTCTGGGCATCAAGCCAGCCTGCGTCAGCTTGTAAATCGTTACTTCCACCAAAATTCTAAAAGCCTGAAACCAAACCAGGTATCTTCCAGGACAGGCTTCTGCGAAGGTCAACGGGAGTTTTCCTCGGGCTACCCAAACAAGAAAGGCGAGCATGGGAATGACGATTAGCCCCATGCGCGGCGGAAAGGAATGCGGAGTTTCAAAGAAGCCCTTTCCCGCAAGTATCCCCTGCATCGCGAGCCAGGCCAGCATGGCCATCAATGCTGCCGTCGCCCTTCGATACGGCAGGAGTCGAACAAAGGCCACGCCAGTCACTGCGATCAACCCGAGGGTCAGCCCGATGAATGGTTGGGAAATTTCTGGAGCGGCCATGTTCATTTTATTTTCGTGAATTGTTGACGTTTACCGTAAGTTAGGGAACGCCACATCCATTCCACCGGACCGAATTCGAATCGTCGCAACCACCAGCGACTGTAAGCACATTGCGCCGCAAAAAGGGTGACACAAAGCGCGGCACAAATCGCACTCCCAAGTATGGCAAAATACCCAAGTCCATAGCCGTAAAACACGAAAGTAAGTACGACGGATTGCAGGAGATAATTCGTAAGCGCCATTTGCCCCACCGCGCCCAATTCTGGCAGGGGCCAATACTTTAGCCTCGCTGTCAGGCAGGAAAAAATCAAAGCGCCGTAGCCGATTCCCAATGGCAGATAGCTAAACCGTTCGGCCCATTCAAGAATCTCTCCCAAAGGCGTATTCGTGTCCTGGCTCCAAACGATGGCAAAAGTGGCGATGCACCCAGAAATAACCAGGACTATTCCCCCAAGTGCGATGCTGAGTCTGTATCGCTCCACATTTTTTAGCAGCCCGCTCTTCCACGCCGCTGCTCCCAGAAGGAATACCCCGCAGGTTCGGGGGAGCGTAATGATCAGCAGCGGCAGGATAATGTCGCCAGTTTCCTGGATTCTAAATCTTAAAATATCCATGTAAGTGCCCGAGGAATAAACGGCGGTGGCTAATCCTTTGTCTTCTTCCAGGATTAAACTGGAAGGAAATAGTCCATCTGTAATCGAAGAAAATCCCAGAATGACCAGCGCAAGGCCGGCAATAACTAAAGAACGAGACGACAATCCATACAAAGGAAGAATCAACAGTCCACAAACCGCATAAAGGCAAAGTATGTCTCCATTCCATAGGAAGATCATGTGAATGAGGCCTATGAATAACAAAACCAGATATCTGCGCGTCAGAAACGAAAATGGAGAGATGTGGCGAAGAGTCGCTTTTTCCCACTGGATCGCTGACCCTACTCCAAATAAAAGCGAAAAAAGTGTTATCGCCTTGAACTCGAAAAAGTACGAGGCAATCAGTTCGGTCCAATGGTCGGGGGCGAGGGGCGGTTTAGGAATTCCCTCCAGGCGGGCAGCGAAGGAGACTCGAAACAGGGTAAGGCAATTTACCAAAAGAACACCGAACAGGGCAAATCCTCGAATCACATCCAACTCGCGGATACGATCATGAATTCCAACCGGTTGTGGGCTCTCACTCATTCTTCAAACCGACACTGGATCGCTGCCAGAAACCATATCTCATACTTGTAGTCTCATACCATGACCGCGATAGAATCCAGAAGGGATTCGATTCCGTCAATCCTGCATCCTGCTACCGAAACAAAAAATTGCTGGGAATTTCGCGGCTTGAATTCACCCCCTGTTTTGGCAAGGTCACATCCATGAGCAGGGTTCTTGTTCTGTATGACTCCAAAACCGGTAATGTCGCCAACATGGCACGCCATGTTGCGGAGGGAGCCGCTTTGATTTCCAACACCGAGGTCAGATGCAAATCACTCGAAGAAGCAGCCGCCAGTGATGTCATTTGGTGCGATGGGATTGCGGTAGGCAGCCCCACGAACATGGGACTTCTTTCATGGAAAATGAAACGATTTTGGGACGAAACCATGGGACCACACTGGATGCAGGTGGACGGCAAGATCGCCTGCGCCTTTAGTTCCGCCGGGGGCTGGGGCGGCGGGATGGAGCTGGCCTGTCAGTCCATTTTGACAGTTCTCATTAATTTTGGTTTTCTGGTTTTTGGAGTGACGGATTATGCCTCGAAAATGACCACGCTTCATTATGGAGCGGTAGCGGCAAAAGAGCCGCGCGCTGAGGAGGTCCAGGAAGCGTGCCGAATTTTAGGGAGACGCCTGGCGGAATGGACAGCGGTTTACGTCGATGGTCGAAAGGAAGAGCATCCCTCCAACAAAATGTCTACCCGGATGAAACCTGGAGGGTAAACAATTGATGAAAAAAGTCATCGTCACCTGCGGCCCCGGCTTTGAGCGAATTGATGATGTCCGGCGACTGACTAATATGTCGACCGGCCAGCTCGGAGTACTTTTGGCCGAGAGATTGGCCTCACGAAACCTCGAAGTAATTTGTTATAAAGGAAGCGGCGCAACCTGGCCGCATCCGCAGGGGGGCGTCGATGTCCAAACGTTCGATACGAATGATGATCTTCTTGAACTTTTTAAAAAGGCAGCCAAGGAGAACCATATCAGCGCCATTTTTCACGTGGCGGCACTTTGCGACTACAAAGTAAAATCGATCAATAATGAAGCTGGTCAATCGGTTAAATCAGAAAAAATTCCAACAAATGCGGGCAGTATCATTCTTGAACTCGAACCCTCACTGAAGGTGCTTCCCCTCCTCCGCCCAATGTTCCCGTCGGCGATGATTGTCGGGTGGAAGTATGAGCTTTCGGGAAGCCGCAACGAGGCTCTGGCCAGGGCAAGGAACCAAATCGAAACGGCAGGAACCGACGCCTGCGTCGTCAATGGAAAAGCATTTGGTCCGGGCTTCGGTTATTGTGTACCTGGCGAACCAATACTGGAATCAAACTCTAAAACAGAGCTCGTCGAATTTCTTGCTGGCCTCTTTCCATCTGAAATTACACTGCGGAAGACAATCTCCAGCATTAGGAATTTTGTGCAGATCAGTGACCGTCATCTAACGGGCGGGATGCCCGGTGCGGAACATTTTTCAGCACTGGCTCATGACCAGGTCGAAGTGGTAATTAACCTGGCATTACCAAATTCAGACAATGCCATTCCCAACGAAGGTGAACTCGTAACCCGGCACGGCATGGCCTATTTCCACATTCCAGTTCAGTTCGGCGAGCCCAATCCCAGGGATTATTATCTCTTTGAAAGCATCCTCCAAAGCGTGGAAGGCAAACGCACATTCATTCATTGCGCAGCCAATATGCGTGTGTCCGCATTCATGTATCTCTATCACCGCCGAAATGGGCTTTGCTCTCCTGACAAAGCGAAGGAACTGATGAACAGAGTTTGGGAGCCAGAGGGGAAATGGGCGGAATTCGTAGGCGCGGTTCTAAAAACTCCAAAGTAGATTATTTCAATCGGTATTCGAGTAACCAATAATATTCCAGCAAATTTACCGATATCTCAACCGCATCAGCCGATACCGCATTAATCAATTCCTCACGCGTCGGGAAGTTTTTTAGCACTTCGTGCAGTGACCCGTCTTTCAACTTTCTCATCTGGAAGGTGTCTCCCGAGGCGTCGATTCTCGAGATAACTGTGCTGCTTCCTTCCACATAGCGATTGTCGACAAAAGTAATTTTAGAGCACGAACCAACGCTTTCATGGAATCCTGCGAGGAATTGATTCAATCGGGCCTTGGGCACGTGCGACCACCAAAATGCGCTCAGCCCTCCAGTAAATTCTCCTCTGCTTTTTGGCAGCCTGTAAGCATCTGCTATTTCAAAATGCGGTTTGACATCGGAAAAACTTTTTCGCCGTGCCACCTCCAGAACCTCGTCATTGATATCCAACGCTACCACCGACTTTGCAGATTGTGAAATAACCTCCGTCCAATACCCGGTACCACAGGCCACTTCCAAAACTTTTTCTCCTGCAAACCGGGATCGAAGATGCTTTCGCAATTTCTCGAGTTCCACCTGCCGTTCAGGCTTCGCATAGATGGACTCGTATTCCTCAGCCCGGCGGGCATAGTAATCAGCCAATGTTTGGTCGGATGTCACGCCTGCTTTTTATCATCATCCTAAAGGTTGAACAGGCTAAATCGAACTCCGGCTCAATGATGATGAACGTGGCCGGCCATCCCCTTTTTAAAGGTGAAGGACTTCATGGGCGTCAGCACTATTTTGTCACTGTCTTCTTTGACCTGGTAAAGGTGTCGCGTTTCCACACCCAGAAACTGTTGTTTTATGCCACTCGCCGGCCATGTAATTTCTATGTCCACTGTCGAGGCCATACCGATCCCGATTTCTGCACGCAACGGATTGGCTCCAAAACTTCCGCCGCTTCCAATGGTATGATAAATCTCTCGTTTTTTCCCATCATCCTCGAGGCTTAGTTTGATCTTTGCTCCTATCGCCGAGCGGTTGCTTTGCTTCCCTTCCAATTGTAAATAGATCCAGCCATTCGTGTTGCCTGGGTTTTCAAACAATGCGTCGGTAAACGTATCGCCGCTCACGGCCCCTCCCACCACGATAAACACGTCCTGGTCGCCGTCATTATCAAGATCGGCAAAAGCCACCGCGTGGCCTTTTTGTAAATGACCGAATCCTCCCGCCGTCGTCACCTCCTGGAAATTAGTTCCACCATCGTTTCGAAACATGCGGTTGGGAATAACCATGGATAACGCCGGATCGCCCGTTCCAAAATAAAAATCGGGGTAGCCGTCGTTGTCTAAATCACCGAAATTAGCCCCCATGGCATGAATCACCTTATACAGCCCCATCTCCTTGGTGACATCCTTGAACGTGCCATCTTTATTGTTGTGGAATAACCGCGCCCGCTCTGCCTCGTGCGGCAACCCCAGGTAATCGGCAGCAACGTCTCCTACCCCTTGAACCACATGGTAGCCACTGACCATGAGGTCCGGCCATCCATCGTTATCGTAATCAAAAAACCACGTCGGAAAGCTATTCAACGGCTCAATGACTCCTGCTTCTTTCGCCACGTTGGTAAACTTCCAGCGACCTGTTTTTTCCTTCCCACCAGAAGCAGCCCCATCGTTTCTAAATAATATGTTGTTGCCGTTCAGGATGGAAAGATAGAGGTCTGGACGTCCATCCCCATTATAATCTGCACTTCCCACTCCTTTGACAAAACCCACGGCATCCACTCCATTTTCCCTGGCGCACTCCGTAAACGTCCCATCTCCATTGTTTCGATACAGTTCGCAGGGATGCACTCCTGGACCCGATTCATTCCCTATAAACAGATCGATCAATCCATCATTGTTAAAATCCAGCCAAACCGCTGTTTGCGTGGGGTGAAAACTTAACAACCCAGCCGATTCAGTCACATCCTCAAATGTTCCGTTTCCTTTGTTTTTCAGCAGCGAATTGGGATGTTTGCCATCTTCCCGGCGCCAGGCCCCGCGCAAAATAAAGACATCCACCAGCCCGTCGTTGTTATAGTCCGCCTGCACCATGTTCAGGCCTCCGTAGAGACCGATGAGCCCTGCCTCCTTTGTTCGGTCTGTAAACGTTCCATCGCCGTTATTATGATAAAAATGCAGCTGTCCATGGGTTGACCATTCGGATATCAGCAAATCCAGGAAACCGTCGTTGTCGAAATCATCGGCCACAACACCACCTGCAAGGGTCATTCCGCCCAGTCCTATTCCAGCCGCCACATCCGTGAAACGCGGAAGAGAATATTGTGACTCGAAAACTTTCGGGTCGATTAACCATTTGGCTGGAACTTTTTCCGGGTAATCTCCCACCGTCATGCTTGCCACGTTTAATATCCAGCGAGCCGATAAATTGTCGGGATCCAGGTTTAGGAGGTTGGTCAGGATTTCGATCGATTTACGCGATCCGGCGGGATTGATATGAAAGCCGGCGCCGCGAATGGGCAAAAGGCACGAATCGGCATTGTGGTTGGAAAGGCAATTTTGCTGCTCTCCCAAACGAAAATGAGCGAGGGCTAGATAGAATCGCAGCTGTTCCAGCGATTTCGGATCTGCCGATGTTTTTGACGTGGTTGCCAACTGCTCGAGCGCCTCAAATTGTTCGATGGCTTCCAATGATTGCCCATTGTTTAGCAGTTCCAGCCCGTATGCCGAACCGGTGGCAAATTTGTCTCGAGGTTTGACCGCTGCCTTGTATTTTTCGCGAAAAAACGGCACTCGCCTCGCCGATTCAAAGATGGTTGATGCAGCATCGACGTTTTGATGCACCTGTTCCAGTCGCTCCACCATTTTAGCTGTCTCCCGACCGTTAAGTAGAGCGTTCGTTACGTCAGCTGCCGACGTTATCTGCGCAATCGTGCATACGATCCACAGAAAAACCGTGGCGCCGTTTCGACTAGCTTTTCCAGGAGACATATGATGGTTACCTGACCGAGGGCAGGAATGATTACTCTACATAAACCCGTTCTGTAATTGGGTCTATTGTGGTGAAACCCCATTAATTTGGGGCATATTGGACATTTTAGAGGTCAGTTGGAGCCCAATTTATTTCGTGATTGGTTTCATCGTCAAAGGATCTCTCAGCGGGACATCCACGATCTTGTCCTTTGCTATTTCTTTTAGGGACGCCTTGTAATTGGGGTGGCCGGCCAAAATTTCCTTTTTGTCGCCGACGATGAGTATAGCCAGATTGTCCTCGGTTAAATATTTCTTTGCCACCCGCTGAACATCTTCCGTGGATACTGCTTCAACATTCTTACGATAATTTTTCCAAAATTCCGGATTTTGGGCATACCTCCCGGTATATTCGTCCTGGGCAAAAGTGGCTGCAATTTGACCTTTGGTGGCGAAATTTCTTGGAAACCTGTCGATGATTCCATTCTTGCTTGTGCTCAATTCCTCGTTGTCTGGTGTTGTTGAGCCCATCTTTTTCATCTCGTCCAGCACAATGGAAACAGCGTAGGCAACCGTTCTCGACTTCGATTGAAACCCCGCTGTGAAGGTCAATGGATAATAGATTCCTCCGGGAAAACTTGATCCCGCAGAGTAGGCCAACCCCTCGTCACTTCGGACTCGATTCATGATATGGGAGGTAAATCCGCCCCCACCCAGCACATCATTCATGATGATGATCGGAAAGAAATCGGGATTATCCCTCTTGATTCCGGGCAACATGATGGAGACTCGCCCCTGGTTCACTTCCTTGTCCACCACATAGACTCCTGGTTTTGCAAATTGGGTGTCGGTTGGAATGGGGCCTGGTTTCTCCCCCTGAAACGGCCAGTCGGAAAATAGTTTCTCCAGTTTTTGAGTCATCGCTTCGCGGTCAAAATCTCCGTTCACAGATACAATGAAGTTTGCGGGATGAAACCATTTCTTATGAAACTGCTCGATATCGACTTTGCTGATGGAGTCGAGTGAAGCAGCGGTCGTCTGCCGGTTCGCCCAAAAGTTTTCGCCGTAGGCCAGGAATTCTTTCTCGCGGCCTTCAATATCGGACGAATCATCATTCCTTTGTTTCATCACCTGCAGAGTCTGGTCCTTGTAAAGTGCAATTTTATCATCCTGAAACCGGGGCGCGGTCAGGACCTCCTTTAAAATGCCAACTCCTTCATCCACGTCCTTGGATAAAAGTTCCAAACTGACGGAACCTTGATTTTCGCCGACGCCGGAGTTCAAATGTGCAGCCAGAAAAGCCAGTCTCTCTTCCATTTCTTCAGCTGTCTTGGATTTTGTCCCCCCGCGCGCGAGCAAATAACCTGTAATTTGAGCCAGCCCTTCCTTGCCAACTGGCACAAGGTAGTCCCCGGTGCGAACAAGGATCGAAATGTTGACCAGAGGTCTTTCCTTGTCAGGAACGAGATAAGCAACGGGACCCGATTTTAGCGTGACACGATAGTCAGCCTGGTTCGGCACCTCGTATTTAAGGGCAGGGTATTTCAGTTCCTCTGGACGGGCAGGAATTCCAGTGTCCGCCGCCTGCAGAACAGGCGAGAAGTTGACCAGCAGGGCGACCGCCAGGGGAAGCGATAATCGGTTGTTCATCTTATTTCTTCTCCAGTGTTGAAATTCTAGCTTCGATCACAGCTTTGACCGCTTCCATGAACGCCTTTTGATCAGGTGGAACTTTTCCTGCCTCGCTTTCCATTCTTTCGAGCATGGTCTTCATTTGTTTGGTGTCTGTTTCTTTGGCAAGTTGCTCATTCAATTGTTTCAAATTCTGCTTTTGCTGGCTGTTTAACCCTGCGGGTCCATTATCTGCCTCACCCTTTCCGGCCACCACGCCCTTGCGTGTATAGATCCCCACCGTTCTGTTCTCTTTCGTAAAGTATTTGTTTGCAGCAGCTTTGATATCCGACGCTGTTACTTCCTGATATTTTTTGTTGGCTTCGTTGATTTCCTTCCAATTGCCAAGGCCATCATAATGCAACAACTGCATGAGAATTGGGTTGTTGGAACCAAGCTTGCGATATTCGTTGGCCGCGAAGTTGTTTTTAACCTTCTGCAATTCTTCGCTCGGAACATCCGATTTTTTCAATTTCTCCAGCTCAGCGTAAATGGCTTGCTCCACCTCTTCAGGAGTCTTTCCTTCGCTTGCCTCCCCTCCCATGTTGAAAAAGCCTGACCATTTCATCGATTCTTGCTGTGCCCATGTTTCGGTCGAAACTTTCGAGCCCAAAACCATGCCTTTGTACAGTCGCCCCGTGCGGGTGCTTAGGATTTGAGCCAAAACGCCCAGAGTATAAGAGTCTTTGTGGCCAAAACCTACCGTGTGCCAGTTGATGTCCACCTGGGGATTGGTTTCCGCTTCTGCATACATCCGTTTCTCTGCCATCTGCCCGACTTCCAATGTTACCACGTCTGGCGCCTCTTTCTTTCCCTTGGGGATTCTTCCAAAGTATTTTTCAGCCATTGTCGTTGCCTGCTCTGGATCAAAATTCCCTACCAGTACCAAGGTAATGTTTTGCGGAGCGTAATAGATTCCATAAAATTCGTCCGCCTGCGCTTTTGATATGGCGGGGATATCCGATGGCCATCCAATCACAGGCCAGTGGTAGGGGTGCGACTCCCAAAACAAGGCTTCAAATTGTTCTGCAAATTTACCGAGGGGAGTGGAATCGGTTCTCATCCGGCGTTCCTCGAATACGACATCACGTTCCGCGTAGAATTCACGAAACACGGGCTGGAACAAACGGCCGGATTCCATCCACATCCACAATTCGAGCTTGTTCGCAGGAACCGTGATAAAGTAGGCAGTCATGTCCTGGCTGGTGTAAGCATTCATCCCCGAGCCGCCATTCGAGGTATAAATTTTGTCGAACTCGTTCTTGACCTGCACTTCGCGCTGCTGGGCTATCAGGTCCTTGAATTTCTTCTCCAGTTCACGCCATGTATCGGTCTGGTTTTCGAACTTGGCTGGATCTTCTATCAACCCCTTGCGATAAGCATCGCGAGTTTTTTTCTCCTCCTCCCGCATTTCGTCCCGGACCTTTTCCTGTTCCTGGATGATTTGCAGGTCCTTTTTGTAATCCTTCGTGCCAATCGTCGGCGTTCCTTTGAACATCATGTGTTCAAACAAGTGAGCTATCCCGGTGATTCCTTCCCGCTCGTTGGAACTCCCTACATGCGCCACAAACCCGCCCGACACCGTCGGTTCATCTTTTCTTTGCAACAAAAGAAGTTTCATCCCGTTGGAAAGATGCTTCTCCACCACCGGCACTTGCTGCGCATAGAGTGAAAGGGGAAGAATGAGAAGCCCCAAAAGAATACCGCTGATTGCCATCCGGATTTTCATAATTGTCTAAAATAGCCCACCGCGTCCTTAACTTCCGAAAATCGACTCCGCCAACTCATCTTTCGGATTTCGCTAAACATTCACGCCACTCTCTCCCTAGTCAATCGTTATCTGGACACGGAAATTTGGTCATTGCCTTTAAAACGAAATTTTCAAAAAGTGATGCCCATGAGTAAATCCTCAAATCCGTCTAAAAAATTTGCAGCCTATCCCCGCCTGAATCCATTTGGGATCGGTAAAAACGTTTCGGCTGCCGATTTGATCGACCAGTCTTTCCTCGCCTATAACGGCGGTCGCATCCGGGAAGCAGCCAAGCTCCTGACCGAGAAAATGCTTCCGAACGACGGATTTATAGGCATGAGTCTCACAGGGGCTCTCACTCCTGCCGGTCTTGGCAAATCGTGCCTCATTCCTCTCATGAAGGCTGGATTCATCGATTGGATCGTCTCCACCGGCGCAAATCTTTACCACGACCTCCACTACGGCCTGGATATGCAGCTCTTTTCGGGATCTCCTTTCCTCGACGATATTGTGCTTCATAAAGATGGGGTCATCCGCATTTACGATATTCTTTTTGACTACCATGTCCTCCTCGACACCGATGCCTTTGTTCGCGAAGTCATCCAGGGGCCGGAATTCCAGAAAACGATGGGCACTGACGAATTTCATTATCTCCTCGGAAAATACGTTTCGCAACGGGGCAGGAAGCTGGGACTTAAGGACAGTTCCGTCCTCGCCACGGCCTATGAATGCGGAATTCCCATCTTCACCAGTAGTCCAGGGGATAGTTCCATCGGCATGAATGTCGCCGCCATGGCCATGCGCGATTCCAAACTACTCATGGATGTGAATCGGGATGTGAACCAGACCGCAGGGATCGTTTACGAAGCAAAATCATCCGGGCATAAATCGTCCGTTTTCATCCTCGGTGGCGGCTCGCCTAAGAACTTCATGCTGCAAACCGAGCCGCAAATCCAGGAAGTGATGGGCATCCAGGAAAAAGGACACGACTATTTCCTGCAATGCACCGATGCCCGACCCGACACCGGTGGCTTGAGTGGCGCCACCCCCGCTGAAGCTGTCAGTTGGGGGAAAGTAGATCCAGACTCGTTGCCGGATTGCGTGGTGGCTTATGTGGACTCAACAATATCCCTGCCACTGCTTACCGCTTATTGCCTGAGTCGCGTGAAACCTCGCAAATTGAAGCGCCTTTACGATCAACGGGAAAGCATCCTCGACAAAGTTCGCACTCAATATCTCAAAACAGGCACGGTCACGAAAATCACTACCAGCCGAAAAATTGCCAAGCGCGCTTCCGGCATTGCCCTCAATAAAAATATTGATCGAGACAGGTAAGCCACCTCAACGGCGATTCTAAAAACAGCAAAGTCCACCCTTGTCACAGGGGTGGACTTTTTCACGTTTGCCGGGATGAGCTCATCCGCTGACCGCACCAAAAAACCAACCCCAGCGCTAGACCAATCCCCAGGCTCCTCATTCCTCCGAGCGTAATGGTGCGAGCAAGCAAATACGCGATCGGGTGTGTTTTCTCTGGACAGTTCGCGTCCAGAATCAAAACCTTAATTTGCGGGTTCATACCCACCAAACTTGGCGGTGCCCCAGGTGAATCTTGGATCGAACTTGATTCTGAGCGAAATTTCTCGACCAGCAACTCGCCAAAACAGGCAGCAGTTTGCCTGGCCATCTCCCGGTCTTTATAAGTGATCGTCAGGTGGATGACTGCGTTTTCACGGTTGGGGGCTTGCGATGTTCTTCGAAGCATTCCAGGCACCGAAATGTTAAGCTCAGGTTGGACGGCCACCATGCTATTTAACAAGTAACGTGCCTCCAATTTCGAAACAGGCGTCCTGATCAGCTTGCTATCGTTAAATCGCTTTTGTAACTCCAGGCGTTGAATGACCTCATCAAGGTTGCCGACCCGCTTAAGTTCCGTGGAGATACGCCCGGCTTGGATGAACGTATCAGCACGAGCCGAGTTGTTCTCCACTAACAGTAACTCGCTAACTCTATATGCCCTGGGCTCCATCCCTGTCTTTACTCCAAAACAAATCATCATCGCCAGGAAAGCCATGAGGAAAAATCTTCCCACAGTCAACTTTTCGAGTTTCAGTCCAATATTCATGTTTTTCATTAATTCATCGTTTTGTTCGGCTGGAAAGCTGCACGCCAGGTCCCAGATGGTCTGAAACCAAAGTGCAAGCAGGCCCGCATTCCCATTAACTTCTTGTGCCCGCCGATACTGATCACGAAATACCAGTGCCATGGGTTCTCCGTATTGTTTGCGAAATCCTGTCGGATATAATAACAATAGTTTACGGTAAGCCCTTTCAGAAAAGGACTGTTGCGGCCCAGGCACTAAACGCCTCCTTCCAGTGGGACAATCAAACGCTTCCCTTGTGCACTTCGTAATACCTGCGATAATCTTCGAACCTCCGCATTAACAACTTTAGCCCCGAATTCTGTTAATCGATAATAACGTCTTCGCTCGTCATCGGAAGGTGAAACCGCCCTTTCGCCTGCTTCCTCGATCCATTCCTCGGCCACTAGTTTTTTGATGGTCCCGTATAAAGTTCCGGGGCCCATTCGGATCGTTCCACCAGTCGACTGCGTCACCTCCTGCATGATTGCGTAGCCGTGAAGTTCTCCATTCGCCAATGCAAGCAGGATATGAAAAACAGCGGGAGTTAGTGGCAATTTCTGATTCGGGTCTATGGAACGGTCAGTCATATATAACGGTTAATGATATATCCACTACCGATATAGTTGTCAAGAAACGTCGCCCAAAAAAGTAACAAGCAGTTAATCTACAGTAAAACAGTTGACATTATAATCTTTCGACATAGGCTCTGTCTCGTAGCGGTTAGTTCACAGGAAGAAATCTCTGCGCCGGTGGGTGCCGACCCGGAGGGAGCTTCCAAAACCAGCCCCTTTAATCTAAGATTTGACTGTTATGCTGAAAAAACTCGCCGTCCTTTCACTGTTTCTTTCTCTCACTGGCGCATTCGCAAAGGACTTTTCATTGCTCAATGTTTCCTACGATCCCACCAGAGAATTTTATCAGGCCATCAACAAAAGCTTTATTGACGAATATCAAAAAAAGACCGGGGATAAAATTACCATCAAGCAGTCCCACGGCGGGTCGGGGAAGCAGGCTCGAGCCATCGGCGATGGACTGGAAGCGGACGTGGCGACTCTGGGCCTTGCTTACGACGTGGACCTTCTGGCCAAAAATAATCTGATTCCCTCCGACTGGCAGAAACGTCTTCCTGATAACAGTGCTCCCTATACTTCCACCATTATATTTCTTGTTCGAAAAGGAAATCCAAAACACATCAAAGATTGGGATGATTTGGTCAAACCCGGCGTGGCGATCATTACACCTAATCCTAAAACCTCCGGCGGGGCTCGCTGGAACCACCTGGCTGCTTATGGATTTGCTCTGAAAAAATACGGATCCGATGCAAAAGCCGTCGAGTTCCTTTCCAAATTTTACAAGAATGTCCCTGTCCTGGATTCCGGCGCACGGGGAGCGACAACAACCTTCCTTCAACGCGATGTGGGAGATGTCCTCGTCTCATGGGAAAACGAAGCCTTCCTGGCGCTACAGGAAACAGGAAAGGGAAAAGTCGAAGTCATCATCCCTTCCATCAGCATCCTGGCTGAGCCACCCGTAACCGTTGTGGATAAGAACGCAAAGAAGCATGGAACGGAAGCGGTCGCGAAAGCCTATCTGGAGTTTCTCTATTCAGACGCCGGCCAGGAAATTGCCGCGAAGAATTATTACCGTCCCCGCAATAAAACCATAGCCGCGAAATACGCTGGCATTTTTCCGAAGGTCGAGTTGTTTACCATCGATGAACTCTTTGGAGGTTGGACAAAAGCCCAAAAGACTCATTTCGATGACGGTGGCGTCTTTGACAAAATTTATCAGGGAGGAAAGTAAGGATTTAGACCTGCGTTTGCGCAAGTGAATCATGGTCCAACTGGGAAAGTGCCAACGCCTGTGAAGCCAGGCGTCGGCTTTTTCATAAAGCCCAACTATTTCTTTCCAGGCTCAGAACCCATTTTAGCATATTCCCCGGCGAGTCGTTTTTGAATTTCTTCGGCGGAGACATCTTCCTTGTGAGTCATAATACTCCATTTGTGGCCGTAGGGATCCACCACAGTCGCGCTCCGGTCGCCATAAAACATGTCCTCGAGGGGCCGTTCCACTTTCGCACCTGCATCAATCGCTTTTTTAAACTGGGAATCGACATCTTCCACGTAAAAAGCCAGTCCAACAGTGGTGCCATTCAGGGTTGAGGGAGAAACATTTCCACACTGGGGAAATGCGTCAGCCAGCATGACAATGGAGTTGCCAAACAACAACTCCGCGTGACCGATGGTTTTTCCATCCGGACCAGGCATGCGATACCTCTCTTTTGCGTCAAAAGCGCGTTTGTAAAATTCGATCGCCTCTGCAGCCCCTCGAATAGAGAGATACGGGGTGATGGAATGAAATCCTTCAGGAATTGGTTTTACAGGTATGGACATAGTGAACAGGAATTATGGGTTAGAACTCACCAACAAATACGCGTCTCCAGTAAAACTTTCAACCTGCGTTTGTGAACTGGAAACTGACACAGGGCGTCACTTCGGTTTAAATGAAGGGAAAGTCGCCGGTTTAATAATCACCCTGACTCGGTTGTTTTCAGTGTCTCCTACATAGACCATTCCCTGTTGATCCACGTAGATACCGTGCGGCCTATTTAGTTTGCACTTAAAACCATCCCCGTCCGGGCCGTCTCCTTTTTCACCCGTGCCGGCAAATCTGTCCATCATATGGTCTTTGATTGTAATAAAACGAATGGAATGACTCTCGGTATCCGTAAAATAGACCCGCCCATCCGGTCCAACAGCAATCCCCTTCGGCCCGCTCAAGGTCGCTTCTTCCGCCGGCCCCCCGTCACCGCTGTTTCCCTGTTTGCCCGTTCCAGCGATATGCTCAACTGTTTTGCTCGTTGGATTAATTTTCCAAATGACATTTCCTTCCCTCAGTGCCAGCCACATATTGCCCTCCAAATCAAAATCGATAGCCCTTGGCCCGTTCAAGGTCAGATTATCCCACGATGGTGTCGCACCCGCGTCGTTTGTCCTTTTTCCATTTCCCAAAAAAGTAGTTAACATCCCGGTCCTGGTTTCCAATTTGCGAATGCGGTTGTTCCCAATATCACAAATGAACAGATCTCCTTTGGAATCGAACTGAATGCTGTGGGGTTGTGTGAATTTTCCTTTCGTGGCTGGACCGCCATCTCCCCCAAAGCCGGCAGCCCCTGTCCCGGCCACCGTGGATATAATCCCGGTCTTCATTTCGATTTTACGGACCAGGTGATTCATCCGTTCCACCACAAACATATCTCCCCTGGCATCGAACCTCACCTCGTAGGGCTCGTTCATGCTCGCATTTGTGGCTGCTCCGCCGTCCCCCGCATATCCCTTCTTTCCATTCCCGGCCACTGGACTCATCCCGGTAGCGGTCAAGCGCTGGACAACGTGGTTTTCAGTGTCGCAAATATACAGGGAGCCCTCCGGGCCGCGTGTAATTCCATAAGGATTGTTAAGCTTGGATTGCGCCCCCGGGCTCCCGGAAGAGAATCCTTTTTCCCCCGTCCCCGCAATCGTCATGGTCTCCCTGCCCTGGCCAAAAGCACTCAGGAAAAAAAGAAAAAAACCAACGGAACTGAAAATCCCAATCTTTAGTGGGTAAAATGAGTTGCCGAACATCCTGCCAATCTAGTCCTGAGTTGATTGAAGGGCCAGCACGAATACCTTTTGGGCTGGCACGGATTTTTGGGGATATTTTCTTAATTAAAAACTTGGAGAACAGCTCTCCTGCTTTGTAATTTTCATGCGGGTCCTGGCAGCAGAGTTGTTGACGCCTCGAAACCTTAAGAACATTCATTATTATCTTTTTTCATGAGCCCATCGCCTTCTCTCGAACATATCATGCAAATTGGCACCGGTTTTTGGGCTTCCAAAACCCTGCTCTCCGCTGTTGAACTCGAGTTGTTCACTGTGCTCGCCAGGGAACCTTCTGATGCAGCCACTTTGATTCAAAAATTGGGATTGCACCCACGCAGCGCACACGATTTTTTGGATACCCTGGTCGCCCTGAATTTTCTGGAACGCAACGACGGCGTTTATTCCAACTCTGCCGATACCGCTTTTTTTCTTGATAAGGACAAACCGTCCTATGCCGGGGGAATTCTGGAAATGGCCAACGGCCGCCTTTACGGATTCTGGTCGTCGCTTACGGAAGCGTTGAAGACTGGCAAACCCCAGAATGAAGCCAAGCTTGGTGAAAATGCTTTTGATACGCTTTATTCCAATCCCGCGAGACTGGAATTATTCCTGAGCGGCATGACCGGCATCAGTATGGGTGCTGCCGTCCGGATTGCCGCTGACTTTCCCTGGCATAAATACAAAACCTTTGCTGATGTCGGATGCGCTCAGGGCGCTAGTCCGGTCCAGCTGGCATTGAAAAACCCCCATCTTCGGGGAGTCGGCTTTGATCTTCCCATTGTTCAACCTATTTTCGAAAAGTATGTGGCAGCCAACAAGCTCCAGGAACGGTTGAGATTTCAAGAAGGCGATTTTTTCAAAAATCCACTTCCTTCAACAGATGTTCTGGTCATGGGCCACATCCTTCACGACTGGGATCTGCCCACCAAAAAAATGCTGATTGCAAAGGCCTTCCACGCACTTCCTGCCGGCGGCGCACTGATCGTCTATGAAGCGTTGATTGATGATGACCGGCGCAAAAATGCGTTCGGCCTTTTAATGAGCCTGAACATGCTCATCGAAACCTCGGGCGGATTTGATTTTACCGGGTATGATTGCCAGGCATGGATGCGCGAAACCGGATTTTCTCAGACCTCCGTGCAGCACCTCGTTGGTCCAGACTCGATGGTCATAGGAATCAAATAATACCTCAATTGCTCAGTGGAACTCCTGCAGAGTCTTCACCGCATAACCGTTCTTTTTCAACGCTGCAATACCAAGTGCTGCTGCCTTGGCCCCGCTTAACGTGGTCATGA
>JAQGOY010000161.1 GCA_028293375.1 Verrucomicrobiales bacterium | reverse complement strand
AATTCCTATCAAATGCTCGTTATTTCGAATGGCACCCACATGGAAGGTGCCTAGAACGGAGATCGGGATGTCTTTTTTCGCTTTGACTCCCTTTCCTGTCGTTTTCGCGACGATGATTTCATTGATTCGAGGAGTTGTTCCATAACAGCAGCTGAGAGTATTGGGCAGAAGAAGGAAGTCAGTGACGAGGCCCTCGTTTACTTTGATGGGAAGCATATAACCGGTGACGGCCACAGATTTTTCGTTGTAAGCCTTCACTTCGCCTGGAATTTTGCCAAGGGTCTGTGCCGTAGTCATTTCGTCATGAAGGTCCAGCCGAAAAGAAGTCAGAAATGAATACGGAAGCAGCCGAAAAGTTTCCCCGTTTACGGAAACCATTGAGGGGCTCGCGTTGGTTACTCCTGCAGCGAATAGCACCGCAGTCCAACCTCCAAGGGAATCCGTTCCATTGGTTCCTGGCGTGCTGGAAGCAACGGAGTTTGTAGGTTTCAGCACAGGAGTATTGGTTTCAGTGGAAAGGGTTAACGCAATTTTATCCCCTCGCAGCACCTGGGCCGAAATGGCTCGGTTGATGAGAATCGGATCTGAAAATATGACGATCGCTATCACGCCACATCCGATCAGCAGGGAGAAGGAGACAACCGTATTGGAGATTCGGTTGTTCTTCATGGGCTGCTCCTTTCCTTTATTATTTTTTTGCGCCTTCATCGCTGCCTTTCGGAAAATTGAAAATGACGTTGGTGTAGGTTTTTGTTTTTACGGAGATCTGTTTCAGAACGGCATCGAAATTCGTGGTTGTTTTCAACCAGTCGGCTTGGCCTTCGAAGAGGGAAGTGTTGCCGACAGTCTCGCCAGTGGCACTGTTGGGAACTGGTTTTAAAATGAGAATTTCTTCTTTCTCCGGCAATTTTGCCGTTACCTCAAGGGCGGGAGCTTCGATTCTTACGAAATTCTCCAGTTCGCCATCCATGACAAATGCCCTCAGGATTCCGCTGCCTCTTTCGGTCACAAATTCGACATGATACTCCTCCTCGCCAAGCTCCACCGGTGCGCCGCCATGGGGCGGTTTGTGCTCATGATGTGCGGTTGCTGCTTTCGGAGTATTCGTGGAACTGGCGGTGTCAGTCTTCGAACATCCACCGGCAAGGCTCAGAACCAGGGACATCACGATAATCGATTGTATTTTCATAATGGATTTAAGATTGTGGAATGAGGCTGGAAGCAACGTCGGTGCGATAGGCTTTGAAAGCTGGAAGGATTCCCGCGAGTGCTCCCAGTGCGATGAACATGACCGGCGACCAAAGCATGACAGGATTAAAAGCGAATGGCTCAAGAACTACCCCCGTTTGCTCTCGGATGATACCGGCGACAACCATCATCAAGCCGAGATAAAATACAAACCCGCCAGCAACTCCCAGGGCAGCAATGGTTGCGGATTCGAGCAGAATAGTTGAAAAAATGGTCATCCTCCTCGCGCCAAGTGCTCTCAAAATGGCCAGTTCGCGGCGGCGCTCATTCATGGAGTTGTAAATACTGGCCAGTATCGATCCTGCCGCCACCAGGGCCACGAGGTAACTCACCAGGGTCAACACACGATCAAACCATCCTATTTTGTTAAACAACTCGCCCATCACATCGCCCACTGGCCAGGCGAAAGTGAGGCGATTTCCTTGTTTGTTATAAAGCATGTCGAGTTGAAAACCTGCCATGGCGCTTCCTGCTCTCAGTTTCACGAGCACAGCACTTACCTCAGTTGCCGCGCGGGGATCATGCCCGCTCATGCGCTGGATGCCAGCCAGCGGAATCCATATGACACGGTCAGCAGGGGTATTGCTTGGTTTGAGCACGCCTACGACCACATATGTTTCCGAATGTTGGTTTCGCTCGTCATAAATCAGCCCGTGGAAGGGATGGAAAGTATCTCCTACTTTCAACTTCAATTTACGTGCGACGAAATCGCCCACCACCGCCTCTCGACGCTCGGGATCGTTCCACTCGCCGCCGGGTTGAACTTCGAAATGCTTTCCCGGGGAATACTCACCCCGGGTAAATAAATCGGGAGTGGTGCCTACCAGGCGATAGCCATGATAGTTGTCCCCAACAGCCAAAGGAACTGCGAGTTCCACATTGGGATTCTTTTGGATATCGAGAAAGTCCTGCCATGCAAGATTGCCTGGAGAAGCTTCCAGATGAAAAATCGCATTCAAGACCAACTGCAATTTTGAACCTCGTGCTCCCAACACCGCATCAAACCCAGCGTTGACGCCTGTGAAGGTCTTTTGAGATTGCTGTTTAACCACCCAAACAGACATCAACAGTCCGCCTGCGAGTGCAACGGAAGTCGCGGTAACCACCGTGGAAAGCGAGTGCTGACGCAGACTCCGCCAAGCGATGCCAAAAAGATTCAAAGGATCACCTCCGGCACTATAGCGAGGTTCATCTCGTGAAAATTGCCTACGCGTTCGAAATTGCCGAGCACGTCGCGGTCATGGCTGACCAAAAGGAGTGCCGCTTTGTTTTCTCTGCACGCTTCGCGAATCAATGCCAGTGACTCGCGAGCATTCTTATGATCGAGATTCCCAGTCGGTTCGTCAGCCAGGACCAGACTGGGCTTGTTAGCAAGAGCGCGAGCTACCGCTACACGTTGTTGTTGGCCAGTTGAAAGCTGCCGTGGGTAATGATTCAGCCTCTGGGCAAGGCCAACGCGCTCCAGCAGTTGCCGGGCAAATTGTCTATCTTCTCCTTCACCGAATGACATTCCTAATATGACGTTCTCCAGGCAGGTGTAGCCTTGAAGTAAATTGAAAGTTTGGAATATATACCCAATTTTAAACGCCCTCATTCGGTCCCGCTTTGACTCCGAAAGCATCGCGATATCCGCTCCATCCAGTTGAATGCTCCCGCTGTCCGGCTTAAGTATACCGGCTATCAGGTTGAGAAACGTCGTTTTGCCCGAACCGCTTTCTCCCGACAGTGCCTGTTGCACCTGCGGTGCCAGTGAAAACTGAGGCACATCAACGATCATTTGGCGATGGCCATCCGGAGCAACAAATGATCTTTTTAGGCCTTTAATGAGAAGCAGGGATGAATCCATAAATTTAATATTTCACTCCGTTGGTGACGGTTTGAGTTTTGCTGACCAGCGGATTTGACAGGGGTGCGTTGGGACAACGAGCGCGCGCGGGTTGTTTTTGGCACGCAGGACAAATTCCAAAAAATTCCAAGTCGTGATAAATTTGCGAATAACCGCGACTGGCTGATATTTCGCGATCAAGCTCCCTGGCGCTTTCTGAAACTGGAAGCTCAGTGACTTCTCTGCAACTCTGGCAAACTAAAAAGTGGCTGCTCTCTCCTGGAATATTGAGCACAAAGTAGCTGGTCTTTTTGGGGAAGCTCACTTGGCGGATAATTTGCAGTTCCTTGAGCAACATGAGTGTGCGGTATGCAGTCGTCTCGCTGCATTTTCCTTGAACCCCTTCACGCATCACCACTTCCAGGGAGGTTGGAACTCTTCGATCAGCAAGGAATTCCAATATTTTTTGGCGGATGGGGGTAGGGCGCATTCTTGACCGCTCGCAAACCTCCAGTGCCCAGACCATTCGTTGTTGGTTGTTTTTCATTTCTCGGGCAGGGGCTTGGATTGTTTCGCCATGAGCCCATCAATTCGCTGTTGAATGCCATCCTGGTTATGCGAAAACAATTTTCGGATCGCACGAACCCCTAAGGGATCAATATCCGCACTTGTTGCATTAAGTTGAAACCGATTTTGAAATCACCTTCGTGTGAATGGGATACAAAGTAACCAGGGAAACACTTCGGGAAATTTTTCCAGCGCCACTCATTTTCGCCTCTGGGCATGGTTGGCGAGAAAAATCCGATTTTGGTTTAAACGAGAAGAGTGGGAGGACCGCAGCTGGGAAGAAGAGTGAAATCGAATGAGACAAATACTTCAGCATCGGGAGCGGCCACAGTTGATGCTGCGCTTGAAGAAGATAACGCCACACAATTAACAGCTGGAGGGGCGCCTTCTATTAAGCCGGACAGAAGCATCGTCACCGCGCATTGATGGTGAGTTTCGTGAGCATCTGGATGAATCAGCCGATGCAGTGACTCGGACTGCGTCAAGGTCACGACGAAGAAAAACAAACCAAACAAAAACCCTGCCAATCGTTGCCTTTGAGCGAAATTCCTGGTTGGTAGATTTGAAGGCAGAGTGTTCAAGTCATCTTTAATTAAACAGAAATCAAGGAATTGACAACGTCGATTTATGCAAGCCACTTGCAACTTGGCGGCAGCACGTTTATCCGTAAACCAGGAGTAGGAAACGATGTGACAGGGTATCCCGGGGGGCAAAAGCAAGTGGACAATTCTGGGGCTGTTTCAGGTAGCCGAGGGGTTGTTTTGTTTTGAAAATACAATGGCCCAGGGCAATATGTTGACGGAAAGGCCCGTGGATTGCGAACGCCGCTTAACACAAGGAACTGAGCCGCGTCGGATTGGTTAAGTTGACCGCGCGCCGATTTGCTCCGGAGATGACTCAGGTCACGACGATTTCATAATGGCGGAGGTTGTGCGGGCTTCCTGCACCAAGGCAAAATACCTGAAAAGGAAAGTCCCAACGATAAAACCAAGGAAACCACAAGCGAACTCCATGAAATCATTCGCAAATTATGCATGACAAAGTCCGCTCCAGCTTGCTGCCCTAACTTAGTGGCCTCTTGTGAGTTAGGGTTACCTGCGCCAGCCATAGCTCCGTTTATGGCTCCACCAACAATACAAATGGCGATATACGCGACGACAAAGAAAAAAACAAACAACACAATCGAAGTAACAATGCGTTTTAGTAGTGTCATAACAATAAATGTGGTCAAAGGGTTAACGGTCCATTCGTATTTGCCCTTCCATTGAAAAGACAGAAAGCTCGCGAAAGGAATTTGAGCCCGCGAATACTGCTGCATTTCCATCCAGGGAGACGTGTCTTCCCCACTGCAACAGCGGAAGAATAACCACGGCGACCAGAAAGAACGGCCAGAAGTCGTTGAACAAGATGTGAAGGGTATTCATGGCCTGGAATTTGTGAATGCTGCGTAAAGTTATTCGATTTCACATTTAACGTCCATCAAGGAATTCTGAAGCATCGAGGCTTGGGTGTGATTAAAGAGGGGTGAAAATAATATTAAGCAATTCGTTCGCAGCGGTGAACTTGCCTCTCCCGCCTCGAGTTGAAATGAGGCGCAGAAAATGGGCAGGGGTGTTGTTTGTCAGGCTGCGTTCCGTCTTGCCTTGTGCCAGTGAAATCTGGCAGAAACAAATTAAAGCACGCTTTGGCATCGGGAGACTCGCTCCCTTCCAACTGGAACTCCAAGTCATCTCGACTCACCCGTGACGCTCGCCCGTGCTCGAAGAATGGAGTCAACTGGTGGTGTGGGTCTTCGGCGACAGTGAAGCCGAAATCTCGGGAAAAACTTAATCATGGCGTCGTAGTTCGATGTCGAGAACGCCAAGATATGAACTTTCCGCTCGGCGCGCGTGATACCAGGCTCCCTCGCAACTGCAGGGTTCTGCGTGCACGACATGTTTATCGCATTCGGCATATGAAACAGAGAATTGGCTGGGAGTGACCTACGCGGGGTGCAACTTTGTTAGGCTCATCCTCATTTATTCTGGTGGTTCTTCCAAGGATCATTGTAATCGAAAAAGCTGTGAACAAACTGGCCAGACTCGTCCGTCTGCTTTCGATAATCTGCAAAATCACCTCCGTCGGCAACACGTTTAAGCAACACTGCAACATCTTTTGGTTGACGGAACTTCAGTCCGTCATACTGATTCCGCGTCTTGCCTCCCTCACCGACCACTGAGATTGTGGCAGGCAACTTGACGAATGTAACCGTCTCTTCAGAGATGCCTGCGGGCTGCCCCTTGGCGTCAATCTTCAGTGTGAAACACAACTCAACGACTCCTTCCCATTGTCCCGCCTTCAAGTTATACGTGACGACCGGAGAGATCTTGCTGCCGTCGTGAAGTGTGGTAAAGTCATAATCAATAATGGCCGACTTCGGCAGGCTGGCAAGAAACGGTCTTTGTTTAACTAACCATTTCTCGTAAGTCTGTCGCTTCATGCGAATCGACAGGTCCACTCTATCCTCTCTCTTGCATCCGATTGCGAGAAAACTGATTACGATTAGGGCACTTAAAGCAAACTTTGTTAGTCGAGAGGCCACTGAGCTTAACAGTTATTCGAGTTCACATTTGAGGTGTATCAGAGTTTTCGGAGTGGCGCAAATTGAACGATGAGTTTTGAAGGCAAAGAAGGTTGTGGTGTTCGGCTGGGTTTATGAGACGCCGGGGAATAATGGATTGGAATCGCACCCGATTTGCGATGGAATATGCCTTTATCGGGCGGTCGGTATTGACTTTGTCGCTGGTGGGCAGCATTAGGTGGTATGCTTACAAAAGTTGTGCAAATCGGAGATGGTATGGGTATTGTTTTGGATCGTGAGCTTCTCGACCATTCCGGCCTGGTGTTGGGTGGCATGGTTGATGTTCAGGCTGAACCCAATCAGGTTCTGACAATCACTCCTATTCAGGCTGGACCCTTTCGCAAGGTGGTAACCTACATATTTCATAAGAAAGTGGCCTCGCCCCTTGAGCTCAAGCAAATCACTTAAAGCCTGGCTTTGTGCATTTGCTCTATCCAAACAACCCGGTACGCGAACAGCAACCTGATCCAATGTTTGCGGCTGAAGTCCAGGCTGTTCGCAACCAGGACTTTGGTATTTCCCTGTTTTCTCATGAGGATTTTCAGACCGGAACTTTTTCCCTCTTCTGCGAATTTCCCAACGGGGCTGAGATCCTGTATCGGGGATGGATGTTAACCGGGGCGGAGTATGGAAAGCTGGCCGATGAAATTTCGAAAGCTGGAGGACGTATGGCTGTCGATACTGAAGCTTATCTTGGCAATCACCATCTGCCGCTGTGGTATCCGCTCCTTTCGGATCTTACTCCGGAAACACGGATACTGTCCCTGGATTGTGATCTTGAGTTGGAATTGAGCCAGCTCCATTGGCCGGAATATTTTGTCAAGGACTACGTAAAACCATTGAAGACATCGGTCGGCGCGAGAATCACAAAACCGGAGGAGAGTGCTTTGTTGATTGCCGAAATGAAAAAATTTCGAGGAATGATCGAAGGAGGCTATTGCGTTCGACGGGTGGAGAGTTTTTTGCCGGAAACAGAAAAGCGATACTTTGTGCTCGACGGAGTGCCGCATTCCGCTGACAGCGAAGTTCCAGAGATAGTGCTGGAGTGCGCGCGTCGCTTGCCGGGGAGGTTTTATTCGGTCGATGTCGTTCGGCGGAGCGATGGCGTGGAAAGAGTGGTGGAAGTAGGTGACGGCCAGGTTTCGGATTTAGTGGGATGGGACGAGGACGAATTTGCCCTGGTGCTGGCGGGGCAATTTCTGGATTAGAACAAAATCAGCAAGACCGCCGGAACGGAAATTTAAAGATAACTGCATTCGATGTGGCATTGTTAAAAATGAATAAATAGTGAAAAATGCTATGGTATTCCCAGGCCTGGGATATCGATAAAACCCTGACGCATCCATTTATCAGGATATGAGGATTTAAGATTTACACTCTATGAATTTATAAGTTGATATGTTGATCTTGTTGTTGTATAACTTTCACATCGTTAAATGAAAACCTGCTTGAACATACGAATCAGCGACTGGCCAACCACGGCTCCGATATGTATCGGAAACCGGTATCGTGGGCAAGGCGCGAGTCATTTGTTTAGTCCCGGTCTATCGATGGCAATTACATTAGAATCAAAAGAACAGACAATAAATAGCCTCGGTAGACAGGAGGTTGGCAGGGAGTAGGAATACTCATTATAGATTTTCTATAACCCTGCTTACCGAAAGTGAGCAGGGTTTTTTGTTGCCCTGATTGCAATGCAACGGGGCAAATGAACGGCAGTAAAAACAATTTTTGGAAGTGAGAATCAGAGAGCCTGAAAAACAGGCACGATCGCGAAATGCGCGATCACGATTTTCCCAAGATTTACATCTTAAGGGCTTCGGAGGAGGTGTGCCCAAAACACCGAAACGTCCACCGCGAAATACCTGTGGCCACAGAGAGTCCAACTGTGAAGGTGTTTGTTCTTTGTTGATATGCAAAATGCATGAAAACACGGGCGGGGCCTTTGTTGCGCCTCAGTCGCAGGGCCGGTGGCCATGCTCCTTCGTTGCGCCGCGGCCGCGCCCGGTTTTGATGCATTTTGCGCTTTTTAGCTTTATTGGATTGCTTCAAGGGAAAGCACATCCAATGAGCGAGACTTCGTTAGTTTCATTTCCAACCTTGTGCCTGCTTGTTGAGCAGCACGGATGGGGGGACGCCAGGGAGTTAGCCGGATTCTTTTCCGGTTGTTAGTTCAGGGAATATAGGCTGTGGGTCAGCACCCATCTGAGTCTCCAAAACTCGGAAGACTCCGGGCAGCACGGAGACAGCCTGTTTTTTAGCTTCTACGGAAGCGTCAGCGTAACCTGGCACTTCGTTTCAGGAATTTGGGGTCGTGGCAGACAAGCAATGCACTTGCCCTGCAAGCAAGCAGATGTGGGAGCGTTACCCACCGACTCCACCATTTTCAATATTCAAGGGAAGCGATCCGATTGCCTGCCTGTAAATCAGGTGTCTTGAAATAAAATCGGAAGCGACGAACTGGAGCATTACCAGCGCTTCCCACTTTTTTTCATTTTGGTCCTGTAGCTCAACTGTAGAGCGTTCCGTTGTCTGCGGAAGGGTTGAGGGTGCGAGTCCCTTCAGGTCGGCCTCGTTCGCAATGTCGTCGTAAAACGGCGATCTTTCGCGCTGGCTTCGTTTCCAAAGCACCAGGAGGGCACAGGGCCATACCTGGTGCTTTGGAAGCCTCGCCATCATCGAAAGCTTGCGATTTGAGGTTGTGCGGTGGGGTGGCGGTATAGCTGGATGTCAGTGTTCGGAGGATAAAAGACCTGTCTCGCTTTATCGTGGGCTGAGTCTTTGGCGGCATGATGCCTTTCGGTAATATTTTTTTGCACCAGCCGCGAAGTGTGATCCTTTGCTTCCTTTCATTTTGGTCCTGTAGCTCAAGGTTAGAGCGCCCCGTTGTCTACGGGAGGGTTGAGGGTGCAAATCCCTTCAGGTCCGCCAATTTCCTTCTTTTCGGAGTGTAGCTCAGTCTTCAGAGCGCCCGGCTTGGGACCGGGAGGCCGCAGGTGGAAATCCTGCCATTCCGACCAATTCTTTTGCTGCCGTGGCCGAAAACATGAGGCATCCGTTTTCTAAGCGGTCCTATGCAGGTGGAATTCCTGCCGGCAGTTCCATGCCAGATAGTGTCAAAGTAGCACGGCGGTTTGTTAAACCGCTTGTCCTGGTGCGAGTCCGGGTCTGGCAGCCATTCTCATTTTATTTGGAAGGCAGGCAGATGGAAGCTGGCTGCGCCTGTCTCGAAAACAGGATCGGCATTGCGCCGAGGTCGGACCATTACCGACGCCTTCCTCCAATTTCGTCTTGTAGCTCAAAAGCAGAGCATCCGGCTGATAACCGGAAGAACGCAGAGCGTTACTGCGCGGGACGACGGGATATGACTCCGTCTTTGGCCTCGTTCGCAATGTCGTCGTAAAATGGCGATCTTTCGCGCTGGCTTCGTTTCCAAACCACCAGGAGGGCACGGGGCCATACCTGGTGATTCGGAAGCCTCGCCATCATCGAAAGCTTGCCATTTTATTTTGTGCCGCGGGTTGGCCGTGTCGCTGGATGTCAGTGTTAGGAGAACGATTTCCAGGCTCGTTTCGAGTTGCCAGCTGTTTTGCCCGATCGAGCCCGGCTCACCTAATTTTAGTTGCACCTCTTTTTTTAACCCTAAACCCAAGGAAATCCCATGAGACATGTAAGACGTTTCCAAAGTCAGTTGCTCTTTCGCAAGAGCTATAAGCCGGGTCGATTGATATCGATTCGAATCAAGCCGGTGAGAATGGGACGAAGATTTCGACCCAAACCGCCGGAGTAAATTTCCCCGAGTAGCTGAGTCAGTTTAGCGCCGCGTTGAAGCCGCGGAGACGTCGGTGCGAATCCGGCCTCGGGGACCAATTCTAAAGTCCCTCTTCAGGGACGCCCCAGGAAATTAGTTCATGAAAACTGTTGTAGAAAGCACTGATCAAAGCCAGGAGGCTGGATCCCCGCGCGGAGTTGATGTGCGGGTGGTAAGTGGGTCGAAAAACTGGATCGAAAGCGAGGCGATACGTCAGCTGGATGCGACTTCTCAATTGGAGGGAATGCTGAAAGCGGTTGGATTCCCGGACTTGCATCCAGGAAAAGGAAGTCCGGTGGGCGCTGCCTTCGTCACGGAGGAGATGATCTATCCCTATGTGATTGGTGGCGATATCGGATGCGGGATGGGATTCTTCCAAACCGATCTGTTGCGTCGCAAAGCCAGGTTGGATCGTTGGAGTGAGAAACTCCATGACCTGGAGCATCCATGGGATGGAAATGTGCAGCAGTGGTTGAGCTCTGCACAACTGCCATCCTGTCATTTCGATTCGGCGTTGGGAACGATCGGAGGTGGAAATCACTTTGCTGAATTGCAGGCGGTGGATCGAGTGGAGGATCGCGGTGAATTCGAGAAACTGGGATTGAACAAAGAAAATTTGTTCATCCTGGTGCATAGCGGATCACGTGGTTTGGGGGAATCGTTACTGCGCGAATTCGTGGTGGATCATGGAAGTAATGGAGTTCGTGCGGATTCACTGAGCGGTTCGGTTTATCTGAACGGGCATGACCGCGCTGTTCGGTGGGGCGAGGCGAATCGTTCCCTAATTGCACATCGTTTCGCATCCGCTCTCGGGGCGACGAATTCTCTCGTTTGGGATGGATGTCATAACAGTGTGAGTCGTCGCGAACTTGGCGGGAACATTGTTTGGCTTCATCGCAAAGGGGCTGCGCCTGCCGACGCCGGAATCGCCATGATTCCTGGTTCTCGTGGAACGCGGAGTTACTTGATGAAGTCGAGAGGCGACATGGCGGAGTTCGCCTGGTCGTTATCTCATGGGGCAGGGCGCAAGTGGAGTCGCAGTGAGAGTCGTAAACGGATTCGCGAAAGGTTTCGTCCTGCGGAGCTGGTCCAAACCGGGTTGGGTGGGCGAGTGATCTGCGAGAATCGAGATCTACTCTATGAGGAAGCGCCTGACGTTTATAAGAAGATCGAAATCGTGGTTCAGGATTTGGTTGACGCCGGATGCATTTCCGTCATCGCCACATTCAAACCTTTGATCACCTACAAAACGCGGGCTATTCGAAGGTAAGGTTCGGAAAATTGTCAGATAACAGTCTGTGCCAGGGTGGGAAGAGAAGGCCTCTTTTCACTCTGGCTTTTTTACTCTCCGTCAATGCAAAGGAGCTCGAGCATCCTGCTTTTCAAGCAGGGCTTAGCCGGTGCGAGTCCGGCGACGGAGACCATTATTGCCTCTGTGCCTCAGTAGCTACAGGACGAGTTTTGTAAACTCACATTCGTCGGTGCGAGTCCGACCGGAGGCCCCATTTTATCAGGAACGTGGTGTAATAGCAGCATCTCTCCGTGTGAAGGAGGCGGCCCGGGTGCAACTCCCGGCTTCCTGACCAGTTCAACGATCGCGATTTTTGGCGAGGGCTTCGTTTTCCGTTCTCGGGGAGCCCGCAGCGGGGCTACCCCGATCCGGAAAGCCTCGCCTTCGCCAAAACTTGCGACGTTATTTGATATCGCGGGTTGGTGACGTCGTTGGGATCAGTTTATTGGCCATTTGCGCTTTGCTTAATGGCGGGAGAGGGCTGGACGCGTGGCTTTTGTTTTAGGCTGGTAGTCAAAAATTTCGGCTTCCTGACCAACTCAACGTTGCGATTTTGGGATGTTATTTGATATCGCGGGTTTGAGGTGGTTCCTGGGATTAGTTTACTGGCCATTTGCGCTTTGCTTAATGGCTGGGGAGAGCTGGACGCGTGGCCACTATTTTGTCCCGTTAGCCGAGGAGTTCAGGTGGCGGTCTGCAAAACCGCATACGTTGGTGCAAGTCCAACACGGGATTCCACTATTTTTTATGTTTTAGATTTCGACGGGTCGATGAATTGGATTATCCATACAAAGGACGTGGTCACCGGTTCGAATCCGGTTTCCGGCTCCACTTTGCAGTTTGGCAGCGCCGGGGTAGCTCAGTGGTAGAGCACGTATTCCAGTTCGCCCCTTATCCGTCGATAGTTTTTGCGGGCCGAAAAGGAGG
Source organism: Verrucomicrobiales bacterium (assembly GCA_028293375.1). Classification (GTDB taxonomy): domain Bacteria; phylum Verrucomicrobiota; class Verrucomicrobiia; order Limisphaerales; family JAQGOY01; genus JAQGOY01. Next base: position 6,956 of record JAQGOY010000161.1, on the reverse strand, counting down.
GTTATCGGCACTGAAGGTGGGAGGTTCAAATCCTTCCTTGCGAAAGCAAGTAGCCCAATTGGATAGAGGCATCAGTATGTCCTCCTGAAAATTGCCCGCATGTTCACTACTAAAAACCAAAATTTCACGGGCCGAACTGTCTGGGTTATCGCTGAAAATCGAACCATCCCAGGCAAGCCAACTTGCCCGTTTCCCCAGAAGAGCCTGCCTCTGTTTCTCGGGGCAGGTTCTTCATTTATCGGCTGAAAGTTGGCAGCGAATAAGAAAACACAACGAAAGGAGTCTGTAATGTCTGTTAACTATTCTAAACAATTTAACCGAATGTCCACCCCGCAGTCCCAGGCCATTCCTGGATCAGGGCAGGTTTGCAACCCGGCCGGTGGTTATGTCTGGGAGGTGGATGACTGGATCCGTCTAGACCGATTCCTGGTCCTGGGAGCAGAGGGCGGGACTTACAATATTAATGAACAGGCGCTGATAAAACAAAACCATGACGCTGTCCTTCGCTGCATCCAGCTGGATGGTATTCGCGTGGTGAATCGCTCCGTGGAAATCAGCGAGGCCGGGCGTGCTCCGAAGAATGACCCGGCGATCTTCGTATTGGCGCTGGTGGCCACACATGGAACGGAAGAGGCCCGCGCCCTGGCCTTCGCCAGCCTCTCTCGTGTTTGCCGAATCGGAACTCATTTGTTTCATTTCGCTGAGTACGTGAATGCCATGCGCGGATGGGGGCGAGGATTGCGCAAAGCGGTGGGACGCTGGTATCTGGATCGAGAGCCGGCAGAACTGGCTCTTCAAGTGGTGAAGTATCAGCAACGTGATGGCTGGGCGCATCGGGATCTGTTGCGCTTGGCGCATCCTGAGCCAGTGGGTCGTGAACGTCAGGCCATTATCCGATGGGTATTGTCTGGTGCTCAAGGCTTGGAGGCTCGAACGGTAAAGCGAGTTTCAAATGGTGTCGAACGAGAATGCCTCTATCCACCGGTGGGACACCTGCCTCCGATCATCGAAGCATTCGAGCAGGCCAAACGAGCAGTGACAAAAGGAGAAATCGTGAAGTTGATTCGCGATTTCAATTTGCCTCGAGAAGCTGTTCCGAACCAGTGGTTGGATGAAAAGGAAGTGTGGGAGGTATTGCTTCACCGTATGCCTCTCACCGCCATGATTCGCAACCTGGGAAAGATGAGCTCGATCAGTTTGCTGAAAGCATCGAGCGATGCTTCGAAACTGGTGATGGCCAAACTCAGCGACGCGGAAGCATTGAAGAGATCGCGTGTTCATCCCATGTCGATCCTGATTGCTGAGAAAGTCTATGCTCAGGGCAGGGGAGCAAAGGGTTCGTTGACCTGGAAACCGGTCAACAAGATTGTGGATGCGCTGGACAGTGCGTTCTATCGATCATTCGCCAACGTGCAGCCAAGTGGGAAGCCGTTGTTGCTCGCGCTGGATGTCAGCGGTTCCATGGCCACTTCTTTGATCGCAGGATCATGTCTGACAGCGCGTGAAGCCACGGCGGCAATGGCTTTGATCACGGCATCAACCGAACCGGAATACGAGATTATCGCATTCAGCGCTGCCAGTGGTGGACACGGAGGAAAATGGGGAGGCGGAGAGTCAGGAATCACCATGGTCGATATCTCACCACGTTCGCGGCTGGAGAGCGTGATGAAGAAGATCTCGTCCATCCCGATGGGAGGAACTGATTGCGCTCTGCCAATGTTGTGGGCCAGCCGGGAAAAGCTGCGGTTCTCTGGATTTGTGACCTACACCGATTCAGAAACCTGGGCGGGGGCTGTGCATCCTTCGCAAGCCTTGCGCAAGTACCGCGGGGACTTCGTGCCTGGAGCAAAAGCAGTAGTGGTGGGAATGACCTCGACCGGATTTTCAATCGCAGATCCGAATGATCGAGGAATGCTGGATATCGCAGGATTCGATGCCAGTGCTCCGGCCATGATCTCCGACTTCGTGCGATCAGACTAGTTGTCACAACTTGCGGGTGGACCTGCCGCCCGCAAGGTTTTTCACGAGTGAATTAATTATTATTTAGCGACAGTGATGTTTAACAGGAGCATGTCAGTCTTCCAAACTGAATGACCCGGTGCAAACCCGGGTTGTCGCACCATTTTTCGCAGCGGTTCAAGTGAACAACTTCGTTTCATATGCGAGGTGTGGATGGAGCATTACCATCAGCTGCGACCATTTTTAGATTGGGCTGCAAGCATTGGAGCGATGCAACGGTCTCTTAAACCGTGGAGCACGGGGCAGGACCGTGGCGGCTCACCCATTTCTGAAACGTAAACATGCATCTGTGGTGAAATTACAATCATACTCCGCTACGAACGGAGAGTTTGCAGGTGGGAGTCCTGCCAGATGCGCCATTCTCAAAGCCGTGGTAGCCCAATTGGCAGAGGCGTCCCGCTCAGAACGGGAAGGTTGAAGGTTCGAATCCTTCGTACGGCACCATTTCTTCCCCGCTTAGCCCAACAGCAGAGGCAGCGAACTTAAGATTCGCTCAGTACCGGTGCGAATCCGGTAGCGGGGACTCTTCTGGATTGTCAACCAGCCAAGCGCGCTGGGTCTCGGTGCTAACGAGTTCGTCCCCGCGTGGGGATGTGGTGCGAATCCACGGCAATCCGCCATTTTTTTGGGAATAATTTGCTCAAGGAATTCATAAGCTACGTCATTATTCCGCAGCATCTGGTCCAGACGTCAAATGCCGGTAAAAGTAAGTTGTACTGCACGGTGCTCCATACGGCATCAGGGCGTAACCCGGAATCACTCCCACGCGTTGCCAGCCGAGTCGTTCGTAGAGTCTTTCGGCATCTCCACCGCTGACCGCATCGAGGACCAGAAGAGTTTTGCCGCATTTGATAGCTGTGGCTTCAGCCGCACGCATAAGCCTCTCGCCCAGGCCTTGTCTGCGGGCTCGTCGATGCACCAGCATTTTCGCGAGGTCGGCACGGTGAGGCTGATTCTCTGGCTGGTTAAGAATTAATTGAACTGTTCCACAGATGCCGTGTTCATCTTCCGCGACCAGTAGGGCCCGTTCTCCTGAAGCAACGCCTCGGGCAATTTCACGCCAGAAAGCGACAGCCCTCTCGCGACTTAGAGGATGCATAAAACTCACAGAAGCGCCTCCTTCCACGCAGTCGATCAAAATGTCAGCAAGACTTTGGATCTCCTTTTCTCCAACATGATTCAGTAGTTTCAAACTGGGGGAGGAGTTATTCATCGTCTTGGTAAAAGTTAGGCACTGGCCATTTTTTCAATCGGATACAGGAATAGTGGTCAAGTCTTTATAGTAGAGGTTTGTTCCACCAGTGGCTCAATGGCACCTTCGCAAGCACTACTCCAGGGACTGAAGGCGTTGATGCAATACTTTGCGGCACGCAAGCCTGCCCGCGAAAATCTTCTAAATTCGCTTAAACTCTTTTGTCTGCTGAATTTTTTGAAAGGAGGACCATCAGGGTGATAACGTTAAAACACATTCCAAGGAAAAACCAAAGCCACGCATTACGGCGGGTGTTCTGAGCCCAGAGAGCGCAAAAAGCACCGAACAAAAAGAGGATTGCCGATTCGGACGGATAGTTCATGCAGAAACAATAAACAGCAGGGGAAGTTGGTAAAGTAAAAATCTTTTCCGGCGATGACTGGGGGTTTGGATAAGGTGGGCGAATTTTTTCATTCGGCCCAAGGGGAGGGGTTCCGCCGATTTTGCGAAATTGTCATCTAAAGCGTGGCGCTGTTGTGGAACCCGGCGCTTACACGATTGGATCATGAACAGGCCGCTACTGTGGAGTTTTAAAAAGTTTCGCCCCTGTAGCTCAATGGCAGAGCGACCGCCTTATACGCGGGAAGCGCCGGACTGGCGCAAGGTTGTAGGTTCGAATCCTTCCGGGGGCACCTTTTTCGTTTCTTTTTTGGAGTCGACGCCACAGTAGACCGGCAGCCGACTTTTAATCGGCCACAGGTGAGGTTGCAACTACCTCCGACTCCACCACCATTCATTGCGGACGAATTCCGACCGTCTCTGGCCCACGCGCCAGCCGCCGTCGTCCCGTGCCGCAAGCATTTCCCAGCCCGTTAGCTCAGAATCAGAGCAACGGTCTTACAAATCGAGAACGTTGGAGAGTTTGACCTTCCAGTTCTCAAGTCAGTTGCCCCGGAGTCTAACGTTTGCTTCGCGAAACGTTGTCCAACGCGGGCTACCCTTTTTGCCGGATCGGCTAATAGTAGGCCACCGCCCTTTGAAGGCGAGGGTGATGGTGCAAATCCATCTCTGGCATCCACTTCATTCGCTGGAAAGATCAACAAAGAGCAAACACAACGAATTTCAACTGCGCATGAGGTGTGCGTGGTTGTTTTGAATCCCATGAATGCACTGAACAAACCGACAGTCCTGGTATTAAATAGAAATTGGCAAGCGATCAATGTTCGCACCCCTGCGGATGCGCTTTGCCAAATGGCAACTGGTGTCGCGACCGGCCTGGAGATTGAGGGGGAGAACATCCATCCCGTGAAATGGGAGGAATGGATTGCCTTGACCGTTCGCGAGCAGGATCGCCCTGTTCTGACCGTGCGTGGGCCGATTCGCATGCCCACGGTGATTGTTCTTGCCAACTTTTCCAGGGTACCGAAGAAAAGACCGAAACTGAGCGCGAAAAATATTCGGGAGCGGGATGGGAACCGTTGTCAATACACGGGGATCTCACTCCGGCCCGAAGAAGGAAGCCTGGATCACATTGTTCCGCGTTCTCGCGGGGGACCCGACACGTGGGAGAACCTGGTGTGGAGTTGTAAAAAAGTAAACGCGCGCAAAGGGAATCGTTTGCCGCAGGAAGCAGGATTAAAACTGCTCCGTGTTCCGCGAGAGCCCAGGGAATTGCCAGCTTCGGAGTTGATCAAAAACTCTCTGGGGGTGGCGGACTGGCAATGGTTTATGAAGCACGAATAGCTGGAGTTGTCATCCTCCTCGCAAGGGGAGGGTGATTTCGCCAGCCTTTATCCCATTTATTTCCAGTAATACGTTTGATTCTCTCCCCTGGTGAGGGGCATTCTGGTCATTACCATTATGAGTACTGCCCTAAACGACCTGGCGGAGAGGTTTAAAAAAACGTGTAAAAACCTGGGAGAAAGCGAAGAGCTGGTGATGGAAAAACTGACGAAGCGCCTGCACGTCAGCCGGGATACCAACAATGATTTTGATGAGCAACTCACATTCGGCCAAAAGTTCGCGGATCGCATTGCAAAGTTTGTAGGCTCCTGGCCATTCATTCTTTTATTTATGGGATTGCTGGTGGCGTGGCTCATTTTGAATAGCCTGATCCTGGTCAGGTTCGGCAAAGCATTTGATCTTTACCCTTACATATTGCTGAACCTGATTTTATCAATGATTGCTGCGCTCCAGGCGCCTTTGATCATGATGTCCCAAAACCGGCAAGCGGCGAAGGACCGGCTTGGAGCAGAGCATGACTACGAGGTGAATTTGAAGGCGGAGCTCGAAATCATGGCGCTGCACCAGAAAATAGATGCTTTGCGGGAGCAACAGTGGGCGGAACTTGTGGCCATGCAGGCGGAACAAATCAGGCTGCTCACGAAATTAACAGCATAACTCAGAACTTCAGGGAGGAATCTTCTTCATGGTATTCATGAAAAAGTTTAATGGAGAGTTTTTGAAATATTTATTGGAACTTCTTGTGCGTGTCGGCTTGGAAATTTGTGAGTAAGAGCTTCAGATACCTCCACCAGAATGACTTAGGTTTGTAACGAAATTGTAAATAAGAATGCCTTGCCGAATAGCGGTTTCTCGTCTTACTTTGTGTCCACGTTGAGAGTAACTCTTCCGCCAGTTACTCAGTTCTCCCGGCCTGATTACAGCTTTCACCAAGTTGTTCCAATAATGAAAAACCGTAACGCATTCACTCTCATTGAGTTGTTAGTGGTAATCGCAATCATCGCGATTCTTGCCAGTCTTCTACTGCCTGCGCTCTCGAAAGCCAAAGCGCGAGCCCAGTCCATCAGTTGTCTCAGTAATTTAAGGCAATGGGGTATGGCTTTGCAGATGGGAGCACACGATACGGATGACCAGATTCCACGGGACGGGACTGATTCATCGGGAACCTACGGGGTGGATACCGGCGCCTCCAGCGGCCCGGGAAGCCCTCGCGACGAATATGCGTGGTTCAATTTTTTGCCGACCTATATGGCAGATAAACCTCTTTCCAATTATCTGGCCGCTGCGGGTGGGAATGCCAAAACTAAACTGCCATTTCCAGGAGGAAAGGGAAAGGTTTGGCACTGCCCTTCAGCCACGGCTGACGCCCAGGATACCTTTCTAGGAAATGGGGCTTTCGGTTTTTTCAGTTACGTAATGAATATCGACTTGAAGGCAACCACCCCAATTGGGTCAAGCTATTCCAGGATTCCTTACCCCTTCATGCCAAAGACTACTTCCGTTCGAAGGGCCAGTGCCACCGTTTTGCTTTCGGAAGCAGCCTTCAGCCCCACGGGAGAGAAATATCTGGCTAATCCCGCCGATTCGAGCCGCAACGGAATTTTCCCGGCTGCCCGAAGTTACCGTTTTGGAGGAAGGCATAATTTAGGCGGGAACCTGGTTTTCATTGACGGTCATGCAGCCTATTTTAAACGGAGCTACATCACCAATGGAGCCCCGAGCGATGGGGGAGCTGACCGCGCTGAAAAAAACAATCCCGATGTGGTGTGGAACATGAATCGAGCCGAAGAATAAAATGAAAAAACTGATATTATTGATTGTCACCCTGTTCACAGGCCTGGCCGGAAATGCCCAGGTCTTTTACACGGATTCGTTTAGCTATCCCGATGGATATATCGTGGCAAATTCGGGGGGAAACTGGGTGGCCCATAGCGGAACGACTGCAGACTCGCTAGTTAGCGGCGGGAAACTCATTGTCAACGGCGCGGCAGCAGTCGATGTC
>JAQGOY010000134.1 GCA_028293375.1 Verrucomicrobiales bacterium | reverse complement strand
TGCGGTTAAACCATACTGAGTAACTTCTTTGTAATAGCCGACAGTCCACTCGGTGGGCAGGGCAGTAAAGAACCACTTCTGGGCGAGCGATTGAATAACCACAGCGAGGTGGGGGCTAACGGCGAGGAGCACCACTCCCCCGACGCCAAGCCAAAGAAACAACGCCTTTTTGCCTCTGACAGTCACACTGCCACCCGTGGCGTGACCGCGAGCCATTGACTCGTATCGTTTCGAGGCGAGCAAATGTTTGCTGATGACGAAAAGAACGACTGTCAGCACCAGAACAAAAACGACTAATGCATAGCCGACCGGATTGGTGTTCAACTCGGTAATCGCATCGAAGATCTGAACTGGCACGAGCCGGGAAAAACCAAAGACAAGCGGAGTCCCAAGATCCGTAAAGCTCCAAATGAAGACGATGATGGCGCCAGCAAAATAACCAGGGAGAATCAAGGGGAGAGTGACGGTTCGAAATATTTTCCAGCCATTCGCCCCCATGTTCTGGGCTGCTTCGCGAAGAGTAGGGTCGACATTTGCCATTGAGGCCGAAAGATTCAAAAATAGAATAGGGTACAGGCCAAGAACCTGGAGCAGAACGACTCCCCAGAATCCACCCTCTGCAAGCCAATTGATGGGGTGATCTGGCGCCAGGATACCCAGTTTCATTAAAGTAAGATTCAAGGAGCCAAACTTGGCCAAAATCTGGCGAATTCCTATTGCCCCCACAAAAGGCGGCATGATCATGGGCACTAACAAAAGGCTGTTGAGAATCGATTTTCCGCGAAAATCGTAGCGAGTCATCACATGGGCCATTGGAAGCGTCAATAGGGTCGTGAGGATCGTGGTGATACCAGCCAGAAGAAGGCTGTTGATGACCGCTTCACGAAGCAACGGACTGGACAGGACCAGGCCAAAGTATTTGAGGGTGAACTCCTTTCCCGGACCAAAAGCCCCTTTCACCATGAAAAAGACAGGGTAAAATAGAAAGACACTGAAAAAAAGGAGAAGGAAGCCAAGAAAGAGCCAGGTCCAAACGCTAAGACGATTTTTTTGCATGTTCGCCGTTAACAGCGAACGGATATTACAAAGCTATTTCGCCAAAGCCACCAAATATCGCTGCAACCTCGAGGTTCTATCCACATCTTCCCGCTGAGCGTATATGGAGTGAAGGTTGGCGCAAATTCGAAGCAGAATGCGTCGCGAGGAGACAGGCTTCAAATAGCCCTCCTCTGTGGTGTGGTTTGTTTGCAGCAGGTACTTCACGCAATCGCCCTTGCTCAGCAGTTTTCCACCATGAAAAGCATCGATGTAGGTCTCGTCAGTCGGAGATTGATAGCGACAGATAAAATGACCTGGGAGCCCAATACCCGTGATGGGTAATTGCAATCGGCGGGTGATCAAAAGATAGATCAAGCAAAGGCTAATGGGATTGCCAACCCGGCGATCGATGACTCGGTTCAGGTAACTGTTGCCCGGATCATAATAATTTTCTTCGTTGCCATGAAAATTCAGTTCGCTGAACAAATACGAATTGATGATGGCAAGAATTTCGTTGAGGGTGGTGAAACCGATCAGTTTATCCTTCAGATTCGCGGCGAATAAATCCAGCAGGGCCGCATAGGCGCTTATATTGGAATTCGGATATTCGGTCCTGGTGAGGCACCACAAACCTTCTTCGAGGTCGAATTCCTCCCCCTGGGATAGACAGAAACCGAGAAACTCGGTGTCGAACTGGATTTTTGCCAAGTCGTCGAGAATGTCCTGAGTGCGGCGACGGACAATGGGATTGTCGTCCAACGAAAATTCCTTAAGCCAGTCCTGAACACCATTGCCGAAACAAAGAATCTTATTTTTGACGGTTTGGTGTACGAGGGGATCTTCGTCCACCAGGAGATTAATCAATGCAGCTCTCTGGCTTTCGGTAAGTGATCTTAGATCGTTGGTTGTATAAGGGTTCATTGACCTGCCGCTTTTTCGCTTTGCTCCTCTTCCCGTCGTATACGTTCCTTCTCTTTCTCCACTAATCTCAACGTGTCCTCGATTAGCTTTTTATGTTGGTCACTGGACTCCCGGCGAACCAGCATCGCGTCCAGCAGGGCAATCATTAGTGCCAACCCTGTGAACCCAAAACAAACTATCCAATAGAGGATATAAACAATTGGACTCGTCCGCCTCAGAAAAGTTTCAAGGAAAGTGAGTCCCCCAACCACTTGCAGGCCCGACAGCGTCAAAAGGACAGCTCCAAGAATTCTTCGGGTGCTCTCCTGGAAGAGGTGCATGGCTCAAAATAGCACTCGAAATTCTTCTTCCAAGTCTTTTTCGTTCCAAAATTCCTGAGCCCGGATCGCTTTAGTTCCGGCTTCCAGATATATCGGCAGGATTGTTAATTCCTAAAGCCTTCCCCTCACGATTACTCCGTTTTTAGGAACAGTTCAGCGGCCCAGTCAGCGTAGCGGAGGCCCTGACGGGTCAATCGAAAATGATCGGAACCAAGGTCGGCATATTTTAGAGAGATAAGCCGATCAATTTCGGTCTTCCATTCGCTGGCCATTTCAAAGCCGGTCAGCCTTTTAAATTCTCCCAGAGGCCACCCGGCATTCATGCGCAAGCCGAAAGCGGCGAGCTCGCCCGCCCGGGCCAGCGCTGGCAATTTTTCTTCGGATTCCCACGCGCGTTTCCCTTTTTCCAATTGCTCGCAATAAAGGACGGTATTGGACCAATTCTTCCTTCGAGCCCCGCGAATATACTCTGCTGCGCTGGGTCCCAGACCATACCATGAACTTCCACGCCAATAAGCGATGTTATGACGGCAGGCGAACGATGGTATTCCGCCAACCGTATTATCGCTTCTGGCGAAGTTGGAAATTTCGTACTGGTGATAGCCAGCAGCCTCCGAAGAATCGACCAATTCCTCGAACATGGCACAGTTGAGTTCCTCGTTTACCTCAAAGTCACCGGCCTGAAGCTGATCAAAAAGAGGTGTGTCCTGTTCATAGATGACTTCATAACAGGAAAGGTGTTCCGGATTTAGTTGGCGGGCTTCTGCCAGGGTTGATTTCCATGTCTCCATGGTTTGACCCGGGATACCAAACATGAAATCGAGGTTTATGCTTCCAAACCCCGCTTCTCGAAGAGTATTGAAGGACTTAAAGACCATTTCACGGGAATGAACGCGTCCCAGGCGTTCAAGCAGCGACTTATCCAGCGACTGGACCCCCATGGAGATGCGAGTGACTCCGCCATCGCGCATCAACCTGGCCTTGTCCAGGGAAACTGTCGCTGGATTGCATTCCACAGTCCATTCCTGGATGGCGTTCCACTTGAAACTGGAAATGAGATTCAGGATTTGAGTCCACTGAGCCATGGTGAGCAAGGAAGGAGTGCCACCGCCGAAGAAAATGGTTTTGGGATTCAGGTCCGGTGCAACAAGGGATAATTCAGTCAGAAGGGCCTGGACGTATCGCTGAATGACATCGCCCTTGGAAGGTTCGGAATAAAACGCGCAGTACTCGCACTTGTGGGCGCAAAAGGGGACGTGAATGTAAAGATGCTCGATTGGCTTGGGATCAAGCCATGACTGTAACATGCGGCAATTTACATCGAAGCCGGAGAAACCCAAACAAAAAACTGCTGCCGCAGAGAATGCGATAAACTACGGTGGGCCAAAACAAGACTATTAAATTCAGGCCTGAGCTCGCTGGACGTTTTGAGCCTTGGGTCCTTTGTCGCTGGTCACGACATCAAAATCGACTGTTTCACCTTCCATGAGAGTCTTATAGCCCTGCCCGGCTATAGAGGAGTGGTGCACGAAAATGTCTTGTCCGGTTTCCTGCGCGATGAAACCAAAACCTTTTTTGTTGTCGAACCATTTCACTTTACCGCTGGCCATAATGTCTCCTGGGTTGGGATATCCGAGCTATGGGCTGAAGTGAAAAAGGCATCAGCCGATGAAAGCTAATGCCTAAAAAAATCAACTACATAAAAACAACCATAACTCAGGGATAACGTTTACATTAGGAATTCACCATAAGGGTGTCAAGACCTTCATAAGTACTTTTTAGCATTTTCTTCTTTGCGCTACTGGAGTCGCCTCCTAGCATTCCAGGCATGTCAGATACAACCAGCGCGGCATTACGTTCAGACGGCCGAAAAGCGACCGAATTGAGAAGCATTCGATTCCAAAACAATATCGCCCCCTATGCCACCGGTTCGACGCTGATCGAATGGGGGATGACGCGAGTCATTTGCGGCATTTCGATCGAGGAATCGGTTCCTCGCTGGATGAAGGAGCAAAAAGTGCCGGGTGGATGGATAACGGCGGAGTATTCGATGCTCCCCTATTCCACGCTGACACGAAAACCAAGAGACATCAGCAAAGGCAAATTGGACGGGCGCTCGCAGGAGATCCAACGATTGATTGGCCGATCGATGCGGGCGGCACTGGATTTACAAAAGCTGGGACCACGCACCGTCTGGGTGGACTGCGATGTTTTGCAGGCGGACGGCGGGACACGCACTGCAGCGATTACGGGCGCTTACGTGGCACTCGGTTTGGCGGTGAAGAAATTGATGGCGCAGGGGCTTTTGAAGGAAAATCCACTGTTGCTCGGAATTGCAGCAGTGAGCGTCGGAATGGTAAAGGAGCAACCACTGCTGGATCTATGCTACACTGAAGATGTGGCGGCCGAAGTAGACATGAATTTGGTCATGAACAGCAAAGGGGAATTTATTGAGTGTCAGGGGACCGGCGAAAAGGCCCCGTTTAGCGAAACCCATTTGGCTTCCATGCTCTCCCTTGGCAAAAATGGGATTCAGCAACTCCTTCAAATGCAGCAGCTTGCCATTGCCTCTTAATCAAGAATGACGACAACGTTGTACCTCGTTCGGCATGGTGAAGTCGAAGAGCGCTACCATAAGGTTTTTGGAGGGGACCAGATCGATATGGAGCTATCCCCGCTCGGACACCAACAGGCGGAAGCGCTTGCGGAGTACCTGGGCCGATTCAATTTCGACGCGATCTATGCCAGCCCGATGAAACGGGCACAGCAAACCCTGGCACCCTTGTCAAAACGCTTCCCGATTTTGACCACTTGTTTACCCGACCTTCGGGAGGTTAATTTCGGCGACTGGACGGGACTGAAGTGGCAGGATGTGCAGGACAGGCATGGAGTGAGTGCCTATCAATGGCTTGATATGATCCATCAGGGTTCGATTCCCAACGGAGAATGTGCCCGGCGATTTGCGGATAGGGTGGAACCATGCCTGAAAGCGATCCTGGACAAACACCGGGGGCAGGAGGTGGCGGTGGTATGCCATGGAGGGGTGGTTCGAATGCTATTAACCCTTCTGCTGGAGCTTCCTTTGCCGACAATGGCCCGGCTGGACATTGAATATGCCAGCGTGACGATAGTCAAAGTTCACGCTACCAAGACTGAAATTAAACTGCTGAACCTTACTCCATGGCGCGATCTTCACCCTCCAAAAGCTTAACCGAGGTTCATGTTACCGTTCCAAAAGGAACGGAAGAGCTTCTGCAACCGATGTTTGAGTCGGCCTTCGGAGAGGCAGCGTCCATATACGCGAATTACGAGACGGGGCTTACTGTGATCTCGGTGTTCCTCGATTTAAATGGGAACGAGCTGGAATCTAAAAAGGAGCTCTTCACCTCCAACCTGGAAAAGTTTTACCCCGATATCGCTTCTTTAGTTTCACTCCCCAGCCAGAGACCGGTGAAAAAGGAGGATTGGGCGGAGTCGTGGAAGAAGCATTTTAAGCCATTGCGAGTGGGCAAGCGGCTCATTGTACGAGGAAGCTGGCATAAGGTTGCAGTTCCTCCGGGAGCGGCGGAGGTGATACTCGACCCGGGATTGAGTTTTGGTACTGGCCAGCACGCGACCACGTCGTTTTGCCTGAGTGAGCTTGTCAAAATTAGGGATGCCCAGGAAAAGAGCTTCCTGGATATCGGAACCGGTTCTGGAATCCTGGCCATTGCGGCGCAAAAGCTCGGATTCAGTCTTGTGAAGGCTTTCGATTTCGATCCCGACGCAGTCCGCGTGGCTCGCTCCAATGCGAGGGCTAATGGTATCGAGAAGATCAGCATAGAACAGGCTGACTTGACCAAAATAACCGAGAGCCCACGCCAACACCACGATGTGGTTTGCGCGAACCTGATTTACGATCTGCTCCTGGCGGAAAAGGCCAGAATCCTGCAGCGAGTTAAACCGGGCGGGTTACTGGTGCTGGCAGGTATTCTAACGACACAGTTTGCACAGGTGCAGAAGGCTTACGAGGAGCGTGGGTTAGCATTGCTTCGCGCCCGCACAGAAAAGGAATGGACCTCAGGGGCATTTCGAAATCCTGAGATGCCAAAACTAAAAAAGGTGTAACTTTTTACACATCTGGACTAAAGATCAACCACAAAGTGGCTTGATTTTATTTTTGGGTAGTGCTAGAAGTGATTAACAGATCCTTGATACTCCTTCACCGACGGTGTTTTGCGGGTTTCAATGACGTAACTGGCCGTTGGTACGGTTAAGGCTTGGATCTATTCAACGAAAGGAAAACGTATGACAAAATCGTTAGACCTCATCAATGAGTCCATCCGAACCAAACACCCATTCCGTCAAGTTGAAAACCATACGGACAAACCGCATAAAAATCGGTATGAACGCCGAAAAGTTAGAGAGTACATCAAACTCGGTGATTGGGCGGGTGCATCACAGGTTTAAATACTGTCGTACTACTACAAACTACATTTGAAAACATTGCGCCACGGTTATGCCGTGGCTTTTTTCTTCTGGCAAGCCAGGCACATGCCAAAGAATTCGAGGTTGTGTGAAATACCTTTGAACCCGTGTTCCCCTTCGATGGCTCTCTCCAACTCTTTGAGAAAGCAACCCTTCAGTTCCAGTACCAGCCCGCATCCTTTGCAGATCAAATGATGATGGTGCGCGTTGTCGGTGTTGATCAATTCGTAACGAACCTGGCGGTCTCCAAAATGATAACTTTTTACCAGTCCCAACTTTTCCAGCAGGTGCATGGACCGGTAGATGGTCACCAGATCGCACAAGCCGGAAGGCAAGAGCTCACTGATCTCCCTGTTGGTCATGGGGTGCGGGTGCTGGCGGAGAAGGTCAAGAATGGCTTCACGAGCTCCAGTAACCTTCCGCGAGCTTTGTCGCAAACGATGGGTGAGGGTCGGCAGCTCCACTTTCTTGGCATCGGAATGGCAATGCTGGTGTCGCATGGAGGTGGGTTAGATATTGTTTTTCCGAACCAACCTGACGCCAACGGTGAGGATGAAAACGGTAATGGCAGTGAGGACGATGGTGGGTCCCGAGGGGACGTCCAAAGGAACGGAGAGCAAGGTACCCCCCACCCCGGAGCCGAGGCCAATGACGATGCTGGTGAGGATTTGCTGTCGCAAGCTTCTGCTGATGTTGCGGGAGGCAGCAGCAGGGATCACGAGCAACGAGGTGACGAGAACAATTCCTACGAGGCGTATGCTTAGAGAAACGGTGAGCGCCAGGGTGGCGACGAACAGGTAATTAGCCAAGCGAACCGGAACCCCCGAGACATGAGCCATGTCTTCGTGAGCTGTGATAAGGGTGAGCGAAGTCAGCTTCCAAAAAATCCCGATACTCACTACAACGGCAAGAATCCCGGCGACAGCGACGTCGAGGGAATCGATTCCAAGAATGTCCCCGAGGAGAAGGCGATCGAGCTCCCCTTTCATGTTTTTGAGTCGAAAGAAGATCACGATACCCAGTGCCACGGTTCCAGAAAGAAGGACTGCCATCAACGTATCGGTGCCAAGATTGGTTCGGTCCTTCAGCCACATGAGCAACAGGCCAACAAGAAGGCTGAATGCGACGAGGGGAAGAGTTGGCTGGCTGAAACCGAACAGGTAGCCGAGGGCAACGCCGGCCAGGGCTGCGTGCGAAACGGTGTCGCTGAAAAAGGACATCCTTCGGGCAGTGACGAACACCCCGAGAAGGCCGCACAGTGGCCCTAAAAAGACCGCGGCCAACAGGGCTTTCCACAGATAAGAGTCAATGGG
>JAQGOY010000099.1 GCA_028293375.1 Verrucomicrobiales bacterium | reverse complement strand
AAGATGACGAATATGGCCAAGAAGCTCGATACTTTCGCCCCGACCCAGGAAGAAGTAATCCGTTTCCTCAACACGACGAAGCTTCACCCCTACGTCGTGCAAAACTGGATCAAGGTAGCCTCTGAGGCGACTGAGCCGGCGGAATCGGAGACCTACGCACGGCGCAAGCCATTTCTGGCCCAGATTAAGTAGAGCCAGCCCTATTGCCGGATGATCCCCGCCGCACCCCGTTTCACAGGGGTTGTCCCATAGCTCCAGTCTTCAAAAAAGGTTACTTTAACTCAGCCTTCTCGCGAGGCCTTATGATTAATGGAAGAGACAACCAGGTAGTTCGTCATATCTATTCTGCCATCTTTCTGGTGATGCTGCTCTACCTGTTTATCCGCAGCTACCATTTGCTTTCTCCCATTCTTCTTTCCTTCTTTTTGGTCATCTTGATCTCCCTCGCCCTCAATCCATTCATCTCGCGGCTGCGTAAAAGGATCGGAGGGCGAACACAGGCTACTGGCGCGCTGGTATTGGCTTTTTTCGCCCTTGCGGCCCTCATAGCCTGGGGGTTTTATTCACCGCTCAAACGTTCTACCGGGAAATTCCTGGATCGCCTTCCCGATTATTGGACGCGGATTCAAAAGCCAATCCTGCGCATGGAACAGAAAGCGGTCCTGTCTGAACAAAGATTAAAAATGGAAGTCAGTCGTGAGGTCTCGCCCCAACACCTGTCCACGAATGCCCCGGCTTTGGCGACCCCGCAAACCGAGAAGGCCCCGATTTACAGCGCCCAACATGCCCCCATCGGCCAACTTTTCACGGTGCTCTCGGGAGGTTTCCAGTCCCTTGCCCTCAACGCGGCAGCCATGTTGCTGGTCGCAGTCACGGTTTTTGTGGGGGTCATTTTTACCCTGGTGAATCCACGGGCCATACTTGCTACCATTTTTAGCATCATTCCAGCCCGCAACCATTTGAAGGCCTCCGTTGTGGCGCGGAGAATCGTGCTGTTCGTGCCGCGTTGGGCTTCTGCCACCCTGATGGGAATGTTCATCATCGGCTTGCTGGTACTTTTTTGCATGTGGCCGATTTTTGGTTTTCAGGACGCACTGGTGCTGGGAATGATTGCCATGGTGTTTGAAGCAGTTCCTTACGTTGGGCCGGTGATCAGCGGTATCCCTGCCCTGCTCCTGGCAATCGGCGAAGGAGGATGGCTTCCTCTCTGGGTGATTGCGGCCTATCTGGCTATTCAGTTGATTGAGCACAATATCATTGCTCCACTGATTGTCGCCGGCCGGCTTCAGCTCAATCCCGTGGGAGTCATTTTTTCCGTTCTTCTCTGCGTCGCCGCGTTTGGAATACTCGGAGTCATCGTTGCCGTTCCAGCTCTGGAAATCGCAAAAATTCTCCACGAGGAAATTTATCGTAAACGATACCTTCCCGAGGTTTCGAATGCCGAGTTGGAGATGCTTGCGCGCAGAATACTCGAAGGAGAAACAGACCGCGTCGAGGGAAAAATTGTTTCAGTCGCTCCAATAGAGCTAAACCGTAAAGCCTCAGGCGAAGCCGGTTGAGCCAACCCCGCGCGCGATCAATTTTTCTACTTTCTGAACGTCTCCCGGAACATCGACCCCGATGCTGTTATACCGGACTCTTGCCACCATGATTTGGATGCCGTTTTCCAAAGCGCGGAGTTGCTCGAGTTTTTCTGCATTCTCCAGGGCGCTCACCGGGTAGCTCACCATTCTCAGCAAAGTGTCCGTCCGGTACCCATAAATGCCCAAATGTTTTAAGAACGGAAATGCCTTTAATTGTTCCGATGATGATTGTCCCTGCTGATCGCGCAAAAAAGGAATGGTTCGACGTGAAAAATAAAGTGCAGCGCCATTTGTCCCGATGACAACTTTCACAACGTTGGCGTTTTCATATTCTTCGGGGTCCACGATCAAGGTGGCCGCCGTCGACATCTCTGCATGAGCCAGCAATCCAGCAACTTCATCGATCACCTGGGGATCAATCAAAGGCTCATCCCCCTGCACATTCAGCACCGCTTCGCATTTCATTCGGGATGCCACCTCGGCTATTCGATCAGAACCACTGGGATGATTGGCCGAAGTCATTTCCACCCGAGCAAATTTTTCCGCAACTTTGGCAATGCGTCCATCATCTGTCGCCACCACTACATCCGAAAGAGTATGTGCTTTTCTGCAACGCTCGACCACTCTCTCGATCAATGTCTTGCCAGCAATCAGCGCCAAAGGCTTTCCCGGAAACCGGGTGGAGGCATAACGGGCCGGGATGATTCCAACAATGTTCATTTTTTAATTAGATGATCGACGCACTCCTTAATGGAATCAAAAACTTTGGTGCCTCGAAGGTCCTGCCCGGATTTTTCAACCTTGCTTCCATAACCGGTCCTGACAAGAAAGCTCTCTTTCACTCCAGCGTTCCAGCCGCATTCCAGGTCAATCAGTTTGTCTCCGACCATATACGAGTTTGAAAGATTGATTCCATGTTTGTCGCGGGCATCAAACAAAAATTGGGGAGACGGCTTCCTCCCTCGGCTGGGCTGATCCGGGGCTTCGGGAGCAGTATAAATATCGCTGAATTCCGCGCCTGCCTTTTCAGCTTCGAAACGAATGTGGTCATGAACCTGTTCGACATCGGCCATGGTGAAGTAGCCTCTGCCGACGCCGGATTGGTTGGTCACAAGCACGAGGAGGAAACCCGCTTTCTGCGCTGCGCTGCAGGCTGCCAATGCTCCAGGAAAAAACTCAACTTCACCTGGTTTATGAAGATAATCCTTATCAACAATCAATGTTCCATCTCTGTCCATGAACAACGCTCGTCTCATTCCCCGCCTTCATACCCAATCCGAAGACTCTATACCAAATAAAAAGGGCGGCACCTTTCGATGCCGCCCCTGGTGAAATTTATGGAATTACGGGATGTATACCTCGAAGAACTGGGAGACGCTCGGGAGCGTGTTCAGTTGGAAGGTTCCGTTGTTGTCAGGAAAAGTAAGACCGGTCGCAACTGGCGTGCCGAACTTGCCCGTGACCGTGTCGCTGGCGTAAATATTATAGTTGGTTCCTGGCAACGCATTCCATTTCAGCGTGCCGCCTGCTCCGTTGGCAACGAATTGAGCAAAAATTGGCGGTATGGTGATGATGTCGGAAGGCTTCGAAGGAATGAGCTGGTAGGAGCTGTTGAAAGGTGAAGTGCTGTCAAATTGACCAAGCACACCTTTGACTGTGTAAGCGGACCCAGGGTTGGGTTTGCCGACAATCCCCGAACCTGCATTGATGAACAAGGCCACCGGGAGCAAGGTGCCGCTGGTCAGGTTGTAGGTCGTAGAGGCAAAATTACCAGTTCCAGAAATAGTGACGTTAGAGACAACCACATAAGAACCTTCCAATGCCTCCAATTGAGCTGCAGTTGCGTTAGCGTTTAAATACGTGGCAACAGGCAAGGCGTTGCTCTTGCTAATCAGCTCTACAGCATGTCCTGCCATGCCATTGGTTACATTGATTTCAAGCAAACCGTTGAATGAAGTCAATGGAGCCGTCACACGAACTCTGTCACCTGCAAGCGGAATACCGTTCAGGTTCACGCTGTTGGTGAAGAACCCGTTCGTTGCAGTGATTCCACGATAGAACACGGAGATTCCAGCTGTGGCATCCTGCATGTAGAAGAGAGCATTCGCATTACCGGCAGTCATGTTGGTGAACGTGGTCACCACGCCTTCCACGCTATAAAGTGTCGTGGTATCAGTCGGCGCAAAGGTGGTTGGATCAATCTTGGACCGCAGGTAGACGATGTTGGTGGCGACGATGACTGGATTGGTCACGGTCAGAGTGATGACATCTGATTTAGTAGATCCCACGGTATTATTGAGAAAAGCGTAATAAGACCCGCTCTGGTTTGTCTTTACATTGGTGAGAGTCAGAGTGGTGCTGGATTCATTGGGAATTTCATTATCGTTGAAAAACCACTTGTAGGTAATGGGCCTGGTGCCGGTGGCGACCACTGATAAAACAGGACTACTGGTCACGAGCGCTGAGGTGTCTTTCGGTTGGGTGATGATAATCGGTTTGGTGGGAGTGGTATTGACCGTTAGCTGAGCCCCCCCGCTAGGGGTCGGGCCTGCGGAATCGGTGACAATCACGGAGTAGCTGGCCTGGTCGGTACCGCTGACATTGTTAAGGGTCAAAGTCGGACCATTCTGGCTGCCGAGTGGAGTCGTATCTTTAACCCATTGATAACTCAAAGCTCCGGTGCCCGTAGCCACCACGGAAAAAGTGACCGAATCGCCCGAGTAAACATTAGTAGCCTGAGGCCCCTGGATGATGGTTGGAAGCGCGGCAGTAGCGCCAGAGTTCACATTCGCGAAAGTTCCTCCGACAGTCAGGTTATCGATGGTCATGAGTCCCTCGCCCGTGGCCTGGCGAAAAGCAAAAGCCGTCATCTGCGCGTTTGTGGTGATGTCCGTCGAAGAGACATTCTGATCCGCAGCGGTAACCGGGTTCACCCAAAGCGTTGCGAAAAGATCAGGATCGCCAGCATACTTAACGACCACTCGGTAGTCCGTATTCAACGCCAAATCCTGGGGATAAACCTGGTCGGCCACAGCTCCTGCGGCGGCAATGCCAAGCCGAAAAGTTCCCGGAACAGTGACACCGTTCGTTTGTGCAAAAATTCTGGCCCGGAAGGCGATGTTCGTGTCCTTAAAGTGGGCGAAGTAAG
Source organism: Verrucomicrobiales bacterium (assembly GCA_028293375.1). Taxonomy (GTDB): domain Bacteria; phylum Verrucomicrobiota; class Verrucomicrobiia; order Limisphaerales; family JAQGOY01; genus JAQGOY01. The sequence continues at coordinate 42 of JAQGOY010000099.1, read as the reverse complement.
TGCCATTGTTGATGGTGGGCAAAGCCGAAAAATTTACGGTGA
>JAQGOY010000074.1 GCA_028293375.1 Verrucomicrobiales bacterium | reverse complement strand
CCGATCAAGGTGGCGACGGTGCTTAGCCAGCAATTTGCCTCACGCGGATTGCAATTTTTCAAAGTCAACAAGACAGTGACCCACGTTGCAGTATCCCGTCCGCACTTTCTCGATATGGAAGCCACTTCCGTATCAGATGGGGTGAAGAAAATAGTGGATTACATCAATGCCACTCCGAAAACGACGCGCCGAAAATTATTGGATGCGCTTGCGCCTGGTGTTCCAGTTCCGGTCCCGGCCGTTGCCGCTGCGCCTGGAGAAGCTGCTGCTTCGACCCTTTCTCCTGAACAAGGGGCATTGAATGGCGACCTTCATTGGCTTGTCCATCAGGGTCATGTGATTGAATTCGCCAACGGAATCCTAGAGACGGCAAAACGTCCAGCTCCGCGTCCCGTGCGGGAACAGAAACCGAAGGAAAAGCAGCAACCTGGCGTCGAGTCCGGAACGGTTCCGAACGCGAGTGTTGAAGAAATTGCCCCGGCAATTGCCGAGATGGAAGCGATTCGTCCAGAAGAGGAAACAGCCTCCGGAAGCAATTCCGGTGACCAGACCCCGGTGGAAGATCAAAGTCCAGTGGTGACGAAATCGGAATTAGTGACACCTGCCACCGAGTTGTCGCGGACGGATTCAGCCACTCCAAGCGAATCGACACCGATTGCTTAAATGTTCCGAAACCTTTTGCAAACGCGAGTGTTGTATTATTAACGCTGGCAATTTGAGGCTGTTTGGGTGGGCCTCCAGTTGCTTTTAATGGGTATCGCATCGCGTGGCTGTCAACAACAGCCACGCTTTTTTGTTTTGCCCCAAGCCCAGAGAAGACTATTGTTTTTATATGCCTTTTAGAAGTTTAGGCCTTTCAGGCCCCGTCCTTGAAGCGATTGAAGCTATGGGATACAAAGAGCCGACGCCGATCCAGGCGAAGGCCATTCCGTTAATCATGGCTGGTCACGACGTGATTGGCAGTGCGCAAACGGGCACCGGCAAAACCGCGGCGTTCGTGCTTCCCATTCTGACCAAGATTGGAAGCCACTCTCCAAGTCCGCGGCTCCTCATCCTGGAACCCACTCGCGAACTTGCCAACCAGGTCGACGTGGCGATGCAGGACTTTGCCAGAAAAACAAACCTGACTTCAGTGACCATTTACGGAGGAGTTGGTTATGGCAAACAATTGGAAGCGCTGAAACGAGGCGTGGATATCGTTATTGCCACTCCCGGGCGTTTACTCGACCACCTGGCGAAAGGCACCTGCCGTCTGGATCAACTTAAATTTTTGGTACTGGATGAAGCGGATCGCATGCTGGACATGGGATTCCTGCCCGATGTCAAAAAAATTATCGCCCGGTGTCCCCGTGAACGGCAGACTATGTTGTTCTCTGCAACGATTCCTCCGCAAATCGACAGTCTCATCAAGCACACCATGCGTTCGCCACATGTTGTGGATATTGGAACCCGTCGTTCTCCTGCGGAAACCGTAAAGCATGTCCTCTATCCGGTTTCGGATACACAAAAGAGCGACCTGCTTCGCGAGCTTTTGGAAAGAGTTCACTACGAATCCGTCATTGTTTTTTGCCGAACGAAAATCCGCGCTGATCGAATCGGACTGTTGTTGCGCAAGAACAATCACTCGGTCGCCGTGATCCATTCCAATCGAAGCCAACGGGAACGAGACCAGGCGCTTCAGGGATTTCGAACCAAAAAGGTGGAGGTCCTTGTGGCCACGGATATCGCTGCCCGGGGGCTGGACATCGCCGATGTGAGCCATGTCATTAACTACGACGTTCCCCAACATCCCGAAGATTACATTCATCGCATTGGAAGAACGGGACGCGCTCAGAATGAGGGAGACGCTTTCACCCTGATGGTGGCCGAAGATGCAGAGCACGTTCGTTCAATCGAACGATTTATTGGCCAAAAAATCGAAAGGGTGAAACTGGAAAATTTCAATTACACCTACACCGCGTTATTCGACGAAGCGAAGCGGACTGAAAAGGACGGATACGAAAGAAAAGTTCGCGGGGTGCGATTGAGCGGCGGTTATTTCTTTGGAAAAGTGAAACGTCGCCGCCGGTAGATAGTCGTTCTTCTGCGCCCCGGTGCCGGAATCGCAGGGATGATCCATGTCTCCACTCACTCATTTTGCGGCCAGTTGGGTGTTGGGAGCCATGATCACGCGGAGCAAGAGGGACTGCACGCTGGTCGCCCTCGCAGGAATCGCTCCTGACCTCGATGGGCTCACCCTGATTCCAGACATAGTGACGAGCTTTGGGTCGAATCCACATCCCACGCAATATTACGCCAGGTACCATCATTTCTTATTTCATGGAATAATTGGCGCCCTGACAACCGCCATTTGTTTTACCATTTTAGCTCGCGACAAATTACGAACTTTTATGGTTTGCTTAATGGTTTTCCATTTTCACTTGCTTTGCGACTTCGTCGGTTCCCGAGGTCCGGCGCCGGAAGATCTTTGGCCTATTTATTATCTGGGACCACTGAATAGGGATCCCATGCTGATCTGGAAAAATCAATGGCCACTGGATGCCTGGCCAAATCGTATCTTCGGCTTTATAGCAATAGGAATCGCTCTTATTGTTTCCATCAAAAAAGGATTTTCTCCATTGTCCGTTTTTAACGACAGACTGGATGGCCATTTTTGCCGAAACCTTGCCAGCATCGTGGCGCAAATAAGGGCGCGCAGATCCGGGCGGGGGCTTTGATTCCTTACTCTTCATCGAGCCTTCTGCGAATTACCCGGGCTAAATCCTCCGGATCGTAGGGTTTTGCGACAAAATTGTATCCTTCGACGAACGAATTATCGTTGGAAAAATCGACACTGTAACCGCTGCTAAAAATAATTTTTAGCGCGCTGTTTTTCTCCAGGAGACTTTCTGCGAGTTGTTTTCCCGACATCCCGTGAGGCATCACCATATCTGTGAGAAGCAAGTCAATATTTCCCGTTTGCTGGTCCCACATCTGGAGTGCCTCTTTACCGGACGAGGCCACGTGGATAGTATAACCTTGACGTGATAAACTGGAGCGAATGAGATGCTGGAGCGAAGGCTCATCCTCAACGACAAGAATGGTCTCCGATCCGCCCTTTGATTTCTCCCCAGCTGGCAGTGGCGGAGTGGGCATCACTTCATACCCGAGCGCCGGAAGGTAAACTTTAAAGGTGGTTCCTTTTCCGATCGCTGTCTCGACATCAAGCCAGCCATGGTGGCTTTGGATGATTCCATAAACCGTGGCCAACCCGAGACCAGTGCCTTTTCCGACTTCCTTGGTGGTAAAAAATGGTTCAAATAAGTGCTGTAAAACTTCTTCATTCATTCCGGCACCGGTGTCACTGATGGAAAAGCTGACGTACTTGGCGACGAGTGGGATATTTGCGGGTTTTCCACGGACCGTGGCGCCGTCCACAAGCCCGGTTCTAATTTCCAGTGCGCCACCATCCTTCATCGCGTCCCGCGCATTGACAGCAAGGTTCATCACTACTTGTTCGATCATTCCGCTGTCAGCCATGACCCCCGGAAGGTCTTCTTCATACCAACATTGCAAGGAAACATCTTCGCCCATGATTCTCGAAAGCATCCGCGTCAAATTCCTGATGACCTCATTCAAATCAATGGCCCGCAATTGAAAAACCTGTTTGCGACTAAAGGTTAGCAATTGCCTCGTCAGATGCCCGGCACGTTCAGTCGATTTAATAATCTCCCGGACGGAATCATTCTCTTCGGCGGAAAGGTTTTCGGAACTGATCAACATGGCGCAATGTCCTTTAATAACGGTCAAAAGATTATTAAAATCATGGGCGACTCCGCCAGCCAGCCTTCCTATGCTCTCCATTTTTTGAGCTTGCCGCAACTGATGTTCGAGTTCGCGTTGGCCGCGCCGATCAAGGAGATAAGCCACCCCGGTCAATGGATTTGACGAGAGCATGGCGGCTCCAATCAGCACCGGTAAAATGGCCCCCCCATTCGCTTTCATTTCCAGTTCGAGAGGCTGGCACCTTCCGGTTTTGCGAAGGGTTTCGAGCTCTAGTTCCAAACGCTCGGATCCCGGCGCCTCGACCAGGCTTGTCCACTTTCTCGATTCAGAGCAAAGATCTTCCAGCTTGTAACCCAGCATATTCAGGAACGCCTGATTGGCGTCGATGACCCGCATCCGGTCATCCCAAAAGACAATGCCGATGAGAGAAGAGTCCACCATCCTGGTGAGTTTAGTCTCAAGTATAATTTCTCTTTCGAGCCTTGTTTTGATCAGTTGCGTTTGACTTTCCAGTTTTCTACGAAGTGTAGCTGCCCAAAGAATGGCTGCCAGGACGCAAAGCAGAAGAAGGGCGAGAAACACGATCAATCGCCTTGGGGTCCACCACGATGGAGCTTCCAGTATGATGAGATCCTGCGGTGACCGGAGCATCATTCGAAAGGAAGTGGGGGTTCCGATTGCGTCGTACTCGGTGACACTGACTCCAGTGAGTTGCAATTCACTGTCAGGTTTCAGTTTTTCAAGGAGATCTTTGGCTTTGGATAAATCGAGAAATGCCTCGAAGACCAAAAAGCCATCCCGCAGGACAAGAACCAGGTCGCTTTCTCTTTTTTGAACCTGCAACAGGTTTCCATTAAGACGCAGAAGCACACCAGCGTGAGCGGCACCCAATGCGCGGCCGGGATTGCTGGCCAGTGGCTGAACCGGGGCGGCAGGGATTCCGGGGCGGAGTGTAACATGTTGGAGGCTTGGGAGTTTTCCTCCGACGGCGAATCCAAAAAGGTCAAGGACCTCTCCCTCGGCGAGATTTAAAGAAGGATCGGTCTTAACCACAAACGCGCCAGTGCTGTCTTGCAAATAAGTGAGGTTTCTGCCGATGGCGGTAACCTGACCCTGCATGTGGATCCTGTGAGGAATACTACCCACCCTGGGTTTTTCCCAGAGTTCTGAAGCTGGAGTGATTGCCAGTTCCTGGACTGACCGGGCAGGCCTCGACAGGATAACAAGCCCATTTCTGGCGTTCATCCAAAGTTGGTGTTCCATTTCACGCAGCTGGGTTGCAGGGCGAAATGTGCAGACTCCTTTGATACTGACTTCAGTATCGATCAGCTCATCGCCACCCAGCGGCCCTGGCAGGTAGGCTTCCAACAATCCATCATCAACGCCAAGCTCCAGTTTGGTAATGGTGCTCGATTCAGTCACCTTCCTGACAACCCCAGTGACTTCCACATATTCGCCATCAACCTTCCGGGAGGAAATGGCATCCAACCCAACTTTTTCCGGAATTGGAAGTTGAGATTCACCTATTATGTTCACGAACGCGGGCTCGACTTTATGGGCGTTTTGACCAAGGGCGGAAAACCCGTTAACCTCGACCTTGTCGCCAACTTTCAAGCCTTTCACCGGTTTTCCAGGAAAAACAAAAATGCCGGAAACGGCGTCCTGCACTGCAATTATATTTGTAGCGGGATCGTAATAAGTAACAATAGCACTGAGTCGCACAGGCCACCCGTTGGTTGTATCGCTTTTGGAAAGTTCCTGAACGGCTCTGGTATCGAAAAGAACGGGGAGAAACGTGGAAGGTTTATCTGTCGGATTCGCTCCGAGCCGCGGACCCCTGGCGCGCATCCTGACATTTTCGATCAAGGGGATTTCCGACTTAAGATTGGCAAAACCAACGACCTCAACCCAGTCGTTAGCTTTGACGGGCAACGAACTGTCGGAGTCAATACGGAAAGTTCCCGTTGAATCGTTAACCACCAGCAGTCCATCCGCAGTAAGCCCCATGACACTGCCCTCAAGGCGAACGAGGGATCCCTCCAGCGCAGGGCTTTGTTTGAGCTGATCGACAGAAACTACATCTAACAGTTCAGTGTTGGAAGGGCCAAACCGCAGAATTTCAATATGTTCTTTTCCGGGCACAAAAAGGGCTCCCATGTGCGATCCGTCCTCTTTCAGATCCAACCCACCGACGCCCTCCACCTTGATTAACGAGCCAATGGGGAGTTTGGGCAGGGTATTGAGTTGCTCTTTAAGCAGCCAGAGTTTTATTTGCTGACCATCTGCGCGAACCTGAATCACGCGCTCGTCATTGCGAACAATTCCTTCTATCTGAACCCATTCGGAATCGGCGACTCCAGAAGTCAAAAGTTTAGCATCGATTTTCTTTGCAGGCGGCAACGGAGCTTTCCCAATCACCCGGACCGTGGCGCGAGAAACAAAGGGAAGCCGGGAACCCTGTTCAGCGACACCGGAGATTTCTACCTGGTCGCCTGCTTCCAATTTGGCATCTTCCTTCGGGTTAATAAAAATCCCGCCGCTTTGGTCAAAGATAAACGTAATTCCCGCCCGGGGATCACGGTAGGATATTGTCGCCTTGAGCTTGACGCTTCGGTAGGTCTGTGCCTCCGCAGGGCTTAAAGCGCGGATCTGCAGAATATTGGTCAAAACATTTTGGGCGCTGGCCTGGGAACACGCTCCCCCCATCGCCGCCAGGAAAACAACCAGATGCAGATTAAACGACAGCTTCGAATTGAACCTGTGCCCTACCCTTCCCGAGAAGGAACGTCTGAATCTGATAATCATCCTGTGCGAAGTAAAAAAATAGTGTGGACGCGCAAGCATGGGGATACTTGAAACATCAACAAATTGCATGCGATCAATCAATGGAAACTTATCCGATTTATCGGCATTTTGGTTATTCGCTTTAGATTTTTGGCCTGTTTCTTCCGGGTCGGGAGACTTGACGCCTGCTACCGCCCTACCTATGATAGCAACGATTGGCTGGTGGCCATAGCTCAATGGTAGAGTCCAAGCTTGTGGAGCTTGTTGTTGCGGGTTCGAATCCCGTTGGCCACCCCACTTTCTTTGCTTCCTTGGTAAAATTCACTTTCCAGGCTTGCTGAGCTGGCTTTCCGTGTTGGTCCTGCATCTGCATGTCAGGTCCGCTCGAATAAGTGCTTTGTGCTTTATTCAATCGCACATTGCTGCCAGATAGGCTAATTTAACGAAGGGTACAAATGACGTCGAAATTATTTTCCGAATTAGGTCTTTCACCAGAAATACTGAAGGCCATTGATAAACTTGGGTTTGAACAGGCTTCACCCATCCAGGCTGAGACCATTCCCCTGCTGCTTACCGGGGTTGACATAGTGGGGCAATCTCAGACAGGTTCCGGCAAAACTGCCGCCTTTGCCGTGCCTGCAATTGAAAAAACCGACCCCTCGAAGAAGGTTGTTCAAGTGCTGATCCTGTGCCCCACCCGCGAGCTTGCGGTGCAGGTTTGCGAGGAAATCCACAAGCTTTGTTTCTTCAAACGAGGCATTACCGCAATCCCCATTTATGGCGGGCAGTCCTATGAACGGCAATTCATGGGTCTTCGCCAGGGAGCGCAAATAGTGATTGGAACTCCGGGACGGGTGATGGACCACATGCGTCGTGGAACTTTGCGGCTCGACACGGTGCGGATGGCAATCCTGGACGAAGCGGATGTCATGCTCAATATGGGATTCCGCGACGACATCGAATTCATTCTGCAAGCGATTCCCAAGGAACGCCAGACTGTGTTTTTCTCAGCGACAATGCCGAAGCCTATCCAGGACCTGATCCAGAGATATGCCCGCAATCCCCAAAATATTCGAATCGAGCAAAAGGCAATGACTGTTCCCACTGTGGAACAGGTTTATTACGAAGTAGATCGCCGGTTCAAAATCGAGCTGTTGACGAGGTTAATTGACATTCACGATTTAAAATTGGGAATTGTTTTTTGCAATACCAAGAGGATGGTGGATGACCTGGTGGATCACTTAAACGCACAGGGGTACTCGGCCGACCGGCTCCATGGCGATATGAGCCAGGCGATGCGCGACCGGGTGATGGGAAAATTCAGGAAATCAGGGCTGGAATTTCTGGTTGCGACCGATGTAGCGGCCCGGGGAATCGACGTGGACGATATCGAAGTGGTTTTCAACTACGATCTTCCTTATGACCCAGAGGATTATGTGCATCGTATCGGACGCACGGGGCGGGCCGGTAAGAGCGGTTTGGCCATATCTTTTGTGGCGGGGCGGGAGCTATTTCAGATTCAGCATATTGAGCGCTTTACCAAAATGCGGATACGCCGCGAAAAGCCGCCGACCATGGGCGAAGTGGACGAAGCCAGGGCGAGTGTTTTTCTTGGCAAACTTCGCAATACACTCACCGCAGGAGAGTATAAGAAGCAGGATCATCTCATTGAAAGGCTTCTGGAAGAGGGGCACACATCAACCGACATTGCTTCTGCTTTGATCCATCATTTACAAATGGGCGACGGTCCATCGCAACCCAGGGCGAAGGAAGAGGCTGCCCCCAAATCACGTGAATTCATGCCACTTCGATCAGAACCACGGCCAGAACCTGTAAGACCCGCAGTATTTCCGAAAGCCGCGCCTGCCAGAACATTTCCGGAACGGAAAATCACGCTTCCAGCAGCAGTAACCCAAGAACGGCCCGCTGCCCCGGCACCTCGAGTTTATAAAGCCCCAGCGGCCACGGTCACGCCTGTCGTAGAGGCCAAACCCGCTTCCCCACCTCCCAGTAAAGATGTGGCTCCTCACCTCGAAGTTATTTCACTTCCAACAGTGCCTACACCTGTGGCCAAACCGGTGATTACGACTTTTAAGAAGAGAGACCCGCTGCCGCCGTCGACGGTTAAAAAAGCCAGCCGCGCGACTCCTACCGGTCAAACCCGCCTCTACATGAATGTGGGTTTGGATATGGGAGTTCAACCAGGAGATGTAGTGGGTGCGATCATGGGCGAAACGGGTCTGTCTGGCAAAATCGTGGGGACTATCGATTTGCGGGAAAGGCACTTATTTGTGGACGTAGCGGCCGAACATGCTTCTGGAATCATTGCCAAGTTAAACAGGGCGACTATCAAGGGAACCCGGGTCAAAGTGAAGTTGGCATGATGTAATTGCAAGGGAGGGAGAACAACGGTTTCTCTCTCCTGCCTGTTTTATCCGTCTTGCTCCAAATGGGACCTTGGAGTAGCTTGCGGCCGATATGGAAGAGAACGTTGTCCCAGAACAAAACAGCCCCAATCCCACTCCTCCGCCATTTTCTGGCTCGACGCCTCCACCAGTGCTGCCTCCCCCGCCTCTTTATCCACGACAAGGTATTTATCCCCAGCGTCGTTCTTCAAACCGCCTGCCGTGGATCATCATCGGAGTAATCGTTGTATTGTTTTTTGGGTACAATTTTCTGACTGGAATTACCCACACGTTAAGATTGGGTGGCGCGAAACCGCTTCATGTCAGAGAGAACGGGCTAAACGAAATCATTCTTGAAGAAAATGGTCCCGACAAATTGCTGGTTATCGACGTGGAAGGGGTGATTTCCAGCGCACCCATCGAACGGGGAGGTGGCAGCCTGGTGGAATCAATCAAAGAACAACTGAAGCTTGCCGAGGACGATACCAAAGTCAAAGGAGTGATACTGAAAGTGAATTCGCCAGGAGGAGAAGTGCTGGCTTCGGACGATATCTACAATTTGATTGCGGCGTTTCAGAAGAAAACAAAGAAACCAGTGGTAGCGTCCATGGGAACACTAGCCGCTTCGGGAGGGTATTACGTCTCAGCGCCATGCCGCTGGATTGTGGCCAATGAGTTGACCATCACCGGCAGCATAGGCGTGATCATGCATGGCTACAATTACCGGGGACTGATGGATAAGATAGGTTTAAAGCCTGAGGTCTACAAATCGGGCAAATTCAAAGACATGCTAAGCGGGGAAAAGAAGCCCGAAGAAGTCACCGAGGAAGAACGTAAAATGGTGCAGGACTTGATCAACGAAACTTACGGTCGCTTTACCAATATCGTGGCCAAGGGGCGCTCAAGGGAGTCATTCGACGACAAAGGTTCGGGGAAAACGGCTGGCACCAGTCTGGCTAAAGATTGGACTGACTACGCAGATGGCCGCGTCATGTCGGGGCGGCAGGCACTGGACCTGGGATTTGTCGATGAGTTGGGAAATTTTGAAACCGCAGTCAAAAGCGCCAGCAATTTCGCCCATGTTAACGGCGAACCCACGTTGATCCAGTATCAGCATCCGTTCAACATTGGCAGCCTGTTCAAATTGTTTGGGAAAACGGAGATGGAACCGATCAAGGTAGACTTGGGGTTGAACACTTTAAAATTACAATCGGGTCACATGTATTTTATTGCTCCGATCGTCCTTCATTAATTTCAAGAGATTGGAATACCCCATGCTTTCCGATTCCATCGCAGGAGTAAGAAAATCATGAGGAAGTAGATTCGTCACTTGAGGTTTCTGGATATCCTCGGGCATAGTCAGGCAGGCTACGAATTTGGCGCATGCATTCCAAAGAATCTTTGTTAATTTACGCTGACAGCGAGCATTGCGCAGACATGCTTTACGCAGTCGGCATGTTCGTTCCGGACCCCTTTGTTTTCCTTCGCCTCAATGGCGAAAACATTGTCATTCTCAACGATCTGGAAATTGATCGCGCAAAGAAGAATATCACGAACTGCACCATTCTTTCATCCAGTGAATATTCCCAGAAACTGGGGAAAAAATTGAACCGGCGGGGACCGGAAGAGATTATTAAAATGGTGTTAAGGGAGAGAAAAATAAAAAAACTTTCAGTTCCCTACCAATTCCCTTTCGGTTTGGCCAAACAGCTTAAAGCCGCAGGGTTCAAGTTGAAACCAACCCAGGGACCTGTTTTTCCTGAAAGAGAGATCAAGAACGCGGACGAAGTAAAAAAAATCAGCGCTGCCCTGATGATGGCTGAAGTCGGCCTGGCAGAAGGGATCCAGGCGTTAAAGCGATCTCGGATCGCCCGGAATGGGAAGCTGATGCTAAACCAGCTTCCGCTCACCTCCGAGAAACTTCGCTCCATCATCGATACGGCTATCCTTCAGGCTGGTGGATTGCCAGCCAACACGATCGTAGCCGGCGGAACACAATCGTGCGATCCCCACGAACGAGGGCACGGGCCACTTAAAGCGCATCAGCCAATTATTTTGGATGTCTTTCCACGTTCACAGAAAACGGGATATTTTGGAGATATCACTCGCACTGTAGTGCGAGGGAAAGCGTCGGAGCGCCTACAAAAAATGTATCACACGGTGCAGGAAGGCCAGGCGATAGCATTTCGTGAGATGGGAAACGGAGTTTCCGGCAAAGTGCCCCACGCGAAAGTGTTGGAGTGGTTCGAAAAGCAGGGTTTTCCGACAGGTCAAAAAAAAGGACGGATGCAGGGATTTTTCCACGGAACAGGGCATGGGCTCGGTCTGGAAATTCATGAGGCACCGCGGGTCAGTCCGGCCTCACCCAACACGCTTCTTACAGGTCATGTCGTCACCGTGGAACCTGGACTGTATTATCCGGACATTGGCGGAGTTCGGCTTGAAGATGTGGCTTACGTCTCAGAGAACGGGACACGCAACCTGACAAAATTTGAAAAAGTCCTGCTGGTTTAATCGGATTTCTTTTAAGCCAGCGTTTTATAAAGAGGGCCTTCTTTTGTAACCTTGAACCGATTGACACCGTTCGATTCATCATTATATAGGGGTAGGTGAAGTTGGATCGTGGAATTAATTTTCGGTTATGAGACAATTGCAAATGTTCAAGAGGATAGGGCTATTCCTGTTGGTTAACCTGCTCGTGATGGTGACTATTGGGGTCGTGCTCCGAGTGCTGGGAGTCGGGACTCGCCTCGGAAGCCACTATTCCAGTTTGTTGATCTTTTGCTTTTTCTGGGGGATGGGAGGAGCCTTCATCTCCCTGGCGCTCTCGCGGTTCATGGCGAAGATGTTCATGGGAGTGCAAGTAATCGATCCGCACACCAGCGATCCCGCACTGGCCAACCTCGTCCAAACTGTCCATGACCTTGCACGAAAGGCGGATATTCCTCTTCCAGAAGTTGGAATATATCAATCCGACGACGTCAACGCGTTCGCCACAGGACCAACGCGTTCGCGCTCGCTGGTTGCGGTCTCGACGGGTTTAATGAACCGCATGGGATCCCGAGAAGTCGAGGGAGTGTTGGGTCATGAAATAACGCATATCGCGAATGGAGACATGGTGACCATGACTTTGCTCCAGGGAGTTATTAATGCGTTCGTACTTTTCTTCGCGCGAATAGCAGCCTTTGCACTTACGCAGTCCATGCGTTCACAAGATGATGAAAGGCGGGGAAGCCCATTTCTTCAATACATACTGGTGTCCGTATTTGAAGTGCTTTTTTCCTTTTTGGGAATGTTTGTGGTTGCTGCTTTCTCCCGCTGGCGTGAATTTCGAGCAGACGCGGGCGGAGCAAGATTGGCCGGTAAATACGAAATGATAGGAGCACTGCGTGCATTGCAACGCTTGCACGGAGAGCCTGATTCGACAGATTCCAGCGCTTTTCAGGCGTTTAAGATATCGGGCAAAAAAGGGGGATTTTTATCCCTGCTCGCAACACATCCACCACTCGAGGAACGAATTGGGCGGCTGGAATCCTCCCACCAGATATAAATGCGCTGTTGGAAAAGAAAAAACCCGGCGAGTTGGCGCCGGGTTTTAAACAAAATTAACTGAGAATTATTTCTCTGCTTTATCGATTTTGGCAACGGTCATGACTTTCTTGCCGCCGACTTCCTTCACGGTGCCAGTGGCCACTACTTCAGCAGTGCCCTTGCAAACGTTCTTGTGGAAAGCAGTGCTCTTGTCGCCTTCGAGGTAGTAGATGACTCCGTCTTTATCTTTGATGGTGTTTTGGCATTCATCACTTTTGTGCAGGGCACACTTTGCGCAGGCACCTTCACCTTTGACGGTGATTTCTTTGTCGGCAGCGAAAGTTGTGGTGACAGTTGCGAGTGCAATACCAGTTAGGACCAATAATTTTTTCATATAAATGGATTTCTGAAAAGCTCATCTACTAAGACACGGTCCGATCAGGCTGTCAATACATGATATCGAGATATGAGCTACTCTAACTTTCGATCATCCCCCGGCATTTGGATCAAAAACTCTTATTGAGCCCAGACCCATGACGTTCGGTAGAACTTCATCAGGCCGTTTGTTTGGAAATCGCGGGCTTCGCCTATTCCATTCAACAGCGAAAACTCAGTCACATTCGTCCAATGCAGCAGATCCACCGAGGATTGTAGAAAAAGAGGTTGGTCCACAGTTCCCGTGGCAGCCAGAATTCCAGCCTTAATGTCCGCAGAGCCTGTTTTCAATGAAGGTGGCGATGGAATCAAAGATAAAAGCGTAAGTGAGTAAGGTTCAAACACTTGTGAAAATAAAGTGCTACCATTTGTCAGGGTGGTTTTAATTAAGTCAGGCGCCATCGCACCTGCTGTCCTCGGGTTGTCCTGAACCATGCCGTAGGAGTAGGAGATAAGTTTGGGATAGGGTTGATAACCTTTGAGGGCAAAACTCCCGGTGAAGGCATTGCTGGGCGATTTATTGATCACCATCACAGAAAGTGTTCCGTTCGTCCTCAAGGCAGCGTAAGCAGAAAGAAGCGGATAATCGGAGGATGCCAAGACTATTTTGTCATTGTCACGAGCGAAAAACTGCAAAAGTTTGGTCGAAAAGAACGACGGATACTTTTCGTTTGTCCCCGAAACAATCCCATAATCACCCAGGTTTCGCCATCCGAATAAGGAGTCACTGTTATTGTTGGAGGTATCCTGACCATTGCGAAGGTCCCACCAGACAACCATTTTGAATTCTGTAGTGGTAGCCTGCCCCAAGCTGTCGGCCATGAAAAGCGCGTTAACAAGACTGGTGGTTTGTTTTCCGGGCTTGCTGGAAACGGAATTATTTTCGGTGCAAAAAAGTTCGATAGCCGAACCGGCTGCACCCAGGTAATCGGTCAATTGCCGACGCAAATCGACGGCATTCGCGACCCAGGAGGAAGAGGATTGCAATAGAAGATTGTCATCCTCGTTGCCGGGGTTTTGCGCGTATTTATGGTAAATGACAAAGTCGGGAAGCACTCCCCCCTGTTTCAAGGTGTTCAGGACCACGGGAGTCCAGCCATTGTGAGAAATATTCGATCTTGGATTCAAGGCAGGATGACCCGAAAATCCGTTGGCATAGTTGTCTTCGCCCAATTCCACAATGACCCCTATCTTGATGCTTGGGTCTGCACTGCGCATTGCCACGAGGTAATTTTTCGCCCGCGTGGCGTAAGTGAATGGATCGTGAGGATTGTCGTTGGTATCGGTCTCCCAGTTCCCATAAATTTCATTTCCGATTTCCCAATATTTGATGCCAGCTTTCCGGGTAATGTTGGCGTAAGCCACCCAATTGGAGGCTTCCCCAGGGGTTCCGGTGCCATAGTTGACGGTAATAATCGGCTGAGCAG
>JAQGOY010000064.1 GCA_028293375.1 Verrucomicrobiales bacterium | reverse complement strand
CCATGGATCCGGAATTTGTCGGCGCTTTCCTGAAGTCGATTGACTGTTACGTGATGGGATCGCGAACGTATGAGACCGCGTTGAGTTTTGAGGCTAAAGGGTTTGGATGGGCGTACGGCGATAAGCCCACCTTCGTCCTCACTCGTCGCGAACTGCCGCGGATCCGAAACACGGTCGAATTCTACTCAGGCGATCTGGAGCAGTTCGTGAAGGGGCGTCTACGGCCGGCATTCCGTAGCATCTGGTTTGTTGGGGGCGGTCTGGTCTCCGCCGAATGCCTTCGGCTTGGGCTAGCCGACGAAGTCCGGTATTCGATCCTGCCCATATTGATTGGAGATGGAATCCAGTTCTTCGAGAAGCTGGACCGAGACGTTGCGCTACATCTGGCCGAGGTAAAAGCCTATAAGAGCGGCACGGTGGCGCTTCGTTACGAAGTCAGAAGATAGACGACACCTTACTAACAGCGCATCTTCGAGATAACGCCGAAAAATCCAACGCCTGGCATTATCCCGGCTCAATTCCCGCGTGGGGTATTATATAAAAACCGCTTAAACAATTCTGAGTTTCCGTTCCACTTTAAATCTTCGAAGCAGTGCGAGAATCAAAGGTAAATGGAGAAGCAATGGTTCTGGTTCCTTTAACAGGATCGCAAGACAAGCAGTAATCCGGTACCTTGACGAAACTTTTCTGTAAGTTTTTGCCGCACCCTGCGACTAATCAGAGTAAGACAGTGGATTCTGAATCGCAAAATGATGCGCAGTTTTTGGAGTTGATTGGCCAAAACAGGCCCAAACTCCTGAAAATCTGCCGTGTTTACACCTGGAACACCGGTGAGCAGGACGATCTTTATCAGGAGATCCTCTTTCAGCTCTGGCGTGCTTTGCCCAGTTTCAAAGCAAACTCTCACGCCAACACATGGCTCTATCGTGTCGCACTTAACACCGCAATTACCTTTGTGCGCAAAAACAAAACGAGTCGGATGCGCGTCGTCCCCTGTGATACCGAGGAGCTGCAGCAGATTCCAGCGCATCCCACCCACGACCCGGATAAAACCGAGCAAATCAGAGAGCTATTAAGGGCGATTTCGCAACTGAACGATCTGGAAAAGGCCGCTATCACTTTGTTTCTCGAAGATTTGGGTTACGAAGAGATCGCGTCGGTAATGGGCATCAGCGAGGGTAACGTCGGGGTGATTCTGCATCGCGCGAAAAAGAAACTTTCAACTTTAATGAAGGAGCTCGCATGAATGACGAGGCCTTGAAAAAATTGTGGCAGGAGCAAAACCTGGTGGAACCAGCCTTGCCGAGCGAACAGCAAATATCAGCGCTGAAGCAGCGCATGAAGAAATTGGGAAGGACCCTGTTTTGGCGGGATATTCGGGAGAACATTGGCGCAGTGTTCACGGCAGTTATTTTCAGCTTTTATTTTTGCAAGTTCGATGCGTTCCTGGTCAGAGCCGGTTGCGTGATCGTAGTCGCCAGCGCTCTTTTTAATATCTTGTATCTTTTTTTAAAAAAACGCGTGCCGCCGAAACTACACCCTGATGAGTCAGTGACAGAATCGTTGCGGCGTGATCTTCAGAAAACAAACATTGAAATAGGCCTTTTACGCTCTGTCTTGTGGTGGTACGTCCTGCCGGGCACGTTCGGTGTCATGCTTTTTTATTTGGGACTCGTACAGCTGTTAACGCCGGCGCTTGGATTCGCCACGATCCTTGTCAGCATCGATCTTTTCCTATGCTGGTTGAATGAACGCGCGGTGGATCGCCGGCTTATGCCACTGAAATATGAAATCGAAGCGCTGCTCGACCCGGACAATCACCCTGCCCCACCCGAACCTGAAAAAAAACATATGACCTCAAAATTGTTAGTGATCCTTGCCACTGTCGGACTTTGTTTCTTTGTCGCCAAAGTCGTCAAGGCGGTTGAGCCCTCAGTGAAGCTCACCTCGAAAGCCCCGGCAGCGATCGATGAAATGCTGGCAAGGATCGTTGCCCAAGATAAAATACCTGCCATGTCGATTGCCGTGGTGGTCGATGGAAAAATTGTGGCAACGAATGCAGTGGGAGTGCGCAAGTATGGGGGAACGGAAAAAGTCACCATTGACGACCAGTTCCATCTTGGTTCTGTCACCAAATCGATGACGGCCACAGTCGCGGCGATGCTGGTGGAACAAGGAAAAATTTCATGGACCACCACGATTGGTGAAATTTTTTCCAGTTCCAAAGGCCAGATTAACGGGGAATACCACAACGTTACGCTGGAACAACTTTTAGCGCAGCGGGGCGGGGTCCCGGGCAATCCGCCAAATGAGTTGTGGAGGAAAGCATGGCTGGCGACCGGTTCGGCAGCGGAGCAGCGACTCGCTTTCATCAAAGGAATGCTGGCAGAAAAACCGGAAGCAAAGCCGGGCACGAAATTCATTTATTCGAACCAAGGGTACACCATTGCTGGAGTCATGCTGGAAAAAGCCAGCGGCAAGACCTGGGAAAACTTGATGCAAACGATGTTGTTTGAACCGTTAGGAATGAAATCCGCCGGTTTCGGCGCTCCCGCCACGCTGGGCAAAGTCGACCAGCCCTGGGGACACAAAGCAGGACTATTGAACATCGAGCCCGTGCCTCCGGGTCCCGCCGCAGATAACCCGTTGGCAATCAGTCCGGCTGGAGCAGTTCATTGCTCCATGGAAGATCTGGCCAGATATGCAGCCTTTCACCTGGCGGGCGAACGAGGAGAAGGCAAACTGCTTAAACCGGGCAGCTTCAAAAAACTTCACCAGGCCGTCGGTGACGATTATGCATTGGGCTGGATGGTACTGAGCCGGGGGTGGGCCAAAGGTAACGCGCTGATGCACAATGGTTCGAACACCATGTTTTATGTCGTGGTATGGATCGCGCCGGAACGAAATTTTGCGGTGGTAGTTGCTACTAACACGGGTTCTGACAAGGCATTTCCGGCCTGCGATGCTGCAGCTTCAGAACTTATTCGTCAATTTCTCCAGTAAGCGATCGCGCATTTAGTTCCGAAAAAAGAATTCCTCGGCGGCCACCCGGCCATCGCGACTCAGGGAATTCGCTTCGTGGAGTTGTCATTCGGAGAGTTGCTGGGCGACGTGGTGACGGGACCTCATTCTGCTTTCCACGAGGCAACCAAAAACGGAAGGAGCCGCAAAATTATTCGCGCCGCCTGAAAGGCCGCGTGCTGCAAATTTTGTCGCTGAACTCCAATCAATGCATGTAATCTTTGTACGCCTGGCGAGTGGTGTCGATTTATTCTCTGTTCCAGCAGTACATAATCGTGGTCATGACCGAGATAATCATTCAGCTGGTTCAATTTCTGGATAAGAATATCTAACGATTTTGGACCGATAGAGTGAATGATCACCAAGTTATACTTCAGGTCCTTGGCCCGTTTGCGCCATTCGTGGAGATTTTCATCTGTCAGCGAGCTAAAGACTCTTTCCTGCGCTTTGATATATCGCTGTAAAGAGCGCTTGATAGCCAAATGGAGATGAGTGGCGCGAAACTTCTTTAACGGCCATTTCTCGATCATTTTTAATGCAGCCTTGAGCCTGGCCTTTTTTAAAGGTTGAGAATCCACTCCTGCTTCAGATTCCCTTTTGAATAAATTTTCCAATGTTGCGTACCCGTGCGACGCAATTTTGTTACCGTAAATGCGACGGAGTTTGTGCAAGGTGGCACTTTGGACCTCCAGGTCACGCGATGGTGAAAGAGCGTGAGCGATACTTCGCAGGCATTTCTGCTGTTTACGATAAAGGTCTTTGCCCAATACTTTTCGAGCGAGGCGAGTCAGTGCCCGAAGTTTCTTGATGCTGGTGCGAAGCTTGCGGAGGGAGTCGCCTGGTGTAGCGGATCGACTTTTTTCATAATAATCCCAAATGGCCGCAGTTCGATTATCGAGAATTCGTTCAATGCCCTCTGTTAACTTTTCTTTGCGCTGGATCTCATCTGCCATGACTTGGAGCCCTTGAAAAAAGTTATACTATTGGAGGCCCGAATTCAAGGCACGCCAAAGGACCGTTCAGGCAGCGGAATAGGCGTCCTCCCTTCTGAAGCAAAGGAACCACTGGATACTCGCTGGAGTGCTATAACTCAAAACCCATTGGTGGTCCGAGCAAATCCATCCCGTGATCCTCGAATAACTGGTGTAGTTTTTCGATCTGTTCCTTCTGATAAGTTTTATTGACCACCTGTTCGATTGTCGGCATGAACGGCGCCTTGCTGACGGAGTAAAAGAAATCCTCCATTTTGCCGGCGGGTTGATAAACGTTTAAAACTTTTCCTGGTTGCCCGTTAACACATCCCCACACATGCTTAACCTTGCGGGGTATGAAGACCGATTCCCCGGGGCCGACACAGAACCGCTTGTCAGCCACAACGAATTCGAATTCGCCCTCCAGGATATAAATCCACTCGTCCTGTTCGTGGTGGAGGTGATTTGGTCCACCCCCGCTTCCGGTGAACTCAAACACGCACATGGCGCCGCCAGTGTCCCTTGCCGAAACCTTGCAATCGTTGGGTTCTCCCCCAAGTTTCACTTTGTCGCCGAATCGACTTTCCCCTTTCGCCACGCTGAAGCCTGCAAACATTTCCTGACTTTTCATTTTCTTTGTTCCTTTCAAGTGCTGAATGGTTTTGTCGATGGTCTCAATCAGCTTGTGGGTTCGACCAAGGTTTTTTTGGAGAACCTTGCGATGCGATTGGAGGGCGGCGAGCTTTTCGAAGTCGGCGCGGCCCAGGATTCCTTTGATTTGCTTCAGCTCAAACCCCAACTCACGGTAGAACAGGATTTGCTGCAGGATCAAGAGCTGTGGCTCTTCATAGAATCGATATCCATTAGTTCCAATATGATCAGGTTTGAGCAGCCCCGTTTCATCGTAAAAATGAAGCGCACGGACGCTAACGCCTGACATTTTGGCCACTTGTTTGACTGTGTAAGCCATCGTTTATTTTCCCGGCACAACCGCTTTGGTATGCCACGGTGCCTGCACTCTCGGGGATCACGTAACGTGAGGGTCAATGGATATTTTTGTTTACCTGAGAAATTTACAAGAAGGAAGTGGGAGCGCTGCCGTTGCCAGTCGAGTCTCGGGTTTATAAATGTCTCGCGCGGAAAACTGGACTATTAAAGGACGACAATGACGATGGCCTGCTGGTGTAAGGCCCTATGGTGTTCAAACTTTATTTAACTCAATTTAGAGCAGGGATAGGAGAAGTCTCCAGTGGAACAGGCATGAGTTACTCCGCTGGGCCGGTTCTCGCATCTCTTTCAGGGCGAACTGGTTTCTTTTAAAGATTCTCAATCATTGCTGGCAGGTAGCATTGCCTCCAATTCTTGGTCATCTTCATCAATATTGATTCTTCCTGGCGACGAATATGAGCCACTCAATCTCCAGAACGAAACGCAGTCATTCCCGGACGGGAACAGTGGCCAGCGTGTTGTTGCGCACACAAAGTTTTTTGCGTACGCAGTTTTGGGTCTGGCCCCTTGTTGCAGCGCTGCTTTTGGGATTTATAGGAACATGGTTGCGGGTCAAAATGGAGTCTGCCACGAAACAGCAGATTGCTGGTACGCTTCAGACCATACTTAGTGCGAACGCAGATGCTCTGCGCACGTGGTCGATCACGGTGAAATCCGACGCCGAGAATCTGGCTGAAGATCAGCGTGTGCGGGAACTGGTCAATGGGTTATTGCAACAATCCTTAACTGGCGGGCAAGTGCAGGCGGCGCTACTGACCGCTCCTGAGCTACCGGAATTGCGCGCCCATTTAAAGCCCGTGCTGGATCGACGCGGTTTCAATGGATTTGTGGTGCTCGACACCCATTTTCTTGTCATTGCCTCGATGAGTGATCAGCTCGTCGGTATGCTCAAGCCGCCGGGTTACCTGGAACAAATGCAGCCGTGTCTTACCGGGACGTCTGTAGTTACGCGTCCATTTCCAAGCATTTCATTATTGCCCGATGAACAGGGGCAGTTGCGAGCGGCCGTTCCCACTATGTTTGCGGTGACGCCAATCCGGTCGCTGGAGGGCGTAATAATCGCTATTTTGGCATTGCGGATTGAGCCCGACAAAGATTTCACGCGCATCCTGGGAACCGCCCGAGGAGGGAACTCAGGAGAGACGTTTGCATTTAACCGGGACGGCAAATTGATTTCGGAGAGCCGTTTCGACAATGACCTGAGACAAGCTGGTCTAATTCCGGACGCGGTGACCTCGCGATCAACATTGACGCTGGAGTTGCGCGACCCAATGGTGAATTTGACCGGAGGGCGACAATCTCCAAAGCGCCGCAACGAGCTTCCCTTTATTCTCTCGGTGAGGGAAGCATTGGCAGGGCGTTCCGGGACAGATGCCAACGGCTACCGCGATTACCGGGGAGTCCAGGTAGTAGGCGCCTGGACGTGGCTGAAGGATTTCGAATTGGGACTGGTTACAGAAATGGAAGTGAGTGAGGCCTTGCGACCGTTGCGAATTTTGCGGGCAGGATTCTGGTCCATATTTGGAGTGCTTCTGATTGGCGCAGTACTGGTCTTTCTATTGATGCGGCTGGCGAATCGACTTCAGGCGGCAGCACGAAAGGCAGCCTTGAACGCCAAACAACTTGGACAGTACGCACTGGGTGATAAAATCGGCGAAGGGGCGTTCGGCGCAGTATATCGAGCACATCACGCATTAATGCGGCGACCCGTCGCTGTGAAGCTGCTGCAAACCGACAAGCTGAATCTCGCCAGCGCGGTTCGCTTCGAACGCGAGGTGCAAATGACCAGCCAACTGTGTCATCCGAATACGATTGCACTTTATGATTTTGGGCGCACACCGGAGGGCATCTT
>JAQGOY010000081.1 GCA_028293375.1 Verrucomicrobiales bacterium | reverse complement strand
TTCGAGATTTATTGCAGGACGACTTTCTTAAAGTAGGCGGAACCTTCATGATCGGATTGTATTTGTCCGGATTTCTGGTGAGCTTCAACAATCCACTTATCAGGCGGCTGAGATTGTTTTCGGTAATGGCTGTGGGAATATTGATGATGGCACAAGCCCTTGGCAGAACCCATGTGAGCCTGGACTTGCCCGTTTACAACACCGAAAACCATTTGGCGGTCATTTATCCTTTGATTTCTTTGTTTGGCTGCGCGTTCTACTGGGTGATGGCCGACCAAATCGATTTGCCAGTGCCACAACTCAAATTTTTAATTCACGGCGCATTAACCTTTATCGTGGCCTTACCACTGTTTTTTGCGATGGTCGCCCGGCCCTTTCCGCCGTCCGGCGTGGTCAATCCCCCGGTAATAGGGACCTTCTGCAAGTGGTTTAGGACCAGTAATTTGATGATGAGCGACGCTCCCTCAGGGGTGGCCTGGTACGGCAGAAAGCCATGTTTATGGTTGACAGCGGATTCACAAAAGGATTTTCTAGCATTCTACGACGGTTATCGTGTGATAGACGGTGTTTATTTAAGCGAAAGAACACTTGATAAGCATTTGGTCACCGAAATGATTGGTGATAGACCCAAAAACCAGAGGGGTTGGGGCATGCTGGCCTTGCAGATGATGCAGAAGGGAACGATCCCGCGGGATTTTCCGTTGCAGAAAGCATTTGCAGAGTTTATGCCGGGTCAGTTACTGTTGGTCGATTGGGAAAGATGGAAAGATAACTCTAAAAAAGAGTAAGGAGTGGATTATTAAGTTTGACAACAGAAGCGAGGCTTAAGTAAAAAGTCTGGGCTTAAATAACCAGTGCAGCGGATTTTTTGTAAAAAGGGTAAACACAACAACTATGAAAAAAATGTTAACTTCGGCCAGTTTGGTTGCTTTGAGCGCAGCTAGTCTTCATGCTGCCTATGCGCCTGGCTTGTCCTCAGCAGAGAAACAGAAGCCTTGGAGCATCTCCGCTTCATTGCGCGGGTTTTACGACGATAACTACACCACCTCACCCAGCGCACTCTCCCGTGACAGTTACGGCTTTGAATTAAGCCCCACTGCTTCGCTCAACCTATCCTTGGACCAGACTTATATTGGCGCCAGCTACACCTACGCCATGCGTTATTATTTCGATCGTAATAATAACCGCGCTGATCATAGCCATGTCTTCAATGCCAAATTGGATCACGCTTTTAGCGAACGTTACAAAGTCGAACTGAGTGACTCGTTCGCCATCGCCCAGGAACCTGAAATCCTGAATCCTTCCAGCGGTCCCATTACTTTTCCTCTGCGCACCGACGGAAACAACCTCCGCAACCAGGCGAACATTAATTTCACTGCTCAATTGACCCAGGTCCTCGGCTTGGAAGTCGGTTACATGAACACCTTCTACGATTACGAGCAGACCGGGGTGGGTAGCCGTTCCGCATTGTTGGACCGCATGGAACACCTCGCTTCCGCCAATCTGCGCTGGCAGGTTCTTCCGAAGACCGTTGGTATCTTTGGTTATCAATATGGCCAGACCGACTACAGCAGCAATGACCCCATTTTCATTGATCCACTTCTCGGTCCAGTAAGCGCAAAACTGCGTGATACTCGTTCCCATTACATCTATGCAGGAATTGACCAGAACATCAATTCTCAGCTCAATGGCTCGATTCGTGTCGGAGCTCAGTATACCGATTATCATAAGCTGAGTTCGGACACTTGGAACCCTTATGTGGACGGTAACCTGACCTATACCTATATGGAAGGCAGTTACGTTCAACTCGGTGTTCGTCACCAGCGGAATGCAACAGATGTCGCCGGCGGAACCCTTGCAGGTTTGACGGTTGACCAGGAATCCACCAGCGTTTACGCTTCCCTGTCGCATAAGATTACTGCGGACTTGACCGGCACCGTGCTAGGCCAATTCCAACACTCAGTATTCAATGGCGGTGCCGCGAATGATCTGGCAGACGATTTTTACGTGGTTGGCGCGAATTTGAATTATCAGTTCAACACGCATTTGTCTGCCGAAGCAGGATATAACTTTGATAGACTCGATTCCGATCTTGGTGGTCGCAGTTACACACGTAACCGCGCATATATCGGAGTTCGTGCTACATACTAAGAAACTACTGTAGCCATTTTAAGGGAGGCTGGAACTTAATGGTCTAGCCTCCTTTTTTTTACTTTTGTCGTTATGGATGCTGTAAATAATCAAGACTCACCCGATTCAAAGCTTCACTTCTTGGATTATTGGCGAATTATCCGCCTCAGGAAGCTGGTCATTCTGACCATTTTCTTCCTCGTTGCGATTACCGTCACCGTGGTCACATTCAACATCCCCAAAACCTACGAAAGCTTTGCCAAGATTTCCGTGGATCGGGATACCACCGATCTTTCGCCCCTAGACCGACAGCAAGTTAGTTACGGAGCCGATCAAACTTTCCTCAATACAGAGTTCGATAAAATTCAATCCTCCTACATTCTTTATCCCGTCATTACCAATTTAAACCTCTCTGCCCGCTGGAAACAGGATAGCGGATATGTTCCTTCACTGGAAATGACCTATCAGATGCTTAAAAAGCAACTGAATGTTAAACAAACCCGTAATACCAGTCTTATCGAGATTCACGTATACAGCTATAAGCCGGAAGAAGCTGCTGAAATAGCGAACAAGATTGCCGAAGTTTACAAGGCCTCCAGAAAGAGCACCCGAGCCCTCACTAGAAAATTAGCGCTGGAAAAATTAACCGAAGATTTGGCACTCAAGGAAGCGCAGGTTCGTGAAACACAGTCCAATTTAAATCATATCCGAATTGAAGCCAAAGTTCCTGACCTGGGTGGCGATAGCGTCAATCAAACTGTTTTGCTGAACGTGGAAACATTGCGGGACTATGAAAAAACTCGTAGCGGCATCGCTTCAGATTATGAGAAGTGGAAATCGACCCTGAACGAGATCAAATCCAAATCCATGGAGGATCTGATGCATTCCATGGCCACCATTTTTCCCGACTCCGAGTTAACCACGCTTGCTGAAACTTACACCATGGCTACCCACAAAGTTTTGGCGAATCCGGGCGATTATGGAATCAATCATCCTGAAATGGTCAAAATGATTAAAGTCCGGGAACAAGCACTCGATGATTTGCAAAAGAAGATTAAAGGAATTATCGGGGGGTTGGAGTCCCAGGTAGCGAGCTTAAGCAACAGGTTGGACACGGCCACCAGACAAGTGGCGTCTCAGGTGGAGCAAAACAATAGGCTGGCTCAGGAATGGGGACAATATAATGAGGTTAAAAGGGAACTCGAGGAGCATCAACGCATTCGCATGGCGCTTGCGATGAAAATTAACCTTGAACAAATCGAGAACATCTTGCCTACCGATTCAACGGTGACTGTAATCGAGTCGGCAGTTGCTCAGCTTTTTCCGGTTAGTCCCAAGAAGGTCTTGAATATCGCGCTCGGGTGTATTGTTGGACTTTGCATAGGCATAGGCGCCGCGTTCTTCATCGAGTACATGGATACCAGCATCAAGACTATTGATGACGTCGAACGTGCACTGCAGTCGCCGGTCATTGGAGTTATACCTCAGAATGTCGGTTCGTTGCTGGAGGAGGGACCTGACAGTCCTCATGCCGAGGCTTACCGCGTCTTGCGAACGAATATTTTGTTCTCAAGAAAAAATGAGGGTTTCAACACCATGACGGTGATCAGCGGGGGTCCGGGCGAAGGGAAATCGACCACCTTATTCAACCTCGCCACGGTTTTCGCTCAGAACGGAGTGAGAGTGCTGGTAGTGGATTCTGATTTGCGCAGGCCGAGCATCCATAAAATCCTGAAAATTTCCAACGATGTGGGACTGACCAATTACTTGTTGAAAAACAAGCAGTTGGAAGAAGTTATCCAAACCACCTCCATGACTGGCCTCGACGTGATGCCAAGTGGAAAACTGCCCAGCAGTTCCATGGGGATTTTGAGTTCCACGAAAATGAAGGAACTGATTTCTGAATTGAAGAAACGCTACGATTTTGTTTTCTTTGATTCTCCGCCGATCATCGGCGTAAGTGACGCGTCCATCCTCGCGAGCGAAGTCGATATGGTGATTCAGGTCATTCAATACCGACGCTACCCGCAGCAGATGACGATTCGCACAAAACAGATGATTCAGAAAATTGGCGCAAACTTGATCGGCCTCGTTTTGAATAACATAAGTATGAGTTCGGATGACAACTATTATTATTATGGTGGTTATTATGCGACTTACGGTAAACAAGATGACAAAACTGATGTCAAAAGAAATGGATCATCGAAGCCAAATGAAAAGGCAGATGAGCCTCGGGTGGGAATTAAGTCAAAATATTAATTTTGGGAATTGGGTAAATATGAACGTTTTGCAGTTGTTCAAGTCTTTTTTGGTCATTTGTGGGTTCGCGGCTTGTTTATTTGTCGCTGGTTGTGAAACCCCAACTAATAGTACAAAACCAAATTCTGCTGTAGCTGGTTCCAAAGACGTTCCAGTCGCGCCCCCTGATGATCCATTAAAGGTGGGCGACAAAATAAAAGTCGATTATCCAACTTCCGGTGAGAAGCCGATGCTGCCTCACGAAGAAACCATCAAAGATGATGGAACCATTCATCTGGATCTGATTGGAGATGTCAAGGCGGCTGGGCTAAACCCCAGGCAGTTGGAGCGTGCTATACACGAAAAGTATGTCCCGGCCTTTTATAACAGGCTCACGGTCGTTGTTACCCCAGACAGTCGCTATTTTTACGTCGGTGGTGAGGTTAAGCAGCCCAACCGCCAGCTGTACACTGGGAATATGACTGTCGTCCGCGCTATTCAGTCCTCGGGTGATTTCACCGACTTTGCGGATCGCAAGAAAGTGATTTTGCTTCGGGCCAATGGCGACCGTAAAATCATTAACGTCATTGAGGCTCGGAAAGACCCCAAGAAGGATCTTCCGGTTTATCCTGGCGATTCCATTCACGTGCCTCAGTCGCCGATCTGATGGTACAACTTCACATTTCAAGTGGCTTAAAGGCGGGCTCACGAGTAGTGGCCCGCCATTTTCCTTTTAAGGTGGGCCGCGGGCCCAAAAACGACCTTGTATCCCACGAGCCAGGCGTCTGGGAGGAACACTGCTCACTTACCCTGGATAAAGAAGGAGTTCAGCTCCATGCGGTCGGCGCCGCTCTGATTAGCGTGAATCAGATGGCAGTGAAGGACCACCGTCTTAAGAATGGTGATATGATCGCTCTCGGTGGGTTGAAAATTATTTTTAGTTTGAGTCCAACCATCCAAAGCGGGCTTTGGCTGCGCGAAGCTTTTACCTGGGCTTTGCTGATTACCATAACCGCCAGCCAGGTTGCTCTGATTTACTGGCTGCTTCTCAATGTTTGAAGTGACGAATGCCGGTAAAGGCCATGGCCAGCCCTCGTTCGTCGGCTGCGGCAATCACTTCGGAATCTTTGACTGAGCCGCCCGGCTGAATGGCTGCCGATGCGCCGGCATTTGCCGCCGCGATCAATCCATCAGGGAATGGAAAAAAAGCATCGCTGCAAACAACACTTCCTTTCAAATCCAGCTTGGCTTCTCCTGCTTTCCACACCGCGATCCTGCTAGAATCCACTCGGCTCATTTGCCCCGCGCCAACGCCTAGGGTCCGATCCGAGGCGACGTAAACGATGGCGTTCGATTTGACATGCTTGACCACTTTCCAACCAAAAAGCATGGCCTCCAGTTCTGAGGGGCTCGGTTTCCGCTGTGTCACAATTTTGATATCGGCTGAGGTGATAATGCGAAGGTCTCTTTCCTGTGATAGGAATGATTTGGCGCCAACGCTGCGAATTTCAGGCATGCCATCCGACAACGGGTTCCTGATGCACTGGATGAGTCTTAAATTCTTCTTTTTCTGGAGGAGAGCAAGGGCATCCGGATGGAAGGAGGGAGCTATGATCACCTCGCTAAAAATTTCCGATATTGCCTCCGCACATTTGAGATCGAGACTTTGGTTCACGGCTATAATGCCGCCAAACGGGGCCTGAGTATCAGTAGCAAACGCCTTGTCCCACGCTTCGCGAAGCGTGGTCCCCTGGCCGACGCCACAAGGATTCGTGTGTTTTAAAATTGCCAGTGTAGGTTTATCGGTTTGGAATTCAAAAATCAAATTCGCGGCCGAGGTGAGATCGAGGATGTTGTTGTAGGAAAGCTCTTTGCCATGGAGTTGTTTGAAGTAGTCGTGGAATTGTCCATACAGTGCAGCTTTTTGATGCGGATTTTCCCCGTAGCGAAGGGTTTGAGCCTTTGGGCAGGCAATAGACAGGGTTGGAGGCAACGGCTCTGCAGTGACCGTCTCAGCATGGAATGCGTTGGCTAGATAACTGGCTATGGCCGCGTCGTATGCCGCAGTTTGTGCGAAGACCTTGGCCGCCAATTTTTTCCGCAATTCTTTCGTGGTGGCGCCGTGCAACTTGATCTGCTCGGATACTTCCGCATAATCCGCCGGATCTGTGACAACAGTGACGCTGTCGTGATTCTTTGCAGCGCTTCGCAGCATGGATGGGCCGCCGATATCAATGTTCTCTATCGCCTCATGGAGCTGAACATTTGGTTTTGAGATGGTTTGGACGAACGGATAGAGATTAACCACCACCAGATCAATCGGTTGAATGGCATGGGCCTTTACCGAGGCTTCGTGCGTTGGGTTGTTGCGGATATAAAGCAAACCGCCGTGAACTTTGGGATGCAGAGTTTTCACCCGGCCATCCAACATTTCCGGAAATCCGGTGTAGTCGCCCAATTCAATCACTTTTAGTCCTCCCTCGCGCAGTGCTTTCGCGGTGCCACCGGTGGATACCAGTTCCACACCTGCGTGCGCCAGGACTTGTGCGAAGGCAAGAAGGCCGGTTTTGTCGGAGACAGAAAGTAATGCTCGGGATATTCGGGACATAAAAGGGGCTAACTTAGGAGAGTTCGTTACGGCGTCAATAATTATCAGAGACTCAAGTGAATAACGGATTTTTCTTTGAAGGACTTCAGCGCCGCATCAAAAAGGAGGTGGCTGGCCAACGCTTCGGCGGGGGTTACACATCCAAAACGTCCATCCAAATGGCCTGCACGTTCGGCCGCGTAAGCCGCCCACATTTGAAGAAAGCAATCCGGAAAACCTGCTTCAAATATCCCGCCGGTGATGGTCGGGAAAACCATTTGATGACCCAGGTCAATCCTCTGCCAAATCTGTTCTTTTTGCCGATCGAACACCCAAAGCGTTTTTGGATTCTTGGTTGAAAATGACACTCCCCCTTCGGTCCCTAAAATTTCAAGGGACCAGGTATTTGTCTCACCCGGTGCCATTCGTTTGGTCTCCAGGCGCATGGGAACTTCCTCGTCTCCTATCTTGACTTCGGTGTGCAACAAAGCGTTATCCCAAGTATCGCAAACTGCCATTCCTCCCTTTCCATCCGGGCGCTGGTTGTAAATTTTTTGCAATTGGGCGTAGACTCGCAACGGTTTCCACCCCAGTCGCAACGGAATGTGCACCACATGCATGCCCAAATCACCCATCACGCCGATCTCTCCGCAAGTTTTGTTTTGGCGCTTCCAATTTACCGGCTTCGAAGGGTCGAGGTCGCTTGAGTGCCAAAAACAGGAACGTATTTCCAGAAATTTGCCTACTTTTCCGCTCTGGGCAAATTGAATGGCCCGTTGTGCTCCCGGGAGGAATGGAAATTCGGAACTGCATCGCACGAATCGATTGGAGCGAGTGGCCGCATCCGAAATAGATTGAGCCGCCGCAAGATCGATCCCGAACGGTTTTTCCGCTAACAAATCCTTACCAGCTTCCAGGACATCAAGGTAAATTCTTTCATGTAAATTGTGCGGCACCGCTACATAAACGACATCCACATCCGGCAGCGCAATCAGCTGGCGATGATCTTTCAGGAAGTGTTTGACGGTGGGAACTTTTCGAAACCATTCGAGCAACGAATCCTGGAGATCGCATACAGCCACCAACTCCACCTGGACGGGGAATTTCTCCAAAACAAACCATCGGGCAAAAGCGCTCGCTGCTTCGCGGCCCATCAGGCCACCTCCGATAATACCCACCCGCATTTTCGAACTCATACCCATGGAGCCACTCAAACTATTTCTTGACCCAGCGTCAAGCTCTCTGTCCCGTCAAACCTGGGAGAAAAAGATTGGAAGGCTGATTGGATTGCTGTAACCCATGGTTGCCTTATGACGAATTTGCTTCAGTTGGCGCAGGCTACCGTTACCTATAGCAATCTCGTTGTGCAGTTGATGATGGGAGAAGCCCAAAAGGCTTCGGCCGATTTACAGCTCCTGGAACCCGCGTCCGCCGAATTCGCGAAGTCCGCGCATGCCGAAGTCATCGGGCGTGATATCAATCCGACAGGGAATATCATCACCCCAACCCACGAGTTTCACTTTGTTCGAGGAGTTCTGACGCTGGTTAGACGAAGGGGGCTGGATGAAAAACTGGATCTCAACGACCCTATTCTGGCGCATTATACGAACCATACCATCGCTTTGAGTTCCGAGGCCGCCAAAGCGAGGACTCTGCAGTTTTTGACAAAGGAGGGATTTGACACGGCTGCAATGGAAAAATTCTACATGCCTGGCGTGAGCGAAGAAACATTGTCCAGTTATCCGAAACCCAATATTCGAATCCAACAATTCCCATCTGAAATTGTTTCAGCCGGTGAACTGGTCTCGGTTCAAAAAGCGAAGGTCACTGTGGATTTTAAGCGCAAGACTGATACGCCAAGGTTCTACCCGGGGGAAATCCAATGCGAGTTCTTCGCCACTACCGGTGAATTGCGTGAATTAAGAATGCTGGGCAGGGAGCAATTGGAAAAATTGGGGCTCTGCAAAGTTACGAGGCTTGATGTGGAACAAGGTTCGGAGGAAATCGGTCCTGCGTTTTCTTCCTTCACTAAAATCGTGGAGCCCGAACAGGTGCGCGAACTGGACTCAGTTTTTCGATCTGCCTGGCTGGAACTGAGTAAGAATCTTGCCGGAAGAAAAGCAAATTGTATTTTGTTCACTGAAAACCTGGGTCAGGGGGAAACCTTGGCCAGGTTCGTCCAGGAACTTTCTCCTTCCACAACTTCTGTTGGATTCAGCATTCCGTGGCAGAATGACCTTCCTTTTTCTGCTGAAAAAACAGCCCACGCTTCGAGGGGACGTCGCGGATTTCAACTCGTGGCCGTGCTTGGCGCAAGTAAGGTGGAGCTCAAACAGGAGGTGCCAAAATCTTTCGATGCCTCGAAGAATTATTTAATTTTTAACCTCCAATCCAGCACCAACATGAGTGCGAGGCTCGCGGAATTGGAAAATTCCACCGAAGGATACATTCATGTTGCCCGAAATCTGCATCCGGTTTTCGGGGGGGCGGCAGCTACCGTTTATCTGAATGGAAAAAAGCAAACGGACACAACTTCGCTGCTGGCTTTGAGTGGGATTTTTCCTCTTGAACCTCTTACGGGTTCGGCGGCGGTAAATCATCGCGCGGGCCAGGCGGTTTCCCTAAAGTTCGATCACGCTTTGGATTCGTTGGCGCAACAATTCCAGGGGAATCCTCTTTCTCGCATCTTCAACGAATGCGGGCCTGAAATGGTGGAAGCGCTGCTGGCGGCGGACCGCGTGGAAGTATACAGAATTAAAGCCAACACGCTCCGTGAAACTAGCGTGGCAGGTCGTCCATCGCTCGATGGCCATGAGATCGTCGCCACCAGTTACCTTGACAAAGATGTCGCCACCCAGGTTGCCAGTGCGGCGTTGGATGAGCGAAACCGCGCCGAGCCACTGGGTGACTGTCTCACGGGTGCGACTGTTGGTTTTCGAGTTTTTTTTGGGAAGAAATCCACCGGGCTGCTTTTTTCGCCATCATGCAACGCCATAGACTTCGTCTTTTTGAACAGCGATGGTGAAATCGTGCGAAGAGGCCATTTAAATGCCGCAGCGGTCGGCCAACAATTAATTGCTATTGCCATGGCTTCCTTGCCTCGCGACGCATGGCCCGATGGTTTTTCCAAGTAGAAATTTGAAATTAAACTGGCGCCATTATTGGTTTCTGTTTATTTTGGCTCAATGGATCGTTTGCAACACAATGCGGCGGCTTGGTGGCAGTCCTAATCGGCGGCCGCACGCGGATTTTACGGCATAGTCGACGAAATCCCGTTCCTTTGGTCGGTATTTTGGCTTCAGCACGGGCTCTCCCTAAAGAATTATGTTCGGCACACAACATCTTATTGCTTTCATCGTCGCAGGCCTGGTCCTGAATATTACTCCCGGACCTGACACTTTTTATATTCTCGGTCGCACTCTTTCGCAGGGAAGAAGGGCTGGAGTGGCATCGGTCCTCGGAATAGCGACAGGATCATTGATCCACACCTGTGCCGCCGCATTTGGTTTGTCGACACTCCTTGCCACGTCGGCAATGGCATTCGTGGTCGTTAAGACGCTTGGCGCATGCTATCTGCTTTTCCTCGGCCTCCGCGCTTTATTTGGAAAGTCTTCGGCCAAATTTTCAAAATCAAATTTGAAGCCAGAAATGATTGCCACAATATATTTGCAGGGAGTTGTTACCAATGTATTGAATCCAAAAGTCGCGCTCTTTTTCCTCGCATTTCTTCCTCAATTTGTAAGCGCTGACGCTCCCAACAAGGCAGCGTCTTTTATTTTTTTGGGTTCAGTCTTTGTATTCAATGGAACGTTGTACTGCACAACACTCGTCTTTTTGGCTGCGCGGATTATCAAGAGATTTCAGGGGAATGCCTCTTTTGAAAATTGGATGAAAATGTTGACGGGAATTATTTTTGTCGCTTTGGGGCTGCGCGTTGCAGGGAGCAAAAGCAATTGATGGGACAATTTAGTGCAGGGAGAACGGTTTGAAATGCTTTCAGGGCATTCTTGTGGTAAAGTCAGGTTATCCATCCAGGCAGTTTCTAACCGTTTCGAGCAAGTGCTGTGGTGAAGCAGGCTTTTGAATGAAGTTTTGGCCCTCTTGCAGTGAAAGTTCCCGGCCTGCTATGTCGGCACTGTAGCCACTGGTAAAGACAACGCGCAGTTGAGCGTTTTTGATCCTCAACTGCGCAGCAAGTTCTCTCCCGCTCACCCCTTCGGGCATCACGATATCGGTCAGGAGCAGCCTGATCTTCTCCGAGTTGGCGTTGTATATTTTCAAGGCTTCGACTCCATCGGATGCTTCCAGCACATTGTAACCAACCCATTCCAGAACAGCGCGCGTTAATGTGCGGACAGAAGTCTCATCTTCCACCAATAATATAGTTTCGTTTCCTCCCTTTGGTTTGGATCTTGAAGATATTTTTTCGGGAGGGTTAACGATCTCGTTCGATGCGGGCAGGAAAATTTCAAAGGTGGTTCCTTTCCCTGCGGTGCTCTCCACCGCCAATGCTCCACCGTGTTGTTTGACTATGCCAAAGACTGTAGCAAGGCCAAGCCCGGTGCCTTTTCCAGATTCTTTCGTCGTAAAGAACGGTTCGAAAATGTGCGACATATACTCGGCCGGAATGCCTGTCCCGGTATCGGTAACGCGAAGGCAGACGTGGCGCCCGACACTCGCGTCCGGGATCAGAATCACTTCTTCCGGGGTGAAAGTCTTTTGCGTTGTTTCGATATACAGATGTCCGCCGCCAGGCATTGCGTCCCTTGCGTTCACCACCAAATTTAGAATGACCTGATCCAGCATGCCCGCATCTGCTCGTGTAAGAAGTGAGGAAGGATGGAGATTTAGCTGCAAACGGATGTCTTCGCCCAAAATCCGTTGAAGCATTTTGGTAAGACTGGCGACTATCTCATTAAGATCCAACTGACGCGTCCGCATGACCTGCCTGCGACTAAAGGCGAGGAGTTGCCGAGTCAGGTTGGCTGCCCGTTCAGTAGCCGCTTTGATGTCGTCGAGAAACTCCTTGGTCGCTGCCGACGGATTGGTTTCAATGACCGCCAGTTCCGCCTGCATCATGATGGCAGCTAGAATATTGTTGAAATCATGCGCGACACCGCCAGCGAGTTGCCCAATCGCTTCCATTTTTTGGGACTGACGCAGTTGGTCTTCGAGCAGGCGTCGTTGGGTAATGTCTTCGGCGGTCCCCACTATTCTCAATACCTCGCCCGAGCTGCCTTTCACCGGGAAGGCGCGGTCATGTATCCATCGAATGGATCCGTCCGGACGCACGATGCGATAGGTCTCACTGTAATCCCCGCGGAGTTGTTTTGTCTCCGCAGCTGCAACTATTCGAGCCCGATCCTCTTCGTGGATAGCTTGCAGCCAATTGCGCGGTTCTGCATAAAGACCGGCACATGGGCGACCCCAAATTTTCTCGTAAGCCGGACTGATGTAAATCATTTGGTTTTTTGCCGGATCTGTTATCCAAAACACTTCCTGGATATTCTCTGCCAACTGCCGAAACCGCGCCTCCGTATCGCGCAATGCTTGTTCTACCGCTCTTCGACCCACCTCGCGCTCGTGAAACTCAAGCGCAAAAGCGATGTCCGTCGCCAATTGGTCCAAAAGGTGCATCTCGTCTTCGTCAAAAAAGTCAGGTTCATTGGCATAAAGATTGAAAGTCCCGATGACTCTTTCGCCACTTTTAAGGGGAAGGGATGCCATGGAGCGATAATTTCGGCGCAACGCTTCGTCACGCCAGCCCGCCGTGAGCGGATCTTTTGCGATGTCATTGCAAATCCCATGTTGTCCTGTTCTCAATGCGTGAAGTGAGAAAGCGCAATCAATATCTTTTCCTATTAACAATCCCCTGAGCAACTCGAGCGTGCTCTCCGTGGCGCCTGCATGAGCCACTATTTCCAGGTGATTGAACCGGCCATCAGTCAACCCTATCCAGCTCATTTCAAACCGGCCTGTTTCAACTGCAATTTTACAAGTAGCAGCCAACAAATCTTTGTCATTTGGCTCACGAATGATGGCTTGATTTATGGCGGTTAACATCGCGTAAACGCGATTCAGCTGGCGGATTCGATGTTCAGCAGATTTTCGGGCTGTGACATCCATTCTGACACCAAGTAGCCGGCGGGCTTTTCCTTTTTCATCAGCAGAAAGAACCGTCCCTATTACGCTGATCCAGTGATACGTTCCATCTGCGTGAAGCATTCTTGCCTCATATTCATATGGAGCGTTGCTGCCGGAGAGAATTGATTTGATCTTCTCACCGACCATGGCGTGGTCATCAGGATGCAAACGATTCAGCCAGAATGTCCTGTCCAGGAATCCATCGTCCGGTTTGTAGCCAAGCATGGAGAAGTAAGTGGGCGACGCATACCACGTGTCTGACTTGATGTCCCAGTCCCAAACTCCAATCGAAGCGGCTTCCGTGGCAAGCGTAAATCGTTGCGTGAGCAGAAAGGAATCATCATCGGCCTGTTTGCGCGCGCTGATATCTACCGCAAATCCAATGACTCCAATGATGTTTCCTGACCGGTCGCGGTGTGGCAGTTTGTCCGTCAGCAACCAACGGGGCCCGGAGGGGGTGTGGATTCGTTCTTCCAGATGATGGATCGCCTGGCCCGACTCCATGACTTGCAGGTCGTCGCGACGATGACGCTCGCATTCAGGAGAACCCAATTCGGCGTCCGTTTTTCCGATAAAGTCTTCAGGCGGCAATCCCGTGAGAAGAGAAAGTGCTCGATTGACGCGGATGAATCTCCCTTCCCGATCCTTGTAGAAGACCAGTGCAGGGACGGCATCCAGCAAAAACTGCAATTCATTCAGCCGCTTTTGGCTTTCTGCCTCAATCCGCCTGCGATTGCTGATGTCCCTCGTGATAACGAGAACCGCGTTTACTGCGCCATTTTCCCCAAGTAAAGGAGTGGCGTGCATTTCGACCCATCTCGGCGTGCCATTGATTCCGAGAACTTGAATTTCTATTTCACCAGGCTCGCCCAGGAAGGTTTTATGGATGAGATCCTTAAATGGCCTGAGGCATTCGGATGAAACAAACGAATAAATCGACTGGCCCTCGACCTCCTCCAGTTCTTTTGCTTCGATTATCGATAAACCAGGGCGATTGATCGTCCTTAGCGTGCCATCCCGGCTTATGACCATCACACCTTCAGGATGATAATCGAAAATGGTGCGCAATAAATGTTCGGATTCCGTTAGTTCCAGGGCCTGACGACGAACCTCGAATTGGGCCATCACTTGCCGGCTCAATATCCTCAGGGCATCCAACTGATAAGGAGTCAATTGCCGTGGAACCTTGTCGATTACGCACAGGGTGCCAAGGGCTTGTCCATCCGGGGTAAACAAAGGTGCGCCTGCGTAAAACCTAATATGGGGCTCTCCTGTGACCAGGGGATTCTTCGCGAATCGTTCGTCCGCAGCGGCGTCATTGACGACCAGAACTCCTGGCTCGAGGAGGGCGTGCGCACAAAAAGAAACATCGCGCGAAGTTTCCTGGATTGATAAACCGACTCGAGATTTGAACCACTGCCGGTTTTCGTCGACCAAAGAAATCAGGGATATGGGAGCTTCGCAAATATGAGCTGCAAGCGCTGCAAGATCGTCAAGTGCCTGCTCCGGTAAGGTATCGAGCAAATCGTAATCTCGAAGCGCAACCAGGCGCCGCGCCTCGTCTGCTGGTCGAAATGGAGGTTTCATGGGAGCCTGCAATAAGTATCCAGCCTGAAATTAAAACAAGCGAGTTAAATTCAGATTTGACAATAGAGTCGAATGACGTGGAATTCGATTTCCACGGGAGCAAATCCAAGCATGATCGAATGTTTCTTGCCGCAATGCGTCCAACTCCACTAACGTCCAATACCCCCACTGCACGCTGCAGCGGAATTGTCGTGGCATGAGCTTGAAAACTTTTTTTTTGATGTGCTTGGCGCTGGGCCTCGGCGCTTTTTCGTCGATCGCTCAAACCCCAAAATTGGTGGTTGCCATCCTGGTGGATCAATTGCGCTACGATTACCTGGAACGCTTCGACAGGCAATTTGCCAAAAACGGCTTTAATTTATTTGTCAATAAGGGTGTATTCATGACCTACGCCCGTTATAATTATTGCCCTACTGTCACCGGTCCAGGTCATGCCAGTTTCCTTAGTGGATCAACCCCTGCGCTCCACGGCATCATTGCCAATGATTGGATCGATAAGAAGACAAAGAAACAGATTTATTGCTGTGACGATTCCTCGGTTTTCGGGGTCGGAACAGCGACCAATCTGAGCAAAATGTCTCCCCGTAATTTCATCGGTTCCAATTTTGCAGATCAGATGAGATTACACTATCAGTCCAAAGTCGTGGGTATCTCGATGAAGGACAGGGGGGCGATTTTGCCCGCTGGGAAAAAGCCGGCAGGGGCCTATTGGTTTGAGTCAAAAAGTGGAAACTTTGTAACCAGTAGCTATTATAGGCAAGAGTTACCAAATTGGGTGGCCGAGTTTAATTCGCGCAAACGGGCAGCACAATTCACGGGAGCAACCTGGAATCGGCTGCTAAATGCTGCCAGTTATCAATACCCGGATGGCATGGCAGGTGAAGGCAGGCTGGCAGGTGAAACTAATTCTGTCTTCCCACATAGGATTAATTATACAGAAAAAGAGGGATTTGAAGCCATCATGCCTACGCCTTATGGAAACCAGGTGTTGGAAGAATTTGCTGAAGCTACAGTTGAAGCGGAAAAGCTTGGGCAGGGCAGCTCACCGGATTTGTTGTGCATTTCTTTCTCCGCCATCGATTACGCAGGGCACAAATTTGGTCCCTATTCGCAGGAAGTGCAGGACGTTACTCTCAGGCTGGACCGGCAGTTGGCCTCGTTCTTCACTTATTTGGATAAAAAAATTGGCCTGGCTAATGTCGAAATGGTTCTTACCGCAGATCATGGTGTAACTCCAACTCCGGAGTTTTCTCGGGAACAGGGGTTGGACGGTCAACGCTTCAACGAGCTGGAATTCATGGTCGAACTGATGAGTCGTTTGAACGCGAGGTTTGGACCGGGAAAATACTTCATCCAGCCAAAACTCTACGGCGGAAATCTATTTTTTAATCACGATACGTTGCATCTCAACAACGCATCGCCAGAGGACGTCAGTTCCTTTATTCGAGACTTCGCTTTTGCCAGCGGTTTTTTCCAGGCTTGCTACTCCAGAGGGCAACTTTTGGAGGGCAGGACTCCGGGGATGATTGGCAGGCTGGCGGAAAATGGTTACAATCCCGAAAGGGGAGGGGATATGATGCTCATCTTAAAACCTTTTATTCTCCCATTGACAGGCAAGACCGGGACCACCCACGGCACTCCCTACAATCAGGACACACACGTGCCTGTCCTTTTCTACGGATCCGGATTTAAAAAAGGACGTTACGCCGATGAGTTTTATATCACTGACATTGTTCCAACGCTCTGCACTTCGCTCCATATGGATGAGCCTTCAGGTTGTGTGGGAAAACCCTTTGTTAAAGTTCTGATGAATCCTTGACCTTAACACTGGCCTGCCAATGATCATGGACAAAGTTCAGGATGAAAAGTTCGGCTTTCTCTTTCGGCGTTGGTTCGGTATTTCTTTGGGATGAACCATTTGGCGCGAGCTCAACAGGTCTTCGATATTGAAATCGCCGGGCTGCGGGCTGTGCGCGGACTTCTTGATTCACATTTTTCAGAGGCGGTGGAACTGGTGGTCGCCGCCTTGAAGCATCGCGGGAAATGTGTCGTCGTAGGAATTGGAAAATCCGGTAACATCGGCCAAAAGGTCGCCGCCACATTAACCAGCACCGGTTCAACGGCAGTGGTTCTCAACAGCGTCGACGCTTTGCATGGCGATCTCGGAATCCTCAATGACGGGGACGTGGTACTAGCCATGAGCTATTCCGGCGAATCAGAAGAGCTTCTCAATCTGTTACCTGCGATTAAACGGTTTTCAGTGAAGATAATCGCTCTGACGGGCGCTCCTCGTTCCAACCTGGCGAAGCTCAGTGACGTGGTTTTAAATGTAAAAGTTCCACGCGAAGCCTGTCCCTTTAACCTCGCACCCACTTCGAGCACCACAGCCACGCTGGTCATGGGGGACGCGCTCGCCATGGCTGTTCTGGAAGCGCGCGGGTTCAAGGAAAAGGATTTTGCCCGGCATCACCCTTCCGGCGCCATTGGCAGGGCGTTGCTGGCAACAATAGGCGATATCATGAGACGCGGGGACCGCAATGCTGTGGCCATGGAAAACCAGACTGTTCGCGAGGCATTGTTGATCATGACCAAAGCAAAGTCAGGAAGCGTTTCAGTCGTGAGTCCAAAAGGTCGGCTGACCGGTGTTTTTACTGATGGCGATCTGCGCAGGAACATGGCGCGCGACATGGATGTCCTCTCTCGTCCTTTAAAGGAGTTAATGACGAGGAATCCTATTTGCGTCCAGGAGACCTCACTTGCCATGGAGGCGCTCAAGATATTCAACGAGAAGCAAATTGACGATTTGATCGTCGTCAACCGAGCCAAACAACCGGTGGGAATGATTGATTCCCAGGATCTCCCAAAACTCAAAATAATGTAACCATGAAACTTTATCGCTTCCCTGCATTTATCGTTTTCCTTTTGCTCACTGCCCTACCAGCCAAACCCCAAAATTCAAGCGTTGGCCAGGGGTCGCAAAAACTTCAGACTTTCGAAAAGGAAATTAAACATAAGGCAAAGCTGGACTATCTGTTGTTTCTCCCCGAAGGCTTCAAGCAGGAAAGCACGGCCAAATACCCATTAATCCTGTTTTTGCACGGGATGGGCGAGCGAGGTGCCGATGCATGGCTGGTAGCAAAACATGGCCCTCCAAAAGTAGCCGGGCACATGACCAATTTCCCTTTCATCGTGGTTTCACCGCAATGCCCCACCAGCGACTGGTGGATCAACGAAGATGTGGAGGCTCTCCTCGACAACGTTATTGAGAAATATCCTGTCGATAAAAAACGAGTTTATCTGACCGGTCTGAGCATGGGCGGATTTGCCACATGGAGTTTGGGGTTGTCTCATCCCGAACGCTACGCAGCCATAGCTCCTATTTGCGGCGGAAGCGTTCCTCAACGTCCCATGTTCCTCGACGGAGAGAGGCAAAAGGCCTTGAAGTCGTTACCTGTTTGGGCCTTTCACGGAGGCAAAGACAATGTGGTCAAACTGGATGAATCACAGCGAATGGTGGACTATTTGAAATCGATGGGATGTAAAGAGGTGAAGTTCACGATTTATCCCGAAGCGGGCCATGATTCCTGGGTACAGGCTTATAACGACCCCAAACTTTACGAATGGTTTCTCAGCCACTCCCGGCCTTGATCCAGTTACTCGGGTTTTTCCGGGTAGACGGAGCAAACACAATGAAGCGCTCCGTGATTTTGTTGAAGGTCCGCGCAAAGCAATATTTCGACCGTAATCTGATTCCCCAACGCTGTTTCAATTTTGCTTTGGACCAGCGAATCGAGCCACGAATAATAACCACCCAGGCCAGGCATCACGAACTTTCGTTCTCCCTGTATACCATTGAGATAATTGGCTGATTTATAGAGATCGGGCATGCTGGGAACAGTAATTAATTTCCACTCCAGTTTCCGCAGCTCGTCGTGCAGCGCCTCATTCGCATCGAGCGTTCGTTTCAAGCTCCTCAGATAGGAGGCCGGGATGGGAGAGTTTTCCCTCGGATCTGTGGCTTCTAATATGTCGACTGCAGTGCAGAATATTTGCAAATTAAAAGTGGCGGCGTCGGAAGGCTGAACCGCAAATAATTTAGCCAGCGATGCGGGGTATGCGCCCGTCGGTCCTTGAAGGTTTTTAAGGATAATTTGGATTTCACGCATTGCCTCCCCGGGCTTCTCGGAGTGTGTTTTCGTCTTCAATATTTCGGCTCGGGCAGGGTTGATTTTTGAAGCGGATAACAATTGCGAAATGCCTTTGTCGACAATCAGACCCGCCATGGAGACTGGATCATTGACCAGGCAATAAATATCTTTGCCGACGACACGTATGGAGATGTCGTAATCCAGATGAAACGAGACAAGGGGAAGCACAACGATGCGATCTCCTCCGAACTCAGTTCTGAATGCTTCAATAACCTGCGTTCGATTTAACCCGAGCGCAATGTTTCGGTGAATCTCCGTTTCGGAAGTGATCAGTATTTTTTCTCGTGTTGCAGGATTACGGATCATGAGAAGATTCCCACCTTGAAAAAGAAGCGGCGACTGAATTACAGAGTGACCTGCTTTTGCAAATAAGTTTAAAGCAGCATTTTCGCCCGGAAACCAGGTGGTGACGGACTCGCCCTGGGATGCAAATCTAGGTATAATCGTGACGTGCTCTTGCTTGTTCGAAGAGTTGATGTAAAAAGCGGGTTTTCCGTTATCCTGCGCCCACGCTACCAGCGGGTAGGGTGTCGTTATGAAAACCAGTTGGTTGGAGCGGGATAATTTCCACCAAGAGTTCGCCGCCGAAGCCAGGTTCGTTGTTATTTCTGTCGGTGTGGTTAGAACCACGTTGGCATTCGTAAAGGCCTGGAGCAAATGTTCCGATACTTCAATGCTGCCTCCAGGAATGATTCCTTTTCTGAATCCTCCACCCATTTGTAACCGGAGGAGTGAAGGATCCGAGGTTCCATCTTCAAGGCTCAGGCTCAAACCAGGTTTGGATGCCTTGTAGCGAAACTCTATTTGTTTTAAGGCCTCGTGGAGAGCCGCGGAATCGTTCGGGTTCGCCTGGACGCACTGTTTGATAAATTCGTAAGTCTGCAGGTTCCTCGGGGAATGAAAGTGCCGTAAAAGATCAAAGGGGATTCCAATTCCCAGAAAAAAATCTGTTTCATTTGCTCCTGATGGAATGGGTTCACCTGGTCCGATAATAATGAGCGATTGTGCGAGAGTTTCGATCAATCCAAGTGAGGCGAGTTGCTTCTGAATGAAAGCCGTGGCACGACTCACTTTCGGTGGCTGGGAAATGTTTGTGGGAAACTGGGGTGAGGAAAAAGGACCCGCCGGATCAAAAGGAGCTTTAAACGCAGAAGGTGGAATTATCGGTGTGTTCCAACGGGTCCAATAATTTAGTTCGGCCTTCTCTAATGGGGGAGATTGAATGGAAACAAAGCCGCCCAATTGTTTTCGTGTTTTAGGCGGTAAATAGGCGGCAGGTTCCAATCGTGCATCGGTTTGTTGGTGAAGTGCTCCGTAGGCATCGATCACTGCGCGATCAGCGATTCTATCACTAAAATCGTCCGCCTTCGAATAAAACCCGGTTATAAGGATAACAAGGAGTAAATTCCCGGATGTCGCAAGTGAGCCCACGAAATTCAAAAAACGCCGGGAACGTTGACTTTTTGGTAGAGGCATTGGATTCGCGCGATAAACCTTCTCCGTCGCAAACATCTAATTAAAGGAAGTAGTGTTGTTACTTCCAACAAGTTACAGGAAAACTCCCGCTTGGCCAGCCTTGCCAGATGCGGGGAGCTTGGAATCAACCGAAATATTGTTGGTCGTACGAAAGGTTCAAGTTATTCCACAGGCTTTTCGAGCTCGTTCGAGCACAGGTTGTGCTACCATTAGAGCTCGTTGAGCCCCATCTTTTAAAACCGCATTCACGTGGTCAAGGTTTTGAGTCAGTTCTGCTCGTCGAGTCCTGGCCGCTGCAAAATAATTCCAGTAATGCTCAAAAAGGCCTTTTTTCAAATCTCCGTAACCCAGGCCGCCTGCTCGAAGACGGTTTTCAAAATCAGAACTGACTTCAACGGGTGCCACTAATTTGAGTAGTTGAATGGCGCTGTTTTTTTCCGCATCCGGCTTCGGCTCGGCCGGGGTTCGGCTATCCATAACCATCCCCATGATTTTTTTACGGGTGGCTTTTTCTTCGCCGAAAATTTCGATGGTATTATTGTAGCTCTTACTCATTTTCTGTCCGTCAGTTCCCGTTACCAGGGCAACATCTTCGCGGATTCTTGGTTCGGGGACTACAAACGTTTGGCCATAGGCTTCATTGAATTTTATCGCGATATCACGCGTCACTTCCACATGCTGCTTCTGATCCTTTCCCACTGGCACAATGTTTGAGTCGTAGAGCAGGATGTCCGCAGCCATCAGGACCGGGTAAGCAAACAAGCCGTGGTTTGGAGAAATACCGTTGGCGATTTTATCCTTATAACTGTGGCATCTTTCCAGCAATCCCATTGGCGTCAAAGTGGTGAGCAACCAGGAAAGTTCCGTCACTTGGGGGACATCAGACTGGCGAAAAAACACAGACTTTTTTGGATCCAGTCCGCAGGCCAAAAAATCAAGCGCCACGTCCATTGTGTTTTGTCTTCGTCGCTCAGCATCGAACAACGAGGTCATGGAGTGGTAATTGGCAATGAAGTAAAAAGCATCCCCCTGGTTTTGCAACTCGATGGAGGGGAGCATCATCCCAAAGTAATTCCCAAGGTGAAGCGCGCCGGATGGCTGGATTCCTGATAGTATTCGCATGTTAAAGTCCAGACCCCGCTGGGATCCAAAACATTGCGGGAGGATAGTCGGTTTAAATCCGGGGAGAAATAAAAAAAAGCCCCACCGAAGTGGGGCTGGTTACAAAGAAGAGGGAAATCGACTATTTGACAACGCCTTCGCCAGTGTAGACGATCCGCGAAAGACGATCCTTGGGGGATCCGGTGAACCAGCCACCGTATTCGTTGAAGTAAAGCGCGCCATCCGGGCCTTGTTTCATTGAAAGAGGACCACCAAAACCGCGGCCGAAGGGAACGTTTGTAATCACGGAGTTGTCAGCAGGATTCACCTTTGCAAATCGAATCCATTTTCGCGAGTAATCTGCATAGAACATTCCATCCCTCCATTCCTTTGGAAATGAGTTTTTGACGCCGTTATCCCGGTAGAATGGCCCCGAGGTGATCGACGCTCCACCCTGCTGGTGCACGTACATGATCCAGGGAGAAATGGCGTCCTTGATTGGGCAGTCACCTCCGAAAGTTCCCTGGTTGTTACCACTGCAACGCGGCCACCCGTAATTTCCGCCCGGTTTTATGAAATTGATTTCCTCAATGGCTTCGTTGCCATCAAAGCCCACTTCTCCCACATAAACATTTCCCGTTTTGGGGTCGATGTTCATCGAGTAGGGATTGCGATGTCCGTAAGTGAAGATTTCAGGCCTTGCCCCTGGGGTATTTACAAAAGGGTTATCCTTGGGAATTGTGCCGTCCAGATTTAATCGCAGTACTTTTCCACGCAGATCGCCTAGATTCTGGGGAGGATTGTTCGGATCATCAAAAAACTTCTTGGTTTCGTTGGAAACATTGTTGTCTCCCGTCGAAATATAAAGTTTTCCATCCTTTTTATTGTACTCGATAACGCCGCCCTGGTGATATCCGCGGGTGGACGGTATTTGGAGGTAAATCTTTTCGCTTCCAGCGACCAGTTGATCGTTTTTAAAAGTGAATCGCGAAACACGATTCGTAAACAGATCCCCTGTCAACGTGGCATAATGAAGGTAAACATATCCGTTCTTGCTGAAATTTGGATCGAACTCAAGTCCATGCAAACCTCGCTCATTGTTCTCTTTGCCTTTGATCTGTTCGAACGGGACCTGGATGTGCGCGATCTCTTTTTTGGACTTGGATTTGAAGTCGTAGGCCCAAATGAAACCTCGGCGACTGGTGAACCAAAGTCTGCCATCGGGAGCAAAATCGAGGTCAACAGGTTCAGGAATGTCCCCCTCAACCAGAACCTCGTATTTAAAACCGTTGGGAAGCGACACGTTGTTTGTGGAGGCAGGATCCGCAGCGAATAATGAAGCAACTGGGAAAACCGCAGTAAAAAGCAAAAATGCTAAAGCACGTTTCATAAATTAAATGGACAGGCCGAGGTTAGGTAATATTCGATAAAACGCCACCATAATTGCGTCTGGAAGCGTTCTTCTACCGGTCCTGAGTAGAATTGGAGGTTATTGCACCCGCCTTTAGCAACTTTTGCCTGTTTTGAAACGCCCAGAATCCAAACCCTGCCATCATGGCTGAAGCGATTTGGTAGCCCGAAAGTCCAACCAGGATTCGAGGTGTATCTCTCAGAAACTCATGAAAAAATCGAAAAACGCCGTAGGCTACTAAATAAAGGTGGAAGTGTTGAAA
Source organism: Verrucomicrobiales bacterium (assembly GCA_028293375.1). Lineage (GTDB taxonomy): Bacteria > Verrucomicrobiota > Verrucomicrobiia > Limisphaerales > JAQGOY01 > JAQGOY01. Next base: position 7,845 of record JAQGOY010000081.1, on the reverse strand, counting down.
TGGCAGGATGCGCCGATGACGCAAAGCCGCTAATACACCAAGAATCAGGAGGTTGAAGATGATTTCGACCGGCACTGCGGGCCAGCGGGAGACACCCTTCTTATCGGTCATGGAAAAAGAGGTGCTTTCACAAACCACACCAAGGCAGCAGCCGTGCAACAGGCACCCTATTCGGCCTATGGCAATTCCGGCAGGAACAATCGCGGCAAAAAAATCCCCGGTGAATCCAGGATAATTTACCTGCCTTCGAACCCATTCCGCACCTGCATAGCCGCCGAGAAGAGCCCCCACCACTGATTTGCCAGTTAATATTGCCGGCCAAAAGCCTGGCTTTCCAATGAACAACCAACCTTCTGAGAGGAAATAAACCAGCTTGGCGCCGGTGAAAGCGGCCACCAATCCGCCCAGGTAAATGTAAAAAAGGCGCTCATCTTTTTTCCAATGCCGCCGCCAATAAAGGAGGCTGGCAATGATCCCGCAAATGATCAGCGCCGAGTATGCGCTCGGCTGTGGGCTCGTGACCGTCATTTAACGGGTTACTCCATCAAACCCCGAATAGTAACGGCAAAAGGAATCCAATTTTCCGTCCTTCCGAATCACGTGTGTGCAACAGCGGTCGATCCGGTCTTCATCCCAGCTGGCCGCGTCCATAAATGGCTTGATCATGATTCTGAACGCTACCGAACTCGATCGCTCCAGCTTCTTCAGCAGGTCCCCCAATGGCTCGGAATCGCACCCGCATTTCACCAGGTCTTCCAATGTGTAATGTATCTTATCCTTCAGGAAACCTTGCAGGTTTTGAAGGTTCAGGAATTCCGAGATGGAATGGACCTTCCCCTCGTAGCGAAGCAGGTAGGAAATGGTCGCGCAATTGGGATCGCCGCAAGGCAGTGGCGTGAAATCGCTAAACTGGAGTTGCCCTTTCGATTGGGCTACGGAGCCCAGGATAATGTCCGCCGTGTTCAGCCGCTTGGCGGGGCTTTTTTCCGTGGTCCGACCGCTGGTAAAGCACGGCTGAAAAGTGATGCCCTGGACATTTTTCTGGTTTAATCCGAACTCGATGGCGTCCCAAAGATGGGCAAGGTTTTCCGGGATGACTGTCATGGCCAGGGTGACGAGAATTCCCGCTTTTTCGCAGGCTTCGATAGTGCGACGGCGCATGTTTCGCAAGTCCAGTCCGCGGAGCGTTTTTTGACCCTCCTCCTGCACCCCATCAAATTGCAGATAAAGCTGGAGTTTTGTTCGCATCAGGTCGCCCAGCTGTTGGGCAAATCCGGGGCGAGTCGCAAGAAGCACCCCATTGGTGTTCAATAGAATATAATCAATCGCCGGATGTCCTTTGAGCCATGTCAAAAGTTCGAATAATTCCGGATGCAACGTCGGTTCCCCACCGGATAGTTGGAGGATCTCGATGTTTCCCTTCCGATCAATTACTCCCTGGATACGGTTCTTCAAATCCTCAAGCGGTATAAACTCCGAAGAGGTGCTTTTTTCTTCGGGTGAATCGGCGTAACAGGTCGGACAAGCCAGGTTGCAATGCTCCACTATTTCGATCAACGCCAGGCATGTGGAAAGCTTTTCGAGCGTTTCCGCTCCCTCCGCATTTCGACCCAGAGTACCCTCCGTCGATCCATCCGCTGAAACACAGCTTCCGCTTCCACAACAACTGTTGCTCTCCTTTCCCTTGGCCAGCCAGTAAAACCGAGCATCACTCGATATTAAATAGCTTTGCTCCCCGTGCAGTGGACACGTTCGGTTCAGATAAACACGTGCAGGAAAGCCCTCCTTCCAAACCTCGGCAGGGCAGGGCATATGGCATACTGTGCAGCGCGATGTCGTATTCTTGAGCAGTGTTCGGGAATGAGGTCTGAAGGCGAGTGTTTCCATGAATGAAAGCTTATTTGGAATTAAGGGTGGCGCATCCTGCCAGGGAAACGCTCGCATTGGCTACCATCAGCAGGATAATGATTGTGAACCCCGCAAGCCTTGGCCATTTTGGCTGGATTTTCTTTACCATAATCACTCCCGCAATGATGGCGGTTACAGGGCTGGAGAAAAAAGTGATTATGCCAATAAGTTCCGAATGGGCGAGAGCAGTCAGCAAGCTTAAGCTCGGCGTTATCAGCAGGGAAAGCCAAATCACTCCGGGTGAGGGAAGCTGCTTTTCAGGAGTCGAAGTCAGGCGAACCTCTGGCGGTGTTGGCTCTTGGGTGTCCATGTTTTTTACCGAATCGTTCGAGGTGATCGGTTTCTGTGTGGTCTAAAAACGCTTTTTGGACTGTCCTCAAACAATTCTAATTATCTCAGAAATCCCCTGTTCAGCTCGGCACAACCTGGAGCTGAAATACAAATGTTCGCAATTGCAAGCAGCAAGGTAAGCATCAGTCCAACCAGGAAGGGGTGTTTGACTTGCAATCTTTTGACTGATACCACAGCGGAAATAAGCGCCATTAGCGGACTGAGAAAAAAAGCGGTCGCTCCAAGGTCTGGTGATTTGAAAGCAACCGCTAACAAGCTGAGCGCCGGTACGAGTAGCAGGGTAAACCAAACCACCGATTTGGCAGGTAAACGCTTTTTCGGGGTATTTTCCAGTTCCGGTAAAGCCGGTGGTCGCGATTCCGGGTCATCCATGGACTTTTTTTAACACAAGCCCTGGGCGAATGACACTGCTTTCGTTGGCCTGCCTAGACGAAACCACAAGCTGGTCAAAGTAATCGATCACACTATTGCTGCACTTCAACCACTTTTTTTAATCATTTTTTTGAAACAAAATAGGTTTTCCGGTGTCACAAGTTAGCACGGGTTAAATTGCACTCGTATCCTTATTTGCAATTGATACCCATTTTAACCATTCTTTCCGGGCGACTCTCATTTTAAAGGGATCACTATGTCATTTCTACGGAAGCTATTACTGGTAAGTTTGTTAATTGGACCCGCTTTACTAACCAAAGCAGGCGTTGTCATTAATGAAGTCTTTTACAAGGCGCCAAACGATGCCGCGCCCCTTCAGTACGTCGAACTTTGGAACTTTGGCCAATCCCCGGTTTCGATAGAGGGCTGGAAATTAAAGCAGGGAGTAAAATTCACTTTCCCAGCGAAAATCGAGCTTAAACCTTACGGGTTTATCATCGTCGCCAACAACCCGGAATCTTTCAAGAAGGTCTACTCCATGGAAGCCGTGGGTCCTTTCGCCGGCAAACTCTCCGATGAGGAGACCATTTCGCTGGAGGATAATTCCGGCAAAGTAATCGACAAAGTAAGTTACAAAACGGGCGATGGATGGCCAATGGCCGCTGACGGTTTTTCTGCCTCCCTGGAACGTATCTCGCCTAATTCACCGGCCCTTACCTCGCAAAATTGGGCTTCCTCCAAATGGGCTATTGGTGCGATGGCTGGAGGTTCACCGGGCAAAACAAACCATACTTTTGAAGCGACCCTGATTCCACGATTGAACTCCGCCTCCCTCGAACCAAAAGTTTCACCCCCGGGAAGCGAACTCACTCTTTCGGCTACCGTTCCCCCTACCGCAAATGTAAAACAAGTCACCGCTTATTATCGTGAAGTGAAAACGGGAATCGAAGGTCCCGAAAAGACGCTGGCTCTGGTTGGCAAGGATCTGAAGTACTCTGGAATTATAAAGCCACCAACCTCGGGCATTTACCGAGTCAGGTTTAAACTTGAAACGAAAGAAGGACAGGAATCCTGGTACCCCGGAGTCAATGAACCCCATCCAGCTCTTTCGTTTGCTATTACGGAAATTCCCAAGCCCGGGAAGATTTCTTCCTCGTTTGTTTATTCCATCGGAACCAATGACCTTGCCCGGATGAAGAAAGGCGCTGGCCGTTATGGTTATAATGAGGATGACCAGACCCGTTGGAAGATGATCAATGAAGTCATGGCAGGAGTCCCCATTTTTGATTTATGGAGTCGGCTCCTTGGCGTTGCTTCATTTTCCATGAAAGACATTGAGAAATTAAAACCTCTCTTCCAGAAGGAATTTGCCAATCAAAAATCTCGGATTAACAAGATCGCTGATGCTGACGATCTGGAATCGATCCAGGGAGATCTCGCCAATGAAAGCGAGAAAGCCAGGAAGGACTTCAAGGCCGAACTTCAAAAAGCAACTTCCCCCGAACTTTTCAAGGTGGTCGATGCCCGCTTATCCAGGACAAATGTTTCTGGACTGGACTCCACAGTCGAAGGAATTTTAGACCAGGCTGTGGAGGTTGGGTTTCCACTCTGGGTGGTCACCACAGAAGTGGACTCCAAAGATGAACAATTGGAAAAACACAAAGCCCTTGTCGAGGTGGCTCTGGCCAAGCGGGACAAAATGCGGGAGCCGATTAAGAATGCCGTGCAGGGAAAGGGCGACTGGGGCGCCTTGCGCGAGGAGTCGAACGCTTTTGCTGCCGATTTTAAAAGCAGGATGAACGGGAGTTTGTCGGACGCCGAACAGGAAACCGTAAAAAAAGGGATGGAAAAGCGGTTGTTTGCCGGCCTGCAGCCCCGCCCAGTCAAAGTCGTGGCGGAAGCACGTCCCAATTCTGCATTCCTCTATTTTGAAACCAACGGGGTAGCCGAACTGTTTGATTACGTTCAAATCGTTCCGCGGGCTGCCGGTTATAAAGTGCATTTCACCAAACTCCAGCCCTTCCACGGTATGAGCACCATTAACGTGATCTTTGAGAGTGATGATCGTTACGTTCTCGCAGAACCTCTCGCATTTGACCTCTATCACTTGCTCAACGTGCCAGGATGTTTGACCGATTTTACCCGAATCACCGTCAACGGCAAATTGTTAGGTTACCACTTGATCATCGAGCAACCGAACCACTCGTTTTTGCGAAGGAACGGCCTAAAGCAGAAAGGCAACCTTTATAAAGCCACCTGGATGGGGCAAGGTGTAGCTGGAACACACGAGAAAAAGACGAATCCGCAGGATGGTTATAAAGATCTCGAGGAATTGGTTAAGGATTTGGAGGCCACCAAAACAAAGCCTGCTGAGCAATGGGCGCTGATCAAGGCCAGGTTCGATGTCCCGGAAATGGCAAAATATTACGCAGTCAACACCGTGCTCTCTCATTGGGACGGTTTCTTTAACAATTACTATTTGTTCCACGACATTGGCGGTACGGGCAAATGGAGCATGTTTGCCTGGGACCAGGACAAGACCTGGGGAGAATACGACGGCAAACCAAGAGAAGCGGTCTGGTCCAGCATGCCGCTCACTTTCGGCATGGAAGGTGATCTTCCCCCAAATGCCAAAAAAGATTATAAACCCGACCCTGGTCAGATAGGGGCTGAGGGAGCCAGTTGGTGGCGTCCAGGCGGCTACATCTCCAGGCCGTTACTCGCAAATCCGGAATTTAGAAAAGTCTATTTAAAAGAAGTGAACGCCATCGCCGAAAAAGAATACACCGAGGAAACATTCAAGCCGATCATGGCCCGCTATCGGGATTTACTCCTCGACGAAGTCAAAATTCGAGCCACAGCCCTCGGCCAAAAACCGGAAGACGCCGTAAAATTGTTGGATGCAAATCTCGATTCCCTGATGAATCATCTGGTTGCCAGAAGAAAGTGGCTCCTTGAACAACCCGAGATCAAAGCATTGTGAATCTCAGGATCGCGGATGAAATTTCCGGTGGACTTCTTTCAGCCTTGTCGTGGAAACGTGCGTATAAATTTCGGTGGTGCTGATATTCGCGTGACCTAACAGCTCCTGGATAACCCGCAGATCGGCGCCGTGCTCCAGGAGATGTGTTGCAAAACTGTGGCGCAGCATGTGAGGCGTGATATTTCGGCTGATTCCCTTGGCAGCGATTCTTTGCTTCATTCGCAGCCACAGCGTCACGCTGGCAAACGGGGTTCCCCGCTGGGTCAGAAACACCGTGCCGGGAGATTTGGGGCGCACCAGTTTTGGACGGCCATTCGCGAGATACAACTCTATGGCTTCCACCGCTTTTTTGCCGATCGGCACCACCCGTTCCTTGTTTCCTTTTCCAATGACGTTAAGAAACCTCGACTCGAGCTGGAGTTGTTCCAGACGAACATTTTTCAGTTCCGAAAGACGAAGACCGGATGCGTAGGCCAATTCCAGGATGGCTTGATCGCACAGGGAGGATGGCGTCGGGGCTGGATCGGGCGACAGGATTTTTGTAATTTCCTCGGGCGAAAGCGCCTTGGGCAGGCGTTTCCATCGGCGGGGGAGGCTGAGATTTTCCGCGATATTATGGGGAACCAACTTTTCGTCGGTGGCGAACCGGTAGAAGGCCCGGAAGGCTGCGATACTGAGGTAGATGCTTTCGGAACTCAGCTTTTTGGAAATGGATTCTTTTTCCCTGTTTTCCATTTTGCGCACGCGTTCATCCTGGAGGTATCCCATCAGGTGATCGAAGTGCACTGATTTCCAATCACTCAGCTTGTTTTTTTCTGCCCAGATCACGAATCGGTTGAGCGAGTTGGAGTACGTCTTCTGCGTGTTTTCGGCCTGGCCTTTTTCGTGGCGGAGATGTTGCAGAAATTCTTCTACCAGGTTTTGCATGGAGACTAAAGATGCCTGCCTGTAATTTTAAAGTAGGCCTCCAGGTATTTTTCCTGCGTTCGTTGCACGACCTGATCAGGCAGCGCTGGCGCGGGGGGAGTCTTGTTCCAGGTCAGAGTCTCCAGGTAGTCACGGACAAATTGCTTGTCAAAGCTGGGTTGGGGCTTTCCGGGTTCGTATTGCTCGGCGGGCCAAAAACGAGAGGAATCTGGAGTCAATACTTCGTCAATCAGCACCAGTTGGCCATTATAGATCCCGAATTCAAACTTCGTATCTGCAATGATAATGCCCTTCTGGCGCGCAAACTCGCGCGCATCCGCATAAAGGCGTAGGCTATAGCTACGTGCCTTTTGGGCGATCTCCGACCCCACCAGTTTGCATGCTTCGCCAAAGGAAATGTTTTCATCATGCCCAGTCTCCGCCTTCGTCGCCGGTGTGAAAATGGGTTCTGGAAGTTCGGAGGACTCGGTCAACCCGCCAGGAAGCTTGATTCCGCAAACCGTTTGCTGCGAACGATATTCCTTCCACCCGGATCCAGCCAGGTATCCGCGCACCACGCATTCGATGGATAGAGGCTGTGCCTTCTTGACGATCATCGATCGCCCCCGCAACAGGTCGCTGAACTTTTGTAATTCTACCGGCAGAACATTGGCCGAGCCTGTCAGATGGTTTGGCACGACAGCCGAAAATTGCTCAAACCAGAAATAGGATAACTGGGTCAGGATTTCGCCCTTGCGAGGAATACCATTGGGCATCACGCAGTCGAAAGCAGAAATACGGTCCGTAGCCACGAACAAAAGATGTTCGCCCAGGTCGAAAACTTCGCGGACCTTGCCGCTTTTGATTTTTTTGATTCCCGGCAGGTCCAGTCTGAGCAAAGGCTCCGTCATGCGTAGGATCATGTCGCACGCCGGGTGAAATACAAAGTGGAAATTTGGCTCGCTCCAGCATCAAAGGCCTCGACGCCGTAGTGATTCCAGCTACTCTGATGAAGAATGACCGAAAGCGAGCAATTATTGCTGGATTTGATAGCTATCCCCAGCGTCAATCCCGCTTTTTTGGACGATCCAACTTTAACCCACGAACAACGTGTCGCCGATTACCTTTTCGGCATTGCCCGAAGAGCAAAGTTGGATGTCGAATTAGTCGAAGTAAAGCCTCGCCGCCCCAACCTCATCGCGAAGTTGGCTCCCTCCGGCAAAGTGAATCAGCGGATTCTCATGGCGCCGCACTTCGACACTGTAGGCCTGGTCGATCCCAGCCAGCTTAAACCAAGGCGCTCTGCTGGTCGTATCCAGGGGAGG
>JAQGOY010000080.1 GCA_028293375.1 Verrucomicrobiales bacterium | reverse complement strand
AAAGAAATGCGTTTGAAAGGAGTTGGAATTTCGATATTCAAGGCGGTTTTCCACACCTTCTTCAGCAGTCCTTCAATCAGGTTGTAAATATCTTCGCGCTCGATGAATGACATCTCGAGGTCCACCTGTGTGAATTCCGGCTGACGATCTGCACGCAAATCTTCGTCGCGGTAACAGCGAGCGAGCTGGAAGTAACGCTCAACGCCAGCGACCATGAGGATCTGCTTGAACTGCTGAGGGGACTGGGGCAAAGCGTAGAACTGGCCGGCGTGGAGTCGGCTGGGAACCAGGAATTCCCTGGCGCCTTCCGGCGTGGACTTGAACAAAGTGGGGGTTTCGACTTCGAGAAAGCCCTGGTCATCCAGAAAAACGCGAGTAGCGGTGGCGACTTTGCTGCGAACTTTGAGGTTTCGGGCCATTTCAGGACGGCGCAAATCGAGATAACGATACTGTAATCGAAGCTCTTCGTTAACCTTGGCAGCGACTTCGGGGTCGTCCACGGGAAACGGAAGCACGGCGGCCATGTTCAACACTTCCAGGGCGGTGACAGCGATTTCCACTTCACCTGTGGGAATTTTGCCGTTATTCGTGCCTTCGGGACGCTGGCGTACAGGGCCAGTCACGCTAACGACGCATTCACTGCGCAGACCCGAAGCGGTGGTGAATAATTCAGCGGGTAAATTCGAGGGGTCAAAGACTGTTTGAGTGCGGCCTTCACGATCCCGGATATCGATAAAAATCAAACCGCCGAGATCGCGGCGGGAATGAACCCAACCGGAAAGAGTCACCGTCTGGCCAATGTTTGCAGGCCGGAGTTGATTGCAATGGTGCGTACGTTTCATGCCAATATTTTACAGCTGCGCTAATTAAGCGAACGGAGAGTTTTGCGCGAAATGGCTATTATTTCAAAGCAAAATTATGGCCACCGGGCTGGCTCGAAAGAATGCATGGGATCACCAGGATTTCACTGGTTAAGAGTGGCGGTCATTCCGAACGTAATTTGGCCCAATACTGGAGTGCTCGCCGCAACATGGAGCGCTCAGCGGGCGATGATGGATCAATACCCGTAGTGAGTGGTGCGAGAACACCGTCGGCGGTGATTTCATAGTCCCGATAAGGGGCAGTACGGATAATCCCGGCCACGGTCTGGTTTCCGGAGGAGTAATGAAGATGAATAGGCAGCTCCATATTATCTGAAAAGGAGCCAAGGATGGAAGGGGGTCTGGTGTCCTCTTCGCTCAATTCCTGATAGTAGAACTCGGCCAGGTTCTTGAGTGCTTTGTTTACGGTTCCTTCACCCAGCTCACGGAAAGCGGCAGGAGCGCAGTCAAAGCGTAAACGGTAATCGAGGCTGCGCTCGGCACGTCCGAACAGGATTTGTTTAAACTCCGTGCAAACAATCCACAAGGGGCTCGCGGGACCAAGATTCTCATAAGCCGCGCGATATTTCTTTTTGTTCATTCGGGCCATTGCATTGCATTCACCGGACCTACATTCACAGTCCAAAATCCAAAACGCTTCCCTATCGAGGAAATGCTCCTGAGAACCGGCCAGACAAGGTAAGGCAGTCGACCTCCTTTGCAACCTTTTCAATTAGGCTAAAAAATGCCAGCAGGATTTGCGGCCCAGGGAACTCGGCGCTTCACCAGGGGAGTCGCTTTGTTGGATACTGAGCTTCCGTTCGTGGTTACTTGCCGACAGGAGAATTCGCCGACTGTTGCTGGAGGGACGGACTCGTCGCTTTGCGAGCGCTTGGATCGCCAGTGGGAGCTGGCGCGTGATCCGTTTTTGCGGGTGGTCCAAGAATCTCCGTGAAAATCGGTTTCAACCCGTCGGCCCAGATTTGATAACCATTCAATGCAGGATGTAATTTGTCTGGATTCATCACGCCCGGGTAAAGGTTACCGTCTTTGTCTGCGAGCTTGTCGTTGACGTCGAGATAGCGGACTTTTTTACCGTCTGCAAACTTTGCCAGGTTGGCATTGATTTTGAAGATGGCTGGAACGACCGCCATGTTGTCGTTCCGTGGAAAAATGGCCGTGAGGATGATCGTAGCGCCCGGCGCTTTCTTTCGAGACAAATCGAGGATGGCCTTTAAACCAGCGGTGATATCGGCGATTTTTTCTTCATTAGGAGGGCGGTTGACGACATTGTTAATACCAGCAAGGATGACAATAATTTTCGGATTCACATTGTCCAATTCACCGTTTTCAAGCCGCCAAAGTATGTTTTGAATTTGATCGGCGCCCCAACCGAAATCGGCGGCATTCCATCCGAAGAAATTATTGGTCCAGTTGGAGAGGAACTGTGGGTAATCCGTCGCACCCCATCGGCGGGTGATGGAGTCGCCTTCGAAGTAAATATCAATCCCGCCCTTTTTCGCCTTCGCGAGCAATTGTTCATGAGCGAGCTGGGAATTGGGATCAGTCCGTGGAGCGGGTCGAGTGGCAGACGATTGAACCGGTTGCGATCGACCGGTAAAAACCGCCGCGCTCAAAAATAGCGCGGTGTAAAGAGAAAACAAGGAATGGGAACCGTGCCGCTTTCCTGGATGGAAGATTTCTATTTTCATTTTAGAACGCTTGAACGCCAAAACAAGGAATGGAGAGTGGTTTCTGAATGATCCGATTTAATTCCACGGTGGGAGAGTATGCAACCGTAAAGCGACGAGTTGCTGTATGCGAGAATGTGGGACTGGTGTCGAATGGTGATTCTTGTGCGTCGCAGCCTCAGGCACGATGCGGAGAATACCAAGCATAATCACCGCAACTTGTGCGGAGATTAATCCTTTTCTTTGCGGTGATTATGCACCATATTCTCCGCATAAAGTGCGGTGATTATGTATATCCATGAACGAAAACAGTGGCCGATTTTCTCCTGGAACAGCCAAAGATTGGCAAAACTTTTAGGTGAAGCCCGCAATGCCCAGGGCTTGTTGGTGGGAAGAATGAATGGATTGGGATTCAAGCCTCGCGAAGAAGCGACTCTGCTCAACTTGACCCAGGACGTGGTGAGAAGCAGCCAAATCGAAGGAGAAAATCTGGATACAAAACAGGTTCGTTCGTCGATTGCCAGGAAGATGGGTTTAGATATTGGAGGAGTCGGCCGCGTGGATAGGAATGTGGATGGAGTCGTGGAGATGATGCTCGATGCCAGCAGGAAGTTTGATCGCCCACTGAGCAAGGAACGATTGTTCGACTGGCATGCCGGTCTATTCCCACCAAAAAGGAGTGGCATACGTCACATCCGAGTTGGGGCTTGGCGAGACGGTTCCAGCGGGCCAATGCAAGTCGTCTCTGGCGGTTATGGGAAAGAAAAGGTTCATTTCGAGGCGCCCTCTCACGATCGGCTGAATGAGGAGATGGATGCTTTCCTAAAATGGTTTGAAAAAGAAAACGAGATCGATCAAGTGATCAAGGCGGCGATTGCGCACTTCTGGTTTGTGACCATTCATCCGTTTGAAGACGGAAATGGGCGGATGGCGCGAGCCATCGCGGACATGATGCTGGCGCGCTCAGAGGGAATTGCGCAACGTTTTTACAGCATGTCGACGCAAATCCAGCGGGAACGAAAGTCTTATTATGAAATCCTGGAGGCATGTCAAAAAGGGAGTCTGGATATTTCACCCTGGATAGAATGGTTTTTGCGTTGCCTGCAAAGAGCGATTAGTTCGTCTGGAAAAGACCTGGAACAGGTACTGGCAAAGTCGCGTTTCTGGGAAATCCATACCGGAGCGACCATGAATGCGAGGCAAAGACTTATCGTTAATCGCCTCCTCGATGGATTTGAGGGAAAGCTTACCAGTTCGAAGTGGGCCGTATTGACCAGGTGCTCTCAGGACAGCGCACTCCGAGACATCCTCGATCTGGTTGAGAAAGGCATGCTTGTTAAAGATGGGTCCGGTGGACGGAGCACGCATTACCATTTGAATATTTGACCATGAAATGGCTTCATGCGAGCGAATTGAACCTTGATGAATCATGTTTTGGATCCTGCCCATCTTTTATTCGTATTTTACATTGTTTATTTTTGAGCCCGTGGATTATTTGGCTGTTTTTGGAGCGGGTTCCAGTTGGGTGTGATGAAGCAATAGGCGTCGTAGCGAATTTCGCTCCACGCCAGTTCGTCCAGGGGGCGCCCGGGAAACAATGGTATGTTTACCGGGACGAATTTGATTCGAACGCGAATGGAAGATTGGCCTTTTGTTAAGTTGAGGGGCAACAAAAACTCGTCATCACGAAAACGACGATTGGAGGTTTGCGCCGTGTGCTGGGTGGCGCCGAGTTCTTCTTTGGGATTGGAAAAGACGCAGGTATTACCCCCTGCCAGATACCAAACACCGGCAGGTTTCCATTCGTTGGCGGCGGCTCGGTTTTCATCGGGTGCGATGTAAACTTCAGCGCGTTGATTGGGAAAGGAGTAATCGAGTTTTCGCCGCAGCATGACCCCGAGGTTGGAGGGATCCAATTTGAGGGTGAATTCCGAGGTGCCAATGGTTTTGCGGCCTGAGTCTGTTTCGACAGGAATGACAGTCGACCTGGCGTTGGTACCATTGATTTCCAAAGTCACGCCCAGGGCGGCTTCTTTGTCTGCGATGCGCCTTATTTTGCCGTGGAGATCCGTTGCGTCAACAGGGTTCAAAACAATATCGTTTGGTCCTGGGGTTGGACGGGTGTTCACAGGAGGAAGATTGGTTTGGGTGGTGCTCAACCAGATTTGATCAATGTAATGGACCGGTTGACGAGGCTGCACTCTCAGTGTGTGACGGCCCTCTTTGGAAAAAATAACGGTTTGGGGAGGGTCCTGGGGAAGTGCGCTGGACCACGCATAAGTTCCGGCAGGAAAACGATCCAACCAGTTCCCGAAGCCCATGGGATGGCTGTATGTGGGAGCCAGATGCGTAGTTCCAATATCCTGGTCAAATTGAAGCCAGGACGCGTCTGTCATATTATTCCCGTCGAGATTTTTGCCATGAACCCAGATGTAATATTTTTTGTTAGGGACAGCATTGAATTCGAACTCCGCGTAATCGGCAGGAGTGGCAGAGACCGCCGCCGAACCCCCAGCGCCTATGGTGTCGGGACCGAGCTCGTAGCGGGACTTGATTTCGTAGGGTGGTGAAGCTTGCGGCGAAAGGTAATGGTGGGCGGTTTCGCTCGGAATGTTGCCGACCTTCAACTCGTCGGTTTTGACCAAAGATGCGGCGGGTGCACCATACCAATAGGTTACGGTCTGGTAATGCTCCGTGGATTCATTGATGCCGCCATGTTCCAGACGAATAACCGCGTTTTTACCGAATGGCATGAGGTCGGCGAGGAGAAATCGGTAGGCCGACTGAATCATGTCCTCCTGATTTTTTGCCTCTTTTGGATTCCTGGCACCGACGGGATGCCCGGCGAAAGGAAGCGTCATGTTCAAGCCGCCCCAATAATCTCCTCCCCCACCCCACTCTTCTGTTCCAGTGCCGTAGGCCTGCGGTGATTGGCTGTCATCAAAGAAAAATCTGGGATCGCCTTCCAGAGTGGTGAGATTGGCGCGATCCGAAAAAATCCACGAATTGCCAATAAAACTTCCAGACCAATTGCGGCTTCCTTCGGTATTCCGGGTATCGAGGAGGACAATATCCTTTCCTGGTTCGGGATGGGGGAAATCAAAATAAGTAGCATGAAAATAGCCGACCCTTGCTGGAGATTCCAAGGAGGGTTGGCGAGCCACCGTCCACATCACGTTCTCCAAACTTTTTTCTTTGGAACCGATCAACTCAATTTTTGCCGATTTAAAAAAGGGCATGGGGAAAAAGCAGGAGAGCTCGACCTTTCCATCGTGGAAGCGAATGAAACTTGGAAAAGCTTTGACGAGGAATTCCCGTTCATCGCGGTTATAAAGAGTGCCTGCGCCAAAGAAAAGAGCGATGGGTGCTTCCACCGAAGGCAGTTCACGATCATCCCATGTAATACGAAGTCGGGCGCTGCCAAACGCGATGGCCTCTTCACGCGGGACAGAAAAACTCAGTTTACGCAAAGTGGAGGGGGCATTGGTGAGATAAAGCAACAGTTTGGATTCATTGAAAGCCAGATGGTCCACCAAACCTGAAATCACATCAATTCCTGAGGGGGAAATATCGGAGCCGGAGCGGTTAATCAACTCCAGCACGTCGCTGGAAGGTGGGGTTTTGCCGTCCCACGTTTTGATGGACTGAGAGAGTTTCGTGCCATTTATGAATTGATGATAAATGTAATATCCTGTTCCGTAGCGAGTGCGGGAGTAAGCCATCCGGAAAGAGTCTTGGAAAGAAATCGGAACCCAGATTAAGTCAGCGCCTTTAGTGCTCGACCAGGTGTAAGCCAGCGGAGCAGGAAGAAGGTTTTCGGGCAGGAAAATGGAATCTGCGACGGGTTTATTTGGATCGGCAGTGCTGCTCTCTTTCAGAATGTGTTCAGCACCATCGACTGTGTACCTCCAGGGACTGCCATGCCAGTGGTTGTAGCGTGAGAAGTAAAGAATCCCGGCGCCCTGCACATCGAGCGTCACGTTATTGTCATCGGCGAGTTGATATAAGAAATGACTGGCATCGGCGCTTTCGTTTCCGCCGGTGCGATCATAGGTGCTGCGCATGTAGGCCCTTACGCCAATGCGCTGCACAGGCCACTGTTCCCAGTTTCGATACGCATCAAGCCCAACCGGAATGGCGCCGGGTTCTGCGGCGTGGGATGGGGCGGCACTGAAAAAGCAACAGAGCATCACGCCCCAGATTAAATACTCCAGTTGCTTCTCAATGGAACGCAAGGTCTGAGACTCTGATGACGGTTTTAGCCGTTTAAGGCATTCTTCCAGTGTCTGTTTGAAAAGGGATAATCGGTTCATAGGTGCGGTGATCTCTCAAAGCGATTCTTCAATACCTTTAGTGGTTTCAGAATGGAACCGTTAAACGCAGGGTGATTCTGTTCACCAAACGAATCATTATTAATCAGTTCATTGGTTAGTAGAAGTCAGGCTGTCCCAGTGACTGCATTGACCACGCTGTAAATCAGAACGTGGATACCATGAAACGAGGCTCTCTTTTCCAATGTCATCCCCATTTTCTCAGCCACCCGGATTGAAGCAGCATTCTGGAATTCGATAATTGAAATCAAGCGGCGCAATCCGGCCTTATTGAATCCGTAGTCGCAGCAACCTCGGGCAGCTTCCGTCGCCAGGCCATTTCCCCAGCAATCTCGGCGCATCCGATAACTGATCTCGAATTCTCTTTCACCATCCACGTCCTGTGCGCAAATTCCACACTCGCCTATACATAGGCCGTCACTCTTTCGCACGACTGCCCACTGACCCAAGCCATCTCGGAAATAACGCCTCAAACAGCTGGGTAGATACTTGGTTTGAATATCCTCTCGTGTTTCAGGTCCCGTGACGGAAAAATGCATGACCTCTGGATCACCCCGAAAGCCGAGGAGTGAGTCCAAATCGCTTTCATTGAATTTGCGCAGAATGAGACGCGAAGTCTGACAAACAATGGACTGTTGCACTGTATTAGGCAGCATAGTGACCTTGTAATAAGGAATAAACAACAACGGCTATTCGCCCACGTAACCGTCGCGCGCCATTAAGATTTTTCGGAGAGCCGATTCGGTTACCTTTGGCCATTTCAATTTGGCCAGCCAGAGGTTCGCCTTTTCAGGCAGAAAATGCGCGGGATCGAAGGGTCGACCCAGCCACTCCTGCATGCTTTTGTGTTCCGGATGTTTCTTGTCTTTGAGCGCTCTCAGAAGTTCAGCGTACCCGGGAAGCCCACCGCAGTCTTCAGGAGGACATGCACCCTCTCCCTCCAGGCAAAAGGCTCTATCGGAAAGGACTGGTGCGTTCGTCGAAGCATTCTGCACCGTGATTTTATGAGACCAGGAATCTCCAAAGTCGTATTCGTAAAGAAAGGTTTGATTCGATTCAATGAGCAGTTCGTTCAACCGGACTTTGTTTTCGTCCAGGACAGTCCCCTCCTCCAACGGCTCCAAATCACTTTTGGGATCGGATACGCATTTGCCGTTCACGATAAATTGATGCAGATGGCTGTTGGTCCAACCCATAGATATCTGGAGGACTGCATGGAGCCACCCAAACGTGGCATCAGCAGGCACGAGAATCACGCGAGAAATGGGTGGCCTGGCACCTTGCATTCTGACGTGCAATTCGATCCAACGGCGAGGGCTGGATTTCTGTCTGCCGGCGCTCTGGTTCTGGTTGAAATCGATCATGACCATACAATCTTTGGATTCGCACCCGCCGTCAACTGAAGGAATTGATTCGGGAATCAGACCGAATTCTAACGAGTGGACCATGAACGCCGGAAGGTAAAACGAAAATGCGTCCGAGGAAACCCATACAAAAGCATCACCATAGTGAATCAGTCCGATTCTGGTAATTCCTCCCAACTTTCATAATGCGCTTCGAGCTAATTGGGTTTTCGCCAGGCATAATTCTTGTCATCCACTCCACGAGCCAAGCGGAGAGATCAGTCAGGTTTGAGTTAACCCGCGACCATTTCGTGAATTTGATGCGTTAGCTTTTTGGGGTCCACGGACTGGCTAGATTCGTTTCAATGATGCCGAATCCGAAGGCCAATTCTGCATGGATTTTCGGACTTTGTGCGAACCCCATTGATACCAAAATAGAAGCGCAATGATTAAAACGAGAATATTCCATCCCGGAAAAGGGGCGCACAATAAGGGAAGGATAATGACTAAAAAA